>JANXZW010000014.1 GCA_025355305.1 Actinomycetes bacterium | reverse complement strand
CTTGGCAGCAATTCTTCGCGGTAGCGAACTCACCGTGGGAGATTTCGTGCGCTCAATGAAGCAGATCATTGATCTCTTGCGACAGATTGCAAACGCCTCACCCCACCTGGCGCAGACAGTTGAAAATGCGCTGAAACGAATCGACCGTGGAATTGTCTCGTACGCAGGGATCGTTGGGTGACTCTTCTCCTCCTAGATAGCGCCTCGCTCTGGTACCGCGCCTACTTTGGAATGCCAGATACTTTGCTCTCGCCCAGCGGAGAACCGATCAACGCCATCAAAGGTTTTCTGGATATGTCTTCCAGACTCATTACGCAATATCAACCCTCACGACTCGTTGCATGTTTGGAGGGTGACTGGCGTCCTAGTTGGCGCGTTGACCTCTTTCCAGGTTACAAGGCGAACCGAGTCGATGAGAGCGGAGCTGAGAAAGAACCTGACACTTTGGGACCACAAATTCCCATTCTTCTCGATCTCCTGGAAGCGTTCGGAATACCCATGCTTGGCGTCGATGATTATGAAGCCGATGACATCATGGCAACCTTCAGCGTGAAAGAGCGCGGCCCCACCTACGTCGCCACCGGCGATCGGGACCTCTTTCAACTCGTCGATGACAAACGTCGTGTGAAGATTGTTTATCTCGCCAAAGGGATTTCCAATCACGATCTCGTGGACCGCGCCTGGGTGGCAGCCCGCTACGAAATCCCGGGGGATAGGTACGCTTTATTTGCGATGATTCGTGGGGATGCATCAGATGGGCTGCCTGGCGTTCGGGGGATCGGAGAGAAGGGCGCCGCGCTGATTGCCAACAATTTCACCACGATCGAGGAGGCTTTAGCGGCGGCACATGCAGATGATGAGCGCTTACCGAGCAATCTCCGCAAAAAATTGATCGAGGGATCCGACTATGTGGCCATCGCGCCAAAACTCGTACATTGTGCGCTTGACGTGCCGATCCCACCAATGTCTATAGCTATGCCAAAACGCCCAGAAAGCATGGAGAAAATCTGGCAATTCAAGGAGGATTACGGGCTTGGTGCCTCTGTGGATCGCATGATGGCAGCCCTCAATTGGTAGCGAAAAAAGTTCTAGTCATTGTGCCGACCTATAACGAAGCCCTCAATATTGTCGATCTGATCTCTCGCATCCGTCATGCAACGCCAGATATCGATATTTTGGTAGTCGATGACAATTCACCAGACGGCACCGGGAACCTCGTTGATGCCCTCCGGGATAAGCAGACCTTTCTTCTGCACCGTAGCGAGAAAGGTGGTCTAGGCCCCGCATACCTGGCCGGCTTTGATTGGGGATTTTCCCGCGGTTACGAATACTTCGTGGAGATGGATGCCGATGGCTCTCACCAACCAGAGGAGCTCTGGCACCTCTTAGAAGCCTCTCAATACGCAGATTTAGTTCTAGGGACGCGCTGGATCGATGGAGGTTCGGTGGTCAATTGGCCTCTTTCTCGTCGCTTAATCTCCCGCTTTGGAACCAAATATGCCGCAGCGGCCTTGGGGTTACCCTACAAAGATCTCACCAGTGGATACCGGATTTTAAGTCGACAAATGATTGACGATATTCTCGCAGCGCACTTAACAACTATTGGCTACGGATTTCAAATTGAAATCGTCCGAATCGCCGCCGCCCGCGAACGAGTGATCGTGGAGGTTCCCATCACCTTCATCGAAAGAGTTGCTGGGAATTCAAAGATGAGTGGATCGATAGTCATTGAAGCTTGGCGAAAGACGACAATCTGGGGTTTTCAGAGGGTTATTTATCGCCGATAATCTACATTATGTAAAGTAAAAAGCCAACAAAAGTTATTCGACGAATTCAATAACACTCCACTCCTCCGGCAGATGGGTGTCATAGACACCGTGCGCTCGTAAGGCGCTGGCAGGATGTGGGGAGATCTCCTTCCCATCCACGATCTTCTTATCAAAACGTCCTAGAAAGAGCCTCCAACTGTCACCGGAGACGGGTGGCAATTGCCTGCCATTGGCTAAAAATTTGAGACTCTGCCAGGGAATAGCGATCTCAAGGGACCAACTCTCATCCTTTGAACTGGGGTCATTGAGGCTCCCCTGCAGAGTTACCGCTGTTTCTAGCCCCGGCATATCAAAGCCTTTAAAGGCCCAGCGCACCCCACGAGGATGGGTCCCGATCCAGAAGGAGGGACCCGTGCGATCGTAATCACCTGCAAAGGTATAGACATCTGGGGCGTTGAGATCAAAGGTCTCTAAGGGGAACCTCTCACGGTTTTTGAGAGCTTCCCGCCAGATAAAGAAGACTTCATAAATGGTATTTCGAGCATTTACCTCCAGCTCGTAATAGGCATCTCCGCCATCAATAAAGAGCTCAAGGTCATTCTCCAGAAATATCAGGCTATCGCGCTCGGTGATCTCAGCCTGGATATTTGGCTCCTCGGCCCGCATTGCGATGTAGAGCCGTTCTGCGCTCCAGAGAATCGCGCTTCGAGTCTGGTAATCAGCCTGCTCCCCCGAAACCATATCAACGAAGGGAGCGCTCCACTTCGCGCTCTTCCAAACTTCTTTATCCACCTTCCCATCAATTTCAAAATCACTCGCTATCTTCTTTGCAACGTAATCTACGAAATCTGCCATTAGATTCAAACGTTTATAGCAAGTTCAGAGATTGGGGTGCAGGAACAGACAAGATTGCGATCACCAAAAACTCCATCAATCCGTCCTGTCGCGGGCCAGTACTTCCCCTTGTGTGCCATCTCTGGATCACTACCAAGTGGATACGCGGCGATCTCGCGGGAATATTTGCGGTTCCAATCGCTGCGCAGCAGATCGCTATCGGTGTGCGGTGCAAAGCGCAGAGGTGACTCCTCAATAGTTAATTCACCATGTTCGATATCGGAAATTTCCGCTCTGATGGAGATCATGGCATTGATGAAACGATCCATCTCAGCAATGTCCTCTGATTCCGTCGGTTCAATCATGAGAGTGCCGGCGACCGGAAAACTTACAGTAGGCGCGTGGAATCCGTAATCCATCAACCGCTTCGCTACATCATCAACTGTGGTTCCTGTCTTCTTTGTGATCTCCCGTAGATCAATAATGCACTCGTGAGCGATGTAGCCGAATTCACCCTTGTAGAGAACAGGGAAATGAGGATCCAATTTCTTTGCAATGTAGTTAGCGGAGAGAATTGCTACCTCTGTTGCACGGGTCAAACCATCTCCCCCCATCATCTGAATGTAACTCCATGAGATTGGCAAAATTCCCGCCGACCCAAATGGAGCCGAGCTCACGGGTCCAGGTCCAGAGGGTGAGCCCACAGACAAATCCAGCGGATGATTGGGAAGGAACGGAGCAAGGTGCGCTCTGGAAATCACGGGTCCTACACCTGGTCCTCCCCCGCCATGTGGAATGCAGAAGGTCTTGTGGAGGTTAAGGTGCGAAACATCGGCTCCAAATTTTCCCGGCTGCGCTAAACCGACTAGCGCGTTTAGGTTTGCACCATCGACATAAACCTGACCACCAGCATCGTGAACCAAACCACAGATCTCGGAGATGGCCGCCTCAAAAACACCATGAGTAGAAGGGTAGGTAACCATCAGCGCTGCGAGACGATCGTTGTATTGACCAATCTTTGCTTTGATGTCATCTAGGGAGACATTTCCCGCTTCATCGCACTCGACGACCACAACCTTCATGCCCGCCATTACTGCGCTTGCTGCATTTGTTCCATGCGCACTAGAAGGGATGAGACAGATATCCCGACTGCTCTCCCCCTTTGCATCGAGAAAATTGCGGATCGCTAACAGACCAGCAAACTCTCCCTGCGAACCCGCATTTGGCTGCAGTGAGACCGCGTCGTACCCGGTTAATGCAATTAACCATTCCGACAACTCCGCAATCAAGCGACGATACCCCACGCTTTGTGTTGCTGGAGCGAAGGGATGAAGTGCAGAAAATTCAGGCCAGGTGACCGGAATCATCTCTGTCGTAGCATTGAGCTTCATGGTGCAGGAGCCAAGAGGAATCATCGTGCGATCGAGTGCTAAATCTCGATCTGAGAGCGTGCGAATGTAGCGGAGCATCGAAGTCTCAGAATGATAAGTATTGAATATCCGATGGGTGAGAATCTTGGTTACCCGTTGGAGATCTCGGGGAATTTCTGGGGAGCTCGTGGTTTGCGACGCGGCAAAGATAGCCAGCAAGTCATCGAGATCGCGCTGCGTCACCGTCTCATCGAAAGATATTCCTACGCTCTCCTCAGAGATCTTGCGCAAATTGATTCCGCGCTGAAGGGCGCGATCCATAATGTCGACAGCGTTCACTTGAGCTACGACGAATGTATCAAAAACTTCGGCCTCGCCAACTTTGTAGCCACTAAGAGCAAGAGCAGCCCGAAGAGAGTGCGTGTAGCCCCTCACACGGTTTGCGATTGCGACTAATCCCTCGGGACCGTGCCACATCGCGTAAAAACCTGACATCACGGCGAGAAGTACTTGCGCAGTGCAGATATTTGAAGTTGCTTTGTCACGACGAATGTGTTGCTCTCGAGTTTGCAGGGCAAGACGGTAGGCGGGATTCCCGTGTACATCAACGCTTTGGCCAACGAGGCGACCAGGCAGAGAGCGCTCCAAACCTTGTCGAACCGCCATAAATCCTGCATGCGGTCCACCAAATCCCATCGGTACGCCAAAACGTTGCGCAGAGCCAATAGCGACATCGGCCCCGTACTCCCCTGGAGACTTGTACAAGGTGAGGGCAAGTAGATCGCAGGCGACAATCGCGATAGCTCCACGGTTCTTTACGGCGGCAATAGCAGAAGAGAGATTGAAAACTTCTCCATATGTGGAGCTCTGCGCGAGGATTGCTCCAAAGATCGCCTCACTCATCTCTTTGAGAGTGCTCTGAGTTCCTTCAATGACAGAAATCTTTAACGGTTTGGCCCGTGTTTGAATCACAGCCTTGATGTGTGGGTGCAGGTGGGTGTCTACGAAAAAAACAGCCTCATCACTTCCAGTCCAGACACGACGGGCCAGAGTCATGGCCTCGGCCGCCGCGGTCGCCTCATCCAACATAGATGCGTTTGCAATGGGAAGCGCAGTCAAATCCCCCACAACAGTTTGAAAGGCGAAGATTGCTTCCAAGCGCCCTTGGCTTATCTCTGGCTGGTAAGGCGTATAGGCGGTGTACCAGGCAGGATTCTCCAGAATATTTCGCAAGACCACAGGAGGGGTAATTGTTCCGTAGTAGCCAGTTCCAATATAGGAGCGCGCGACCAGATTCTCTGCTGCAAACTCTCGTAGACGAGCAACTACGGCTACTTCGGAGATGCCATCTGGAATTAAGTCAGATAGCTTCTCGCGCATCGCAATATTTTCTGGAACTACCTTCTCAATCAACGCGTCGAGAGACGGTTCACCCAATTGCGCGAGCATCTGTAAAATTTCCTTTTGATCTGGCCCAATATGGCGATCAACAAAATTCTCGCGAAGTGACACCTATCCCCCTTATGGATTTAAAATTCCCCTAGCGGAAGGATAAAGAGTTTTAAGCGCCCTTGCTCTTTCTACGCAGCGCCAACTCATCGTTACTTGATGTGACAACGGACCCATCTCTCGTGGACTCCCCTTGCAGGGTGGCCAATGAACCTTCAACTTCATTCCAGACCCGATTAATCGCAATTCCAAAGACACCTTGGCCACCCTGTAGAAGATCGATGATCTCATCGGGGCTTGCGCACTCATAGATCGAGACCCCGTCGCTCATCAGCGTCATACTCTCCAGATCTGCCACTCCCCGCTTTCGTAGGTGTTCCACCGCGGTACGAATATTCTGCAAAGAGACGCCAGTGTCGAGAAGGCGTTTAACTATTTTCAAGACCAAGATGTCGCGAAAACTGTACAACCGTTGGGAGCCAGAACCCGCAGCGCTCCTAATGCTCGGCGAAACAAGATCTGTACGCGTCCAATAATCCAACTGTCTATATGTGATACCGGCTGCAACGCAGGCGGTTGCACCGCGGTAACCGATCTCAGGGGTAGCTTCGCTCATCACCACTCACTTCTCACAGGACAGGGGATCCCAACCCGATAAGAGTAGAACTCTGGCAGCAAAAAGAGGGCGAGCGACACGTAAAACTTTAAACCTTTAGTTGAGACTTAGGCTCTCTAGGGAGCAAAATCATCTGGATTGATCTGATCCAAGAACTCGCGAAATTTCTCAACCTCGTCCTCAGACTGGTCCGGAATCTCAATTCCAGCCTTGCTAAAAAGGGAGTCAGAGGCCGATATGGGCGCCTGTGCGCGCAGCGCCAAGGCCAAGGCATCACTCGGGCGGGCGGAGACGGTGGTTCCTCCAGCCAGGTGTAGATCGGCGTAGAAGACCCCATCAATCAGATCGGTAATCTCTACTCTCTCCACAGAGGAGCCCAACGTCTGTAAGACGGAGTTGAAGAGATCATGAGTTAGAGGACGAACGGGCACCAGACCTTGCTGCGCAAAGGCGATCGCCGAGGCTTCAACCGCTCCAACCCAGATTGGTAGGTATCTAATACCGCCAACCTCTTTGAGGAGAACGATCGGCTGGTTGGAGGGCATCTCAATTCGGACGCCCACGACTTCTACAGGGATGCTCACGTATTAATTATCTCGCGCGATGCAGTCCTGCGCGAACCAGGGCGGCATGGAGCTTCACGGAGAGGGCGGCCAATTCGTTGGCGACCTCATCTGCTCGTGCTTTGGCGTCAGAACTCTTCTGGCGCAGAATCGGAGTGATCACCTGTTCGACGAGTCCAACTTCGCGGTCAGCCGCAGATTTGAAGGAGCGCAGGTGGCGCGCTTCGATTCCAAAGGTCGCGATCGCAGAGATTGTCCTGGCTACCGCCAGCGCGTCCGCATCGTAATAACGCCCACGAATTGTGATCAATCCAAAGGATTCAACCTCAGTGAGTTGCTCCTCCGTGAGATTTGCTGACTCCAAAAGCTCAATCCGGGAGAGTCTTAGTTCACTCTCTGTCGCGAAATGTCCGGGAGCAAACTCGCCATCGACAGTTGCCAGGCGAGGCGCAGCTACACCTCCCGGGAGAGCTGCAGGTTCCAATCCGCGATCTAGCGCATCCAAATTCTCTTTAATAACTCGCAGGGGAAGATACTGGTCGCGCTGCGCGGTCAAGACATAGCGCAAGCGCTCGAGATCAACTCCAGTGAATTTCCGATAGCCAGAGGGAGTGCGCTGTGGCTCAATTAAACCCTCTGATTCCAGGAATCGAATCTTTGAGATAGTGATGTCGGGGAAATCTCCTCGCAACTTTCCAAGCACCTCTCCAATGCTTAGGTATGCGCGTGCTGGAACGGCCATCAATTCCCTCTTCCTTTAAAATAGGTCAATCTAAATTTTCCAATTTGGACCTCATCGCCTGTTGTGAGCGTTGACTCTTGGATTTGATGTGCATTTAAGTAACTGCCATTCAAACTACCCTGATCAAGGATACGAAACTCTCTCTCGGCAGAGCGCATGATCTTGGCGTGGGAGCGCGATACGGTGATGTCGTCAAGAAAAATGTCGCTCACCTGATCACGACCAATTGCAGTCTCTGCTGAGTCAATTAAAAAGCGCGCACCCTTGTTAGGCCCGGCAATGACAATGAGCATTGCAGAATTCTTGGGAAGCTGACTAACCACCTCACGTTCTTCCAAGGAAAGCAGTGCATAAATCTCTTCAAGGGGTCGTGGCTTGGGCACTGAACGCAAGGCTGAAAGATGAATTGTTGTCGTAAGATCTCGCTTTGAGGGATCCTCGGGGGCTTTTGAATCGTTCACTCATCCCCCTCACTTAAGGTTGAAATTAACTTGCAATCTCTATCTTGACTAGAGGCTGACAGTATTGAACGGTAGATTAAAAATCAAGCGGTCAGCACCTCATATTCCTGACTGGAGAGAAGATCTGCTGGGCTCTGTGATATCTCTATCTCTGCTATCCAACCTGCGCTATATGGGTCTTGGTTAATTAATTCAGGGGTCACGTCGAGGTTTTGATTTATCGCAATGACCTTTCCAGTCAAGGGAGAATAAATTTCAGATACGGATTTAGTGGATTCGACCTCACCACATACCTGACCAGCGGTGACACTCTGCCCAACTTTTGGAAGTTGAATATAGACAATGTCACCCAGCGCCGCTTGGGCAAAGTCGGTAATGCCGATACGAAAGGCATCTGTCGACGTTTTAGCAATCCACTCGTGCTCCTTGGTGTACTGCAATTCTGCTGGGATATTAGACATGAGTTCCCCTCTTAGATGCGGCTGCTATTCGTGAATAATCGATTGCGGCTAGAAGGTACAACCCTAACCCCCAGATGGCAAAAGCCCATCCAAAGGAATGGGCAAACTCCCCCCAGGCACTCTTGCTGCTTAGTAAGAGAAAGGGGAAGGCATAGAGCAAATTAAAGGTGGCCGCCTTGCCTAAGAAAGTTACGGAGAAGACTTCTCCCGAACGTCGCCGGTAAGCGCCCAACAGAAGCAACATGTAGAAGTCCCGAGCAACGAGAAGAGCAACCAGCCACCAAGGAATGTAGTGTTTAAGCGCTAAACCGACGATAGTAGCTGCAATGTAGAGACGATCGATGGCTGGATCCATCGCAGCGCCCAATCTAGATTCTTGGTGTAACCAACGCGCTACCTTGCCATCGAAGTAGTCAGTCCATGCACCGATGGCCAACACCAGATAACTCCAGCCCTTGAGATCTGCTCCGAGCAGAAGCCAGAGAAAGAGTGGAATCCCGCAGGCACGAATCAGAGTCAATCCATTCGGAATTGTGAGAACTTCCTCTCGGGAGAGCTTCACCGAACTCGTCTTTCTTCCCGCTCTCTGACCTTGATAGAAACTTCTACGGGGCTACCTTCAAATCCAAACTCTTCACGAATTCGACGTTCAATAAATCGTCGATAGCTGGGTTCGACCCACTCACTCGCAAATACCACGAATTTAGGAGGAGCGATGGTGGCTTGAGTTGCAAAGCGAATCTTTGGTTGCTTGCCCCCTCGTACGGGTGGAGGTGTTGCCGCAACCAACGCACCCAAGAAGGCATTTAGCTTCGCGGTTGGAATGCGCTTCTCCCAACTGCGCAGTGCGGTTCGTAGAGCCGGGGCCAGGCGGTCACGATGCCAGCCAGTTTTCGCCGAGAGATTCACCCGTTGAGCCCACGGATAACGCTCCAAATTTCTCTCAAGTTCTTTATCGAGCTGCTCACGCCGCTCATCATCAACAACATCCCATTTGTTCATAACGAGAACAAGCGCGCGCCCTGCCTCCTCCGTCATCGTAACAATTCGCAAATCCTGTTCCGTCAAGGGAAGGGAAGCATCGATCACAACGACTGCGACCTCAGCACGCTCCAATGCTGATGCCGTCCGCAGGCTGGCGTAATAATCAGTTCCACTATCGTGAATGGCGCGTTTACGAATTCCGGCAGTATCGATGAAACGCCAGGTATCGCCACCTAGTTCTATAAGTTCATCCACGGGATCTCTTGTAGTACCAGCGACATCATCAACGAGAACGCGTGACTCCCCCGCAAGAGCATTGAGCAGACTAGATTTTCCAACATTAGGTCTTCCCACGATTGCGATCCTTCTAAAACCATCATCGGGAAGTTCGGATCCAACTTCAGGCAACTCTTTAACTAAGAGATCGAGAAGATCACCGGAACCGCGACCGTGAAGAGCGGATACAAAGTGTGGTTCTCCGAGTCCTAAGTTCCAGAGTCCGTGCGCATTTTGTTCCTCAACGACCCCGTCCACCTTATTCGCAACAAGAATCGTTTTTTTCTTGGAGCGACGCAACAATGTAAGAAGTGATGAATCTTCATCAAGAGCGCCAACCTGAGCATCCACAACGAATAGGACAATATCGGCCTCAGCAATTGCTAGCTCCGCGCCGGCAGTGATTTTTTCAGAGATTCCTTCCGGCTTTACCTCCCAGCCTCCGGTATCAATGAGAACAAAGGTGCGCCCATTCCACTCCGCCTCATATTTCACCCGATCACGAGTCACTCCAGGAGTATCTTCTACGATCGCTTCCCGTCTGCCGATTATTCGATTAACCAAAGTTGATTTTCCTACATTGGGTCTCCCAATGATGGCCACCTTGGGCAGACCGAGCAGGGCACGCTCCTTCGCCCATTGCCAAATAACGTCGACGACTTCAGGTAGGTCAAGCAATGTGGAATCAACTTCCAGGGCGTCCTCCGCCATTCGCAGCGGAGAGAGCTTGCGGGTTGAATCCAGGAGATCGCGCTCTTCAAGGGAGTCTGCGACGGCGGTCGTGGTTGTGAGCTCAGTGAGTTCGCGCTCACGGCGGAGAGCTCGTTGTTGTAGATCTGCGTAGAGAAATATCTTGAGAGGAGCGTCCGGCGCCACGACGGTTCCAATATCCCGGCCTTCAACGACGATCCCGTGGGGTGCAGCATCGATGAAGTGACGTTGCAATCCAAGGAGATAGGCACGGACTTCAGGGAGAGCTGAGTAAATCGAAACTTGGTCAGTTACCCGCGCCGAGCGAATATCCACGGTGATATCTATCTCCCCCACGAAGATACGAGGCTCTATGGGATCGCCATTAAAGGTGATCCCCGAAAATTGGGCACGCTCTACCAGATCAGCAGGATCACTCACCCCATCTCGTAGTGCGATCCAGGTTATCGCCCGGTAGAGGGCACCAGTATCGAGATACTGCCAATTGGCACGTTGGGCCACTGCGCGAGAGGTGGAGGACTTACCTGATCCACTTGGACCATCTATTGCAATTACGACGGTCGACATAAGAGAACCTTAACGCGTTATCGCCGACCCACTTATCCCGATCATATGAGAAACTTCTAACCCATCGATTCACGAGGCTGATGCACCTTCCAGCCATCTGTAGCCAGTTGCGCGAAGAGTTTCTCCGCATCAATCTTGGAGAGAGCTAAAGTAACTAATCCGCTTTGTTGGCCCGGTGAATGTTCAATTGCTAAATCTTCGACGTTCGCTTCCACGAAGGCGCATGCATCAAATATCTTTGCCAATTGACCTGGCTTATCTTCGATGACGATTGGCAGGAACCAGTAGCCACGGCGCTTACCCCCATGCTTCCCGGGTATTCGCTCATGGTTCTCTCGCCCAAGTTGCAGGATCTCCTCTGTCTTGCGAAGATCATCGTTTTGTAAAGATGTCGATAAATCGTCTAAATGATTTGCAAAGATTTTAAGAAAGAGCAGTACCGCAGCGCTATTGCCGTGGAGTAACTCTCCCCAAAGTTGGGGGTTAGATGCAGCAAGTCGTGAGACATCTTTGAGCCCCTGTCCCGCTAAGGCGATATCACGATCGGAGATGTCAATGAGGGTTGCCGAGAGAAGCGAGCTGACAACCTGTGGCAAATGAGAGATTCCGGCAATCGCTTGATCGTGTTCAGCTGCGCTCAATTCAATTTCTTTCCCGCCCAAAGCGGAAATTATCTCGCTCGCCTGCGAGATGGTTTTAGCGGAGGAGCGATTTGTTGGCGTTCGAATCCAAATTCGACCTTCAAATAGATCTCCACGTGCCGCCAGCGGTCCTGAAATCTCTCGTCCCGCCATGGGATGAGTGGCGCAGAAGCGCCCGGCTATCTCTGGAAATTTCTCTATCTCCGCTACAACTTCAGACTTTAATCCGCCAATATCTATAACTGTCGCTGAAGGAAAGCGGTTTGCAAGATCTAAAACGAGCTCTATGATGGTTGAAATGGGGGTTGCGACAACAATGAGTTCGGGATCGACAATTGGACCTACCTGCCCAATTAATGATTGTGCAATCACCTCAGAAGCGAGGTCTTCATCCTCAATTGTGACCTGATAACCAGCGTTCTTTAGACCGAGTGCTATGGAGGTGCCTATTAATCCTGCTCCAATGACTCGAATGACTCGAATCTGGTTAATGCTCCCCATTATTGGGCGATATCCCTGCGCAGTGCCTCTGCGCCACCCATATAGATATGTCGAATCTCCGAATGGGAGAGCTGTGAGTAAGCGTGCACCATCACTCGAACCACCCGGGGAAGCGATCCGATGACAGGGATCTCCCGTGCGCACATGAGCGGGATATCTCCCAAATCGAGTTTTCGGGCGGCGGCAGCGGGGAAATCTGAGAGAAGATCCTCTGTCGAAGTGAAGAAGATTGAGATGAGATCATCTTTATGGAGAGAGTTCTTCACGAAGATCTCCGAGAGAAGTGCAGTCACAGCAACGGACATCTCCACCTGATCATCTAAGGCTAATTGGGTAGCGCCTCGAATTGCCCGAACTTTCATGGGAGTACTTTACAGTTGGAAATCCATCCCTCGCAGTGAAAAGAGAGTGCAGTACACAAATGTTTTTATATTTTTTTATGTTAGTAGATTTATAACTTTTTTTAAATGTCTACTATTTTAAAATGCAAATTAAAAGTTAGCGGCAAATACTTGTTTATCGACATTCATGGTAACTCTACGCTCATAAATGTCGATTTAACGTTTTTATTTAGGCTTAATAAAGAAAGATTATTGATAAAACGACATACACGATTTACATTTATTAATTTAACTTTAAAACAGTAAAAAGATTAGTCAGTTCTATTGCATTTAATTTCCGGTAGCGCCCCACTCCAGTCTCGGCCAGAGAGATAGGTCCAAACTCAGTTCGAATGAGTCGCAACACCGGCAATTCGTAATGCTCAAAGATTCTCCGCACGATGTGATAGCGCCCTTCGTGGATCGAAATTTCGACCCAAGAATGTTTGGGATTAATCTCACGCAATGTCTTGATCTGCAGCGCACGAGCCAGTCCATCTATCAGCTGAACACCCAAGGAGATTGCCGCCAATTGCTCCTTGCTAAGCACTCCCTCAATCTCTACCAAATACCTCTTCACCATTCCATATGAAGGGTGGGTCGCCCGATGCGATAAATCCCCATCATTGGTGAGAAGAATAAGTCCTTCACTCTCTCGGTCTAAGCGACCAACATGGAAAAGCCTCCCATTACGATCCTTAAAGTAATCCCCCAAGGAAGGCCGTCCGTCTGGGTCAGTCATCGTCGATAAAACACCGACTGGTTTATGAAACGCAAGGTAAACATTAGTTTTTTTGGTTGAAATAGACTCACCATCAACCTCAACTTTAGAGATTTCTGGATCTACTTTGCTTCCCAGTTCTAAAATTTGGACCCCGTCAACGCTCACTCGCCCATCAAGAATCAATTGTTCACTCGCTCTGCGACTAGCTACTCCAGCATCAGCTAGAACCTTCTGAAGACGTGCTAAAGCCATAACTCCCTCTCATCACGACCAATTTGGGCGTGGAAACTTCCCAGAGAGAGTCTAAAGAGTATGTCGAGAGATAGGAAATCTCGTTAATCCGTGAGCGTAGCCAAGACCTCATCGAGGCCATCTAGATCTGGAAGAAAGGGGGCGAGAGCGGGGAGATCTTCTATGCTGCGAACCCCGATCTTCTCCAGAAAGAAGTTGGTTGTTCCATAGAGAATTGCCCCAGTTTCAGGTTCAACTCCCCGCTCTTCCACTAGGCCACGGGTGAGTAAGGTCTTCATAACCGCTTCAACGTTTACCCCGCGAATCGCCGAAATTCTCGCCCGCGACACTGGTTGGCGGTAGGCGATGACCGCTAGCGTCTCCAAAGCAGCCTGTGTCAAGCGGTTCTGCTGGCCATCGAGCACAAACTTCTCTACCAGAGGCGCTTGATCAGGGTGGCTATAGAAGCGCCATCCTCCGGCGATCTCTCGAAGCTGGAATCCTCTTCCCTGCCCTTCATAGCTGAGAGCTAAATCTCGCAAGGCCGCGCTGACGACCTCAGTCGGAACTTCGGTGATTTGAGCGAGAATCAACTCATTGATGGGTTCATCAACCACCATAAGTATCGCTTCAAGCGACCTGTTCAGTTCAGATTCAGACATTTATTCCTCTTTTGTCTCATTATTAATGGGCGTCACAGGGCGATCGAACTCATCGCTTACTTCAATCACCGCAGCTTCTCCAGCAATCCAAGTAATCTGAAGTTCTCCCAGGGCTACAACTTGTTCAAAACGCAGGGCTCCCTCTCGATAAAGCTCTAAAAGGGCTAAAAACCGGGCCACGACAACGAGGGTGGAGTCGGCATCCCCAATGAGTGTGCGAAAACTGGCACGACCACTTCTCCGCAGTAGATCGACGAGGCGAGCAGCCTCCTCGGCAACGCTCACTAAGGGGAGATAAATATGACTGATAGAGAGCACTGGCACCGTCTTGGTCGCCAGGGCTCGCTCCGCGATCGCGGCGAAACGGTTGGCGCCTACTCCAATCAATACCTCCGGCAGGAGTTGTGCAAAGTGGCTCTCCATGGCTACCAGACGGGCAAAACTGCGATCTGCAATTTCGATCCGTCCCTGGAAGATGGCAGCGATCTCCTTAAAGGCGCGGTACTGCAAGAGTCGGGCAAATAGCAGGTCGCGAGCCTCAAGCAGAGCTAAATCGCCCTCATCCTCAATCTCACCACTGGGAAGAAGTCTTGCCGCTTTAAGGTCTAATAAGGTCGCAGCAACGACGAGAAACTCTGTGGTCTGATCAAGATCCCAGCCCGTCTCAGAGCCCTCTAGGGAACGTATGTAGGCGATGAAATCATCGGTTACAACTCCGAGTGCAACTTCAGTGATATCCAGCTTGTGCCGTGAAATAAGTTGTAAGAGTAGGTCAAAGGGGCCATCAAAGTTGCTGAGGTGCACTGAGAATGCCGATTCACTCCCCTCAACTATTAGATCACTCATGGGGAGAAAGGTACTCATTTAGCGCTTGCCTTGCTGAGCGCACCGCCGTAAAGTCCGCGCTATGGCGAATAGCACTTCAAAGGTTTCTCGACTGGCAGATAAATCGACAAATCGGGATGAGGAGCTCTCCACCACCTCCTCGGTTCTTGGCCGTGCCGGCAGGGAATTTCCTATCGTACTGAGTACCCCTGAGGTGGGAGCAGCCCGTGTTATCTCCGTGGTCAATCAGAAGGGCGGAGTTGGGAAGACAACGACCACCATCAATTTAGGAGCAGCCTTGGCCGAACAAGGCCGCCGAGTTCTTCTTATTGATTTCGATTCTCAGGCTTCGATGACAACTGGCCTAGGAATTAAGCCGGCCCAATTGAAAGAGCAATATGGTTCGATCTGGTATCTGCTCAATGACCCGCAATCTGGCATCCAAAATTTCATTTTGAAATCGAACGTCCCTGGCCTTGATTTCGTGCGCGGCCACGAGGATCTAGCAGCAGCAGAGGCCGCCTTTGTCACCGAAATTGCCAAAGAGCACAAACTTCGCAAGATCCTGGCTCCGGTTCTTGATCTCTACGATGACATTCTTATCGACTGCTCCCCTTCCCTTGGAACTCTGACGATCAATGCCCTCACCGCCTCCCAGGGAGTATTAATTCCGATGGAGTGTGAATATTTCGCTGTACTCGGCCTCTCGCTTGTTAAAAAGACCATCGAAAAGATCCGTGAGAACACCAATCCAAATCTCGTCATCGATGGAATTCTCGCGACAATGTTTGATCGCAAGACTGGCCATTCTCGTGATGTGCTTGAGTTAATCGAGAGAGAGTTCCCCGATGAGTTACTCGACACCATCATCTCGCGAACGGTCAGATTCTCTGAATCAACGGTAAAGGGTGAACCAATCACAACCTATTCAAGTGCCTCCCTTGGGGCACAGTCCTATCGTCGCCTTGCCCGCGAACTCATAGCTCGTGGTGGCGCAAAGTGAGCAGACGTGTAAGCCTTCCGGGTGCAGATGAACTTTTTCGCCAGACCTCGACTCTGAGCGCAGTTCCATCGGTGACTCCGACTCCTGCTGAAGATCAACCACAGGCCTCGATTCCCATGCAACAGAGTAAGAAGACGGTGCGGACCACCCCGCGTCGGCGCGTTAACACTTTTGATCGCTCGCCAAGTGGGCGAGAACGCCACGATGAGAAGATCACCGTCTACCTCTCCCCCGAGGAGCTTTACGATTTAGAGCAAGCTCGGTTGGCGCTTCGCGGAGATCTTGGACTCGCTGTTGACCGAGGTCGTATTGTCCGCGAGTCTTTGGCGATCATCATTGCCGATTTGGAATCAAAGGGTGATCAATCAATTATCGCCCGACGGCTACGCGGCCGTTAATCAACGATTCTTCGCTCGCGGGTGAGCAAGTGCGTAACTTTCCCGCAATTTATCTATTGTCACCAAGGTATAGATCTGAGTCGTGGTCACAGAGGCATGCCCAAGCAGCTCCTGCACAACTCTGACATCAGCTCCCCCGTCTAGAAGATGAGTAGCGTATGAGTGGCGCAATGAATGTGGTGAGACCTCAGTGCTTAAATTTGCTCGTTTGGCAGCTTCTGAGACGTTCTTCCACATGCTCTGCCGTGAAAGTCGCCCTCCTCGATCATTGAGAAAGAGCGCTTCCCGATCCTTCGCGACGAGCGCTGGGCGAGAGCGCACCAAGTATTGATCTAGAGCCTTTCGTGCGAAACTTCCCATTGGAACTATCCGAATTTTGCCGCCCTTGCCCAAAAGTCGAAGCGAGAGAACCTCTCCACCATCAATCTTCATGACATCCCCGACATTGAGTGCAACTATTTCGGAGATTCGCGCTCCCGTTCCATAGAGAAGTTCAACAATTGCTGTTTCGCGTAGCGCGTGAGGATTTCCGGGTGAATGCGTCGCCGAGATCAGGTCTGTAACTTCGGCGATTGATAGCGCTTTTGGAAGACGGAGTTTTAGCCGTGGGGGTCTCACATCTTTGATCTGGTTGAGAGTCTTTCGCTCTTTGCAGGTAAATTCCACAGCATTTCTAATTGCAACAACGGCTCGGGCCACCGAACTTTCAGCAAGCCCACGTGCCCGCGACATCGCTATGAAAGTCTCCACATCTGATGGGGTGACCCCCGAGAGATCAACCGCCGGAGAATCAAGCAGAAATCTCTTCAGATCGCGTTCGTAACTCGTAATTGTGTTCTTGCTCAGTCCGCGTTCAACGATCAAATGATTGAGATACTCGCGCAACTGCGAGTTAGCGAGCGACATTTCCCTTAATTGCAGCGGCAATAAGTCCTGCAAATAGCGGGTGGGCTCGGGTGGGACGCGAGAGAAATTCGGGGTGCGCTTGGGTACCGACGTAATAAGGGTGCTCTGCTCTATCCAATTCGACGAACTCCACCAATTGTCCATCAGGAGATTGACCTGAAAATTTGAGGCCAGTTCCAGAGATTACCTCTCGATATGAATTGTTAACCTCATAGCGATGGCGATGGCGTTCATTGATTCGCGAAGCGCCGTAGAGTTCGGCAACCAGTGAGTCCGCGCTGAGATCTGCTGGGTATAGTCCAAGGCGCATAGTCCCACCCATATCCCCGTCTCCAGCCACAATACTTTCTTGGCTAGCCATTGTTGAGATGACAGGGTCAGGAGAATTCTCATCAAACTCTGCGGAGTTCGCGAGTGGAAGTCCAGCTAAATTCCGAGCCGCCTCGATAACCATGCATTGCAATCCGAGACAAAGTCCCAAAGTTGGAATCTTATGCTCGCGAGCATATTTGAGCGCTCCAACCTTTCCATTGATTCCGCGCACTCCAAACCCGCCAGGAATACAGACCGCGTCAACGTTTGCCAAATTTGCAGCCGCGCCTGCATCATCTTCGCACTCATCGCTGGCAACCCATTTAATGTTAACTCGAGAATTATTTGCAAACCCCCCTGAACGCAAGGCTTCGGTGACTGAAAGGTAGGCATCAGGCAGATCGACATACTTTCCAACGAGAGCGACAGTGACTTCGTGAGCAGGATGATGAACACGCTGCAAAAGATCTTCCCACTCGCCCCACACAACATCCGTTCCTTGTAACCCGAGGCGGCGGACAACATAACCGTCCAGTCCTTCGGAGTATAAAACCTTCGGGATGTCGTAGATGCTGGGAGCATCCACAGCAGCGACAACCGCTTCTAGGTCCACATCACACATGGCCGAAATCTTCTTTTTGACGGATTCCGGGATTTCTCGATCTGAACGAATCACAATTGCATCTGGTGCAATGCCGATGGAGCGCAGCGCCGCAACGCTGTGTTGCGTCGGCTTTGTCTTTAGCTCACCCGACGGACCAATGTAGGGAACGAGTGAGACATGCAGATAGAAAACGTTTTCGCGACCCACATCCTGTCGGATCTGTCTAGCCGCCTCCAAAAAAGGCAAGGACTCAATATCCCCAACAGTGCCACCAACTTCGGTAATGACGATGTCTACTTCGGGGCCAGCCATCGCTCGAATACGTTCCTTGATCTCATTGGTGATATGGGGAATGACTTGGACGGTATCCCCCAGGTAATCGCCCCGTCGTTCCCGGGCGATTACGCTCGAATAAACCTGACCAGTCGTAACATTTGCGAAGCCTGCCAAGTTGCGATCAAGAAATCTTTCATAGTGGCCTACATCGAGGTCTGTTTCAGAACCATCATCAGTCACAAACACTTCACCATGCTGAAAGGGGTTCATGGTGCCTGGATCTACATTGAGATAAGGGTCTAACTTCTGCATTGTGACCCGCAAGCCACGAGAGGAGAGGAGCCGACCGAGGCTCGAGGCTGTTAGCCCTTTTCCAAGACTTGAGGCGACGCCGCCGGTTACGAATAAATGTTTAGTCACATGATTACTGCTCATGGAGTGCTAATTTATCACGCTTTGCCTGACCATCTCCAGCAACTCCTTGGCGTGTTCACGTGCCGTATTTGAATCTTCTTGACCAGAGAGCATTCTTGCTATTTCAATACTCCGCTCATGCGCATTGAGGGAGAGAACATCTGAAATGCTTACAAGTCCTCCCTCGCTCTTTCGAACAACTAAATGATTGTCGGCCCACACCGCAACTTGAGCGAGGTGCGTAACGACTATAACTTGAGCTTCGCGCGCCAGCAATTTCAACCGTCTACCGACCTCTATGGCGGCCTTACCACCGACTCCGGCATCCACCTCATCGAAGATGTAGGTAGAGACTGGGTTAATAGCCGCCAACACGACTTCAACGGCCAACATCACACGAGATAACTCTCCACCACTGGCCACCTTGTTGATGGGACCTGGAGTGGCACCTTCGTGGCTTGTGAAGAGAAGTGCGACTTCATCTAGACCATGAGCGGTGAAGTCAGATTTATTACTTCCAGAGCGTGGGACCACCTCAACGATCACAGCAGAATGCGCCATCGCAAGGGAGCGGAGTTCATGAGTGATCTTCTCCTGTAAGGCGATTGCGCTTCTGCTCCTTGCCCCGCTCAAATTCGCAGAAGCCTCTTGTAGAAGTAAGAAAATATCCTCTAGTTCAGCCTGGAGATCCGCAATTCGAGCGCTGCCACCTTCAAGATCCGCAATTCGAGCGCTGCTCTCCGCTGCCCGAGAGATCAACTCTTGAAAGGCGAGATCACGATCACTTCCAACTCCAAACTTCTTAATCAAAGAATTGATCAAACTCTTGCGCTCTTGTAGGTATTCGAGTCGCGAAGGATCGCCATCAAGGGAAACCAGATAGCGGTGAAGAGATCCGATTACCTCCTGAAATTGATAGAGCGAGTCGCCCAATTGATCTGTTATTGAGTCAAGAGAGGCATCCTTTTGGGTTACGTGCTCCAAAGAGCGCTTGGCATTGACTAGAGCTGTCGTCAGTGAGAAATCTTCGGTATCCAGGAAATTTAGGGCTGCACTGGCGGCTTGCTGTAGCACATCAACGCTGTTAAGGCGGGTCAGTTCTAATTCAATCTCACTCAACTCTCCCAGTTTTGGCAGAACGGCCGTGAAGGCCTTCATGAACTCTGCAAGTTCGGTAATTTCGTTATCCCGGTTAAGTTGATCGCCTTTGAGTTGAGTGATGCGCTCAAGCATTTCGGAGTACAGGTGATAGCGCATAGCCACTTCCTGCAGGAGATCTTCATTGCCGCCAAAGGAATCAAGTGTCACCCTCACGAAGGCGGGCTTAGTCAACCGATTGGTACTCGATTGGGCATGAACTTCAACGAGTTCGCCTGCAAATTCGCTCACCTTGCTTGCAGTTACCTGGGCGCCTCCAAGATTGAGCCGCGATTTTCCATCGTTTGTGACCGTTCGCGAGATCAAAAGTGAGCCGCCCTCTACCTCCGCACCTAGCTCAGCCAGAGGTTTAAGGAGATATTCCGGTAGAGCAAAACGGCCAGAAGCGACCATCCTCTCAGCGCCGGTCCGGACCTTCTCTGCCTCAGATTTTCCGCCGAGAATGAGTGAGAGAGCCGTTAAGACCATGGTTTTGCCGGCACCGGTTTCTCCGGTGAGAACATTAAGTCCCGGCTTAAATTCAATCTCTGCAGATTCGATCACACCCAGATTACGAATGCTGATCTCTTCTAATCCGCGAAAATTCTCACTCACCGCGCCAACCTTCAATGGGTAATTTGAATTTCGCTACTAGACGATCTGTAAAAACGGCTGATTCAATATGAAGAATCTCAACCCGCAACTCTGATTTGCGAATAATCAAGCGATCCCCGGCCAGCAAGGGAGTCTTGCGCATCCCATCGGCGGAAAGCATCGCCTCACGAGATTCGATATCGATCACGATCGATGATTGGGGTGATATCACCATAGGCCGCGAGTAGAGAGCGTGTGCGGCCAAAGGAAGAACTACGATCGCTTCAACTTCAGGCCAAAGGACTGGGCCTCCTGCAGAGAAGGCATAGGCGGTTGAGCCAGTGGGGGTGGCGCATATAACGCCATCACAAGCCCAACGTGAGAGCGGACGCTCATCAATCTGAACGAAGAGTTCGACCAACTGGGAGTGACTACGTTCAATTGTGAATTCGTTAAGGGCCCAGCCGGTTGCAATCAACGCGCCACCCCGAATCACTTGGTGACTAAGCAAGAGACGAGGCTCACCTCGATAATTTTTCGCAGCGATGGCCACTGCAAGTTCGCCAGCCGTAGGTCGATTGATTTCAGCGAGGAAGCCGACATTCCCGAGATTGATTCCAAGAATAGGAATATCGCTGCCTAGAACCAACTCTGCTGCGCGCAAAATGGTTCCATCACCCCCGAGCACAATGGCAATCTCAAAGCTCTCTCCAGAGCCCATTCCACTCGATCCCGCTAGTCCTCCCGGATAGTTCGTGATCGCGGAGAAACCTAGTTTCTTTAATTCAACGATCAACTCTTGAGCGAATTCCACCGCCTCGGGCCGAGTAGGGTGAATGACAAGTAGTGCTGTGCGCATACCAACCTCCCCTACCTTCACGACGGAACTACTGTGGACCATCAGATATAGCCGAGGCCAATGCGGTGGCCGAGAGCTCCGCACTTCCACGCTTGAGCCAGAGAAAATATTCAACGTTGCCAGCAGGGCCAGGAAGTGAACTGGCTACCACTCCCAGACATCCAAGACCCATATCGTACGCACAGTCTGCGACTTCCTGGACGGCTGCCTGGCGAAGTTCAGGATCACGAACCACGCCACCAGCGCCAAGGCGTTCCCTTCCGACTTCAAATTGTGGCTTGACCATCACCAGGAAGTCCGCGCTAGGCGTGGAAACGCTCACCAGAGCCGGTAGTACTAAGGTGAGAGAGATGAATGAGAGATCAGCAACAACTATCTCAGCTGCTTCGCCAACTTGATCTAAAGTGAGGTGACGAACATTAGTTCGGTCGAGAACTATGACTCTGGAATCCTGGCGTAACTCCCACGCCATCTGGCCATATCCAACATCCACTGCGACAACATCTCTTACTCCGCGTTTCAAGAGTACATCTGTGAAACCACCGGTAGAGGCTCCAGCATCAAGGGCTCGTTTTCCCGCAACCGTGATCTCATTGAAGTGATCGAGAGCTCCGGCCAATTTATGTCCGCCGCGCGAAACAAAATCATTGCGGTCACCTTGAATGACAATAGAAGTTTCGGCATCTACTTGTGAAGCAGGCTTGCTTGCGGGTATGCCACTTACCAGAACAGTGCGCAACTCGATGAGATCAGCGGCATGGTCACGCGAACGAGCTAAACCTCTGCGAACAAGTTCCGCATCAAGACGAGTTTTCACGGATCGCTATTTACCGTCGATCGATCGCAGAGCCTCTTCTAACTTAATATGAATCTCTTCGTATGCGTGGCTGTGATCTGAAAGGTCGAGAACCTGCACTTGGGCGATTGCCTCGCGAAGCTCATCAAGGTGGCTTTCTAGATTCCCGGGTGTTCTCTGCTGCTCCATGGGGTAACCGTATCTATAACTTGTGCAATTGGCTCGCTTCCACCTGCCAACGACTCGCAACTCCCGAAGGTGACTTCCAGAACCGACGTCGCACTGACCCTATGATCTCAACCCAATCATCGACGGCCAGGCGTTGCGCAGAACGGCGAACCTTCGCACTCCAGACCGCAATATCTAAAGTGTCGACCTCACGCTTTTCACTTCGGGAATGTGCTCGATCAATCACTATACGAAATTCCAGAACATGATCTCCGCTCGGGAGCTCCCTCTCAACGGGTGCACTACTCACACGACCAGCTAGCAACACTTCATTCCTTGGAGCGCGCAGCACACCACCCTCTTTAATGTCAACCAATTCTTTCCTCACTAACCACCTCAGCCATCCTCAATTATCATGTGGCTAAGACATTAACCCTAAGCAGATACGAGCAGCACCGCCTCAACCCACGATGTGCAAAAACAAATGGTGTGAATAGAAAAAAAGAGCGCCAGCGCATTGACCGTTGTCAACGCAGTGGCGCTCTCTATAAATGATGTCCGGCGGCGATCTACTCTCCCACAAGGTCCCCCTTGCAGTACCATCGACGCTGAGAGGCTTAGCTTCCGGGTTCGGAATGGGACCGGGCGTTTCCCTCTCGCTATGGCCGCCGAAACTCTTTCGAGTTGGCAGAACATCCTAGGCACATGCTTCCATGCACTACTAGGTCTACTTTACGTAGTCTACTTTATGTAGTTTTTAGTTCCCGACCGTAACTCGGGAACCACACAGTGAACGCGATTAATAATTAATGTAGTTAAATCCTCGGCCTATTAGTACCGGTCAGCTCCATGAATTGCTCCACTTCCACTTCCGGCCTATCAACCCAATGGTCTCTTGGGGGCCTTACCCGATAAATCGGTGAGAAACCTTATCTTGAAGCGAGCTTCCCGCTTAGATGCTTTCAGCGGTTATCCCTTCCGAACGTTGCAAATCGGCCGTGCTCCTGGCGGAACAACCGACACACAAGAGGTTCGTCCGTCCCGGTCCTCTCGTACTAGGGACAGCCCTTCTCAAGTTTCTTTCGCGCACAGAAGATAGGGACCGAACTGTCTCACGACGTTCTGAACCCAGCTCGCGTGCCGCTTTAATGGGCGAACAGCCCAACCCTTGGGACCTACTTCAGCCCCAGGATGCGACGAGCCGACATCGAGGTGCCAAACCTCCCCGTCGATGTGGACTCTTGGGGGAGATCAGCCTGTTATCCCCGAGGTAGCTTTTATCCGTTGAGCGATGGCCCTCCCACGAGGAACCACCGGATCACTAAGCCCGACTTTCGTCCCTGCTCGTCGTGTTTGACTCGCAGTCAAGCTCCCTTGTGCCTTTACACTCGACGCGCGATTTCTAACCGCGCTGAGGGAACCTTTGGGCGCCTCCGTTACGTTTTGGGAGGCGACCGCCCCAGTCAAACTGCCCGCCTGACACGGTCCTGCGGCTCGTTACGCCGTCAGTTAGAATTCCAGCACAGTCAGGGTGGTATCCCAAGGGTGACTCCACATCAGCTGACGCCAACGCTTCTCCGTCTCCCACCTATCCTGTACAGACTCTGCCAAAAT
>JANXZW010000047.1 GCA_025355305.1 Actinomycetes bacterium | reverse complement strand
GCAGCCACTCGAGTGGAACTTCGTAAACTTGCCCACGAGTGGCGTTACGGCGTCGCCGAGCGTGGCTTCTCAATGTCAATGGATCGCTTCGGTGAGGACCACGATCCAGATACCTACATCGCTATCGCCTGGCTCGAGGGTGAGATAAAAGGACTGCTTTATTATGTTCCATGGACGACCAATGGTTTATCGCTCGACCGGATGCAGCGTGAGCGAGGGACAGATCCCGGTGTCAATGAATTAATGATTGTCGAAACCGTGGAGTGGGCGCGAAGCAACAATCTAGATTATGTATCTCTTAACTTCGCGGCGTTCCGCTCTCTCTTTGAGAGAGCGGACAAGATCAGTGCTGGTCCTATCACTCGCGGAACGCGCAACTTAATCCGCTTCTCTTCAAACTTCTTCCAAGTGGAATCTCTCTACCGCTTTAATGCGAAATTCCAACCAGGCTGGGAGACTCGCTACGTCCTTTATCCACGGGCTTCAGATCTACCGCGAGTTGGTTGGGCTGCACTTCGCGCGGAGAAATTTATTTCAGGCTTCCGCTCGCGCTAGGTGAGGGCTGAGGATTTACATTTGAAGTCGCAACAATACTTGCCGCGCTAATCCACAAAAAACCTGGGGCGATAAAGGGTTTCCACACTCTTATATTATGACCACCTGTAGGAATCGGAATATATTTAATAGGAATCAAGGGGTTGGCCAATTTCATAAATTTCTGCGCGGAGTTGTTGGAAAATTTATCTTTCACAGAAGCGATCACCATTATCTGAGTGTTGCGCTGGTGATGCTTCAAATAATAAATAAGGTCATACTTACTTGATAGGTAATTCTTCTCACGTTTGGATAAGCCCAATGAAAAGTTTGGTTCAAAGTATCCAGCGAGAGATACTCCTTGGGCATATTGATCTTGGTGCAGGACCGCGACTTCAGCTGCGCACCAACCCCCGGTCGAATATCCGAAGGTAGACCAACGACGATCATCTATCCCCATAAAGGTCTGCATGAAAACCTTCATATCGTGGGTAAGCCAGGTTTCTACCTGCGCTCCCCCCACAAAGTTCATGCACTCGGTATCTTGGCCGGGTTGCACATTAATTGCGGGAATTACCGCGAGAGTGGGTGGTAACTCTCCCGCGATCTCCAAATCCTCCATGGTCGTGATTCCACCGAGAGTACCGATCCAAGTCTGTGGAACCCCCGGAGTCCCAGGGAAGAGCTCGACGACCTGGTAGTTACTCCCGAGGGCATGTGCCGGTGCCAGAAGCTCGGTGGCTAGTTTTGGAGAGGCCACCACGTAAACCACATTTGAGATTCCAGAATTTTCACCTCTGATTACTTTGCGAAATATCAAACTTCCACCTCGGGTTCGCGTAGCCGAAAGAAGATCTCGCAGACTGATCTGAGTCAGATTAGTTGGACTAAGAGCGATCTTTGAATATTGACCTTGGGCGCCGAAGAGATCTGACCACGACTCATAGAAATTTCCAGAGCGATTGATCGTGATGCCCATGGCGGCGAGCGCAAAGCATTGAATTGCAATGATCAAAGAGAAGCGGGCGGTGATGTTCTTCCAATGTTTGCTGGTGAATTTGTGCCAGAAATAGACAGTGGTGATAAGGAGAGCGGCGGTGATAAACCAAAAAAAGAGTTCAGTACCTAACGAAAGAAGCGGCAACATAAGGCTTTGAGTTTACCGAACTTGCGACTACTCAATCTCTCGCGGTGGATCCTCGGAATCGTCGTAGATAGGTTGTGGCTGCGAGAGTTTCCAATACATGTAGTAGATGAATACGCCAAAAAATGGCCACTCAATGACGTAAACCCAACTCAGATGGTTCCCTCCCAGGGCCCGATTGAACTCTAAAACCCCCATCAACCCGCAGAGAGGTAGCCCCCAGAGGACCCAGCGCCGCTTTGGCTCGGGCAGAGTTGGCTCGGAGCTAGGAGACTCTTGGTTGCTCATCTTCTTCTTCCGCTAATAGTTTCTCATTCGCAAACCAATCTTTGGCTGCGAGAACGATCCACATCGTATCTATAAGCATGCCCATAGCCCACATGATCGCCCCACCCTGATGTTGGTCGGCGAGCCCCATCCGCATTGTGGTCTGCTTCGGAAGCGAATGGAGCAGACGATTACCGGAATACAAAAAGAATCCGACCATGGTTTCCGGCAGCATCATGGCAAAGAGCGATATGACGCGAAGGGAGTAAGGAACGAAGAAAGGGTGAGGGTTCCCCTCCATCACAGGGTAGTAATAGATAAACCCGCCTAAAAGAAAGAGAACCAGCTCCAGGCAGTGTGCGTTGGGATTGGTCAT
>JANXZW010000061.1 GCA_025355305.1 Actinomycetes bacterium | reverse complement strand
TTATTTTAGGTGCGCTTCTCTCTTAGATAATGAAGCCCCAGATCCACGGCTAGCAGATGCCGTTTCGCTTGTTCAAAGTGCTGGACGAAGCGATGGTCGGTGGGAGCAAGGACGAAGACACCCGGGCGAAACTTGGTTTGACGTTGATGTACCGGTTGGACAAGCCTCGCCTTGGCTGACATTTTACTCAACCCGCGTATTGAATTGGTGCAATCAGTGAATGTCCTCGCGTGAACGGAGTGCTAGACCTTAACTATGAAAAGGATCTCTCCTAACATCGTTTTTCCCGCCGCCATGGTCATAACAATCGTGCTGGCGGATCTTCTCTTCTTGCGTCATCACACCGTGCCACGTCTTGTCGTGAATATAGGAATCGTTCTGGTCTACCTCGGGATCTATTGGCGCTTCTTTAAGCGCAATTAACTTTTACGCTCGAGTTTTCCAAGTATCGGCGTGACTCCACGGTTCCCTCTCGCTGGTAAAAACGCTGAAGTCGACATAAGGGCAACTCCAAATAAAAAAAGTGACCCGCTCCAGAGAGGTGCGGGTCACTTTAATGACGGATTGCTGCGTTACGGCTTAGATGTCGTAATAAAGAGATCAAGAAGTTAATTACGCGCAAATGACTCGGAATTAACTGATTTGGGGCGCACTGGGGTCACATGAGCGGTAGAAGTCTAAGAGCAAGATTCGTTTGCCAGTTTTTTGGTTCGCGTGTTATTTATGAGATCTATTTTTGCTTTGTTATTGTGAGCATTGAATGCCTTTTCAATTATGTTACTGAGCTCAAGGGTCGACTGAGGATAGGAATACCACTTCGCATAAGAATCAGGTTTGAACACATTATCTGCAAGTCGCGTCGGAAGCTTGACACCAGTTAGGTTGGACGTAGATGGCAGATTAATGGCTAATAAACCACTTAATTTATCATTTTTATTATTTCGCAACGTCGAATTTATTTCCCAATCAACATACTTTCTTGACCAAGTGCATTTGCCAATTAGGACAATTGTGACCGTGGAATCAGTGAGGTAATCTTCGCGAATTTTGTCCATAACATAATCGGAATTCGGACTGTTGATGAAGTCATCCGTATCAGAGACTCCCAATACCCGCGGAATAAACACTGTTTCGAAGTCGGCTACGAATTTTTCTGCCTCAGCTTGATCTGCATGATGGTAAGAAATAAAACACTTGTGTCTAACGTCAAATTGATTGGCAGATTTGTACTCCTTCAGGATTTGCGATTCCCTGGAGTTTATCCAAGCCTGAAAATCACGATTTGTCATGGTCACGATTGTTCTCCAGTTCAGGTTGAGGGTTTTTCATTTTTATTCCTCCAGCGTTTCTTACGGTGCGAGAGAGCGATAGTCTGCATCGACTGAGTGTAGACAGACAATTCTTTACTTGACTCCCTGAGATCGGAGATTAGTTCTAGATAGTACGGAAATTCCCGTTGTATTTCTTGTGGTGATTTATTCAGATTTTCCTCGAGCAAAATCGCCTGTGAGTACCATCGTCGAAACTTCGCTTGCCATTTAGTCAGATGAGGCCTTAAGCCGAAGTTTAGAGCCCCAACTATTGCTTGAATCAATCGGGATTCATCTGATTGTTGATGAAAGGACATGGAGGTCGGAACTTCCTTAACTATTTCTCTTAGCGCTCTAAAAAGTTGGTACCAAGAGTCATAAACTTCAACGATGACATCATTCGTTTCGTCAAACGGAAGAAAAGCTTTTCGCGTGGCTAGTTCTGCCCATGCCTTGTGGGCAAGTTGGACAGTGTCTTTGTTTTGTGAAACCGTAATAGTTCCCATACCTGGCAAATTAAAGTCTACTTTTTCAACCCGCAACCTATTGTTTCGAAATAACTCTGAGAAATAGAAAACTAAAATGAAGCAAAGCACGATGAGAAACCAAAGGCTCAGGTGAAGGGTTAAGCCGTGTTTGTCAATGAGCAAGTTCAATTAAGCACCTCCTCATCCAATTTTGTAGCCTTGTCTAATTCTTGCGAGTTGAACCAGATTTACTATTCAAGTGTGTCAGATCGGTGCGTTCCCTGTAACACAGCACCCTATAAATACATATCCCATTAAATGTCTCTCTAGTCCTGTATTCTGGCACTAACGTTAAAGGGGGAGAAGTGGCAGATTTTAGGTCTAGTCGAATGCCGTCTCCTGATGGAAATGGTCGGGCAAAGGAAGCCTTTACTGCAGCTTGGGCTAAATATGCCAAAGCATTGGAACCGCTTACCAAGCCAGTAGCCACCCCGATAGCGCGAGAGGCTACCTTCGATATTTATGGTTTCTGGATCGTCTGGAACCTTATGGGAGGGTTTGATGGTCTCTTAAAGCCTCTCTCCGAAGGTGGATTAGGCATGAGTCGCTCCGCTATCTATCGCAGAATTCAACTCTTCCGAACTGCAACAGGCAGACACCCAGACGAGTTCGAAGTTCCGGGCATAACTATCGACATGAACATTTATCTAGAAGCCTTAGCTAAGAAAAACAACACGCCGAAGGGTTAATCCCGCAATCTCGGACTAGAGAGTACTCATCCTGTAGTCTAGGATTATGGGACTCAATAAGAGATACATGGTGGAACTCGCCTCTGGCGTGGATTCCCTCTACCTTTCTTCTCGTCCAAATATTTCGGAAGAGCTCTTTAATCAGTTAAAACTTCAGAGTCAAAGTGCAAGAGATACAGACGAAGATTCAATACCGTTTGAAATTGGCGAGGAGACTTTTCAAGTTCTTAACCATTCATGGCAAAAATATGCGGTTTGCCTAAGACATGAGCATG
This sequence comes from Actinomycetes bacterium, assembly GCA_025355305.1. Taxonomy (GTDB): domain Bacteria; phylum Actinomycetota; class Actinomycetes; order Nanopelagicales; family Nanopelagicaceae; genus PALSA-747. The sequence continues at coordinate 1,118 of JANXZW010000061.1, read as the reverse complement.
GACTTATCGGATTTACAAATAGCAAAAAACTGCCAGGGATCAGAGTCCAAATCTATTCAGAATTTATTCATTCAGTTGGAGTGAACGTAGCACTTGCTTGGTTCACAACGATTTTAAGTCTGGCAGGTAGCGCAGTCGAGTGGACAGTCAGTCGCATTGACTTATTCATGGATATTCAAGGTTGGGATTTGGCGATTGTTGAACGCTCTCGCTTCATTTGTAGAGCCACCCAATTTGGGATGGATGGTGAAGATAGCAAATTTACTGGGTATCGATTTGGAAAACGAAAGACCGGAACCGTGATCGCCAGAATTTACAACAAGACGGAGGAAATCAAGGCATCGTCCAAGGATTGGATGAAACTCTTTTGGGGGAGTAGGTGGGTTCCAAGTGAGGACGTTTGGCGAATTGAATTCGAAATTCATTCACAATTCCTAAGAGAGGTTGGACTCGTTCCGGCTTCGCAAGTATTGGAATCCATAGGAGATCTATGGGCAACTCATACCAATGTTTGGCTCACACATCGCAAAGAGGGAGAGGACTCAAATAGTTCAAGATGGCAGATTTCTGAGGAGTGGAAATTCGTTAGAGGTTGCTCTTTCGTTAGCGATCTCGTCCCTCTAAAGCGCATACGACAGGTAAAGAGACTTCATCACCTTAATTCCATTATGGCGGGTCTAAAAGGCTACGTAACGTCCGCTTGTGCCCATTCCGAAGCGGTGTCTCTTTCTGAGTGCATGGAGTTCATCAAGAGTTGCTTAGAAGACTATGACCGGAAATCCCGCACATCGTTTTTGGAAACCTTACAAAACAAGAGAGCTTGGTTGAACTCCTTATGAACGAACCAAAATCCGAACGCCTTTGGTCGGCGCGTGAAACCGCTCAATATCTCGGCATTCCACCTAAAACTTTGTATCAATTCAACTACAAAGGCACGGGACCGAATTTCTATCGAGTCGGCAAGCAGGTCAAATTTTTCCCCGAGGAAGTTGTCGCTTGGGTTAGATCGAAACAAATCAAAAGAATTGTGTTCTGATGGCATCCGTGAATGATCGTTGGTGGGTAAAGAAACCGGACGGATCCAAAGTGAAGTCTGATCGCTACGGAACTGGGATGCG
>JANXZW010000034.1 GCA_025355305.1 Actinomycetes bacterium | reverse complement strand
TATTTCCCCTCGGGCGATCTTGAGAGCATAATAATTTAAGTGAAAAAGAACTTCTTACAGAAGTTACCAAAGCAATCCCATAAGTACTCACATGGAACTGTTGCCGTGCTCGCGGGTAGCCCAGCGTATTCTGGAGCTGCGCTGCTCACGGTCGGAGGAGCGCGCCGAGGTGGTGCGGGGTACATCAACTTTATCTTCCAAGACCAACTGACACGGGGCCTAATCTTGTCGGCCTACCCCGATGTTGTGGTTCGCAAATCTGTCCGTGAGATAAAGGCGGATGCTTGGGTCATCGGACCGGGTTCACCAAAATTGGGTCGCAGGTTCGCTATTCCCCATGCAAAATATGCAGTTTTAGATTCTGTCGCGTTGCGCCTGGCAAAGAGCATTGACGCTGATTTTGTCGTGATCACACCTCACGAAGGTGAAGCTCGCAAACTCGGGTTTATCATCGGGGAAGGGGATGCTGGACGCGAGCAGAGTGCTCTTGCAATGGCGGTGGAGTTAAATTGCGTTGTGGTTCTCAAGGGTTACCACACCGTGGTCGCTTCGCCGCAGGGCTTGGTCGCCGTCGATGAATTGGCGGGAGCAGAGTTAGCCACCGCTGGAACCGGAGATATTCTCGCTGGCCTCATTGGATCAATGCTTGCCTCTTGGAAACCTGAGAATTTTAATGAGATTGTCACAGTTGTCTTTAAAGCAATCAGCGCACACGCACTAGCGGGTAGAGCTGCGGCCGAGGAGTTGGCGCCCATCACTTCCGCGGACCTTCTTCTCTACTTACCCAAGACGATGCGGCAGTAGTTAGACTATATATATTGTCCCAAGGAGGCTCTTGTGAAAATTCGAGTATTGAGTGCGGTCGTTCTTGCTCAGATTGTTCTATCATCGTCTCTGGCATGGGCCGATGAAGCTCCCGATAATCGACCACGTATTTCAAATATGGGTGGTGATGATCGCAGTCCAGGCGTTACGGCGGTCGTTATCATTACGCTTCTTCTTATTGGTTTTGGCATTGGTCTTACGGTCGGCCGTCGCACAGGTAGTAAAGAGAGGTAATTTTTATGGGAAATCAACTCACTTATACACATGATGGGGTAAGCGGAGAAGGATATTTGGCGCTCCCGGAAGGTAAGAGCGGTCCAGCCGTTATCGTTATTCAAGAGTGGTGGGGCTTAGTAGGTCACATTAAAGATGTAGTAGACCGCTTTGCCGCTGCTGGGTTTGTCGCCTTCGCTCCTGACCTTTATCACGGCCAGGCCGCCGCCGAGCCGGATACCGCAATGAAGTTGATGATGGAGTTAAAGCTGGATCTAGCGGGGATCGAGATAGTCAACGCCGCTAATTACCTTCTCTCCCTTCCTGAGACCGCAACGGAACATGTGGGCGTCGTTGGTTTCTGCATGGGCGGCTCCCTCGCTATCGTAAGCGGGACGCTCTCTCCTAAAATTTTGGCGACCGTCGGCTTCTATCCCGGCGCCTCATGGGAGCGCCACGCACCCGCCTGGGCAAATTACGCCGGAAAGTCTGCACTTATTCACTGTGCGCAGGGTGATGGCACATCCAGTGCTGCAGGGATTCAAGAAGCGCTGCGTGAAATTACAGAGGCTGGCGGAAGCGCCACTGCCCTTGATTATGCGGGAACTCAGCACGCCTTTTTTAACTCCGACCGTCCCGAAGTCTTTGAACCAGCAGCAGCAGCGCTCTCATGGGAGCGCACCTTGGATTACTTCTTCAACACCCTCACCTAGTTAAGGCACGGACTTAGTGACTTCTTTTGCGGTTATCGGTGGGGGATGGCGAAGCGAGTTTTACATTCGCCTTGGTCAGCTTATGCCGGAGAGATTTGAACTCGTAGGCGCTGTAGTCCGAAATCCAGAACGAGCCGCCACGTTGCAAGCCGATTATGGAACCTCAATATTTGAATCAGTCACTGCTCTGCTGCAATTTAGTAAGCCAGATTTTGTAATTGTCGCCGTCTCTTGGGACGCCAACCCCGAGATTGTGCAAGACTTTGTAGCAGCTGGAATTCCGGTGTTATGTGAAACTCCACCTGCTCCTGATTTGGAAAGACTTCGAACTCTCTGGTCGGCAGTTGGAGAGAGCGAATTGGTCCAGGTAGCCGAGCAGTATTTATATCTTCCAGGTCACGCCGCCAGATTAAGCGTCGTGAAGGAGGGAGTTATCGGTGCGGCAACTTCGGTGGAGATCTCATCCACTCACGGGTACCACGCTGTTTCAATGATGCGCGGTTTTCTTGCGGCTGGCTTTGAGCCGACACGTGTTAATTCTCAGGTATTCACCTCCAATTTGATCGATCCACTTGCCCGCGAGGGATGGAACAGAGATCTCTTCGCACAGCCACGAAGTACGACGATCGCCACAATAGATTTCGGCCACGGAAAATCTGGACTTTATAATTTTGTGGAAAATCAGTGGCATAACCAATTGCGTCACCGCAGAATCGTCATTCGCGGTAGCGCCGGAGAGATTGTTGATAATCAAGTGATCGCTCTTACAGATGGTCCTGCGATCGTGGAGTCTGAATTTCGTCGCTATCAACTGGGCGTTGATCTCAATCTCGATGGATTTGATACCGAGCACATCTCGCTCAACGGTACGGTGATCTACAAGAATCCCTTCATCGGGTTGCGCTTGATGGATGAAGAAATTGCCATCGCCACGATGATGGTCAAGATGGCCGATTGGGTGCTCGGCGCGAGTACTCCCCCCTATTCGTTGCGTGAGGCCTGCCAGGACCACCTGATCTCCCTTGCAATCGATGAGTCAGCAAAGTTCGGAATTCCCATTGAAACAGCTCGTGAAATCTGGGCAAAATAGGGGTTACCCCTCTTGCCTCGCCATCTATCTCTAAGCAAGGTGCTCTACTCTTGCACCATGGATGCACTCGGAAAACCGCGCTTAACAGCCAAGTTTTATGGCCCAATTATCGCCGCTTTAATAATGGCAATCGCTCTCGCTTATGGGCTGAGTTTGGTGGGTCAAGGATTTGCTGCCCGCGCAGGTAATTCTGTCACCGTTACCGGGCAGGCCCGTACAAACGCTACTGCAGACAATGCGGTGTGGACGTTGAGTGCCCAGGAGAGTTCACAGAGCGCCTCGGCAGCCGTCAGCAAAGTTGGTAATAGTGTGAGCGCGCTAATAAAGTATTTGACTGCTGGTGGAGTCCCTGCCGCGGGAGTTGAAACTGGCGGAGTAAACACCAACGCCATAAATGAGTATATAAATGGCAATCCAACAGGTCGAGTGCTTTCCTATCAGGCTACGCAAAATGTGACTGTGCGCTCTAAGGATGTAAATCTCATCTCTTCACTCAGCAATGGAATTGGCAAGCTGCTGCAAACAGGAGTGAACATCAACAATTACGGTCCACAGTTCTATGTTTCAAACCTAGCAGCGCTGCGCCCATCCCTGCTTGCTAAGGCGATGGTTGATGCAAAGTCTCGCGGAATCTCAATGACCAGTGCCGTTGGCTCTAAGTTGGGCGCGGTGGTGGCAGTCTCGAGCGGGCCTGTTCAAGTGACTTCACCGGACTCGGTTGATACCTCTAGCGGCGGTCTGTATGACACAACGACAATCCCAAAGACTGTAACCGTTACGGTATCTGTGAGCTTTAAAGTTAAATAGCGTTCGGCCGCTGCTTTCCACGTGGACTCAACCGCAGATTAGGTAGTTCTGGAGCGGGAATTCGGCCGTGAATATTATCTGCAAAATAGGGGAATCTTCTGCTCTCACCGTTCCAGTCAGTACGCATTTGAACAATTTCTTCGTGGGTTCTCCCAATGAAGTTCCACCACATAATGATCTCCTCTGGAAAAGGAACTCCACCCAGTAGAACAAACTTGGCACCACTCTTTGAGGCCAGCGACAGGCTCTCATTTCCAGGTGCACTGTAGTGCAAACTTTTAAGCGGTAGTTCCTCCTCGCCAACCTGTAGATCACCTTCGACAAGAAGGATCCCGTATTCAAAATCAGGGCGTACTTTGATCCTTTGAGAGAAACCAACTGCGAGATTTATCTCGGCTCCAAGCAACTCTGAGAAAGTTTTGGCTGGCGATTTCTGACCCATGAATTCACCAATAAATAATTTCACGCTAATGGTGGGACTTTCGATGGTTGGAAGACCTTGGTAATGCTCAAAGAGTGGTGTGCTATTTCGCGCCGCATCGGGAAGAACTGTCCATAGTTGCACACCATGCATCTGTTGGGCATTGGGGGTTGAGAGTTCAGAGTGCGCAACACCGATTCCTGCGGTCATAAGGTTGAGCTCCCCCGGGCGGATGATCTGCACGCTTGCAATTGAGTCGCGGTGCTCAACTTCGCCCTCAAAGAGCCAACTAACGGTCTGTAACCCTACGTGTGGATGTGCTGCCACGCTCATGGCATCCTTTTGTAGCGTCGGTCCGAAATGATCTACGAAGCACCATGCGCCTATCATGCGGATATCTCTATGGGGAAGGGTGCGGCTAATTTCCGTACCACTACGGGTGGTTAATTTAACGGTGCGCGGGTTCAGAATCATGGCAACAGGGGAGTCGTGCACACCCATAAAAATACTCCGCTGATCGCTCTTTGTCTTGTAGTGCACGACCGTCCAGAACCGAGAAAAGTCCAGTATTCAGGGAAGGTTATGATCGCGTTTACTTACTTGTAAGTTTCGCTCCATCTTCCCTGAGTTTGATTCAGACATGACAAAGTTTAGGAATTCTCTACGCACAATTTCACACGCCTCGAGCAAGCGCTCGCGCCTCGCACTGACGGTTCTGATCGCAGGTTCACTGCTCTTCAGTGTCTCCTCCGTAACCACAACTGCAACCGCTTCCACCAAGGTTGCCGCTGCCAAGCACTCCACTAAGCCAGCTGCTAAGCCAGCCACGGATGCGCTACCTGCTGTAAAGCACATCTGGTACATCATTATGGAGAACAAGTCCTACGAGGCAACATTTACAGGACTCAATAACAACACCTACCTTTGGAAGACCTTGCCTTCGCAAGGGACGCTGCTCACCAACTATTACGGAACCGGTCACTACAGCCAAGATAATTACACCGCACTGGTTTCAGGCCAGGCTCCACTTTATGATCATCAGATCGATAGCCCTCTCTACAAAGATGCCGCAGGCGCTGTAATCACCGATAAGTCAGACCCTAACTACGGTCAATTCAAGGCTGCAGGAGATCCTTACACCCTGCAGGGTTCGGTATATCCTTCTTCGGTTCAAACGATTTTTAATCAACTTTCGGCGGCCAATGTCAGCTGGAAGGCCTATGCCCAGGATCTAGGTAACCCTGATGCAACGGGTAACCCACACTCTGTAACATCATGTGGCGCTCCAGGAGCCGATCCAACCAATACACCAGTTTCTAACCCTGGCGGAGCAAATGCGACTGATCAATATGTTGCCAAGCACTTCCCATTGCCTTGGTTCCACTCTCTCATCGACTCCGCGGCTACCAACTGCGGTTCAAAGCACTCTGCCAGCCTCTTTGATCCTTCGGTTGGTCTAGCGGCAGATCTCAAGAGCAAGAGCACGACTCCTGCCTTCTCTTGGATCTCTCCAAACAACTGCTCTGATGCTCACGATGCTGTTTGTTATGGCAACAACCTCTCCGGCGGTTGGGTCGATGCAAATACTCCTGCAGCACCGCTGAACTACACCGGTGGTTTGTATGCTGGAGATCTCTTCTTGGAGCACATCATCCCTGAAATCCAAGCTTCAGCTGCTTATAAGGATAATGGCCTGATCATCGTCTCCTTCGATGAAGGTTTCCCCGCTTACACCTTCACTGGTAATAGCTTCCAGAACTCCTCAACACCAGTGTCGGTTGCCGCTTCACTCGCTGCAGACTCTGCAGGTCAGAACATCAATGGCGTAAACGTGAACACCGAGCCAACTGGTCCAAATGCCATCGTTAAGACAGATGCTGCTGGTAACCAGCTCTACCCAGGCCCAGGCTTCAACGCCTTCGTCGATCGCGATCCAACAGTTCCAGGAATCGTCATGGGTGGTGCCTCACCAGTTCCAGGCGCTCGTACTGATGCGGCTGCATCAGCAGATGGCAGCTCCTCATACATCACTGACAACTCGATCCAGGCATACGATGAAGGTCGTGCCGTCTCCGGTAACAATATTCCAGCGGGTGCGACTGTTGGAACTGTTTACGACCTTCCAAGTTGGGCTTCACTGCCAAAGAGCGGAACGTCTAGCTGCCCTAACTCCTGTGTCGTGAGCGGTTCATTCCAATTGCTCGTCAATGGACAACCAACCGCTCCCACAGGTACGGTAAGTGGAATCACATTGAGCGCTCGCACAGCTGCGACTGATCCAATGTTTGATGCTACGCATGCCACCCTTGGTGGCGGAGATGTAGGAATGGTTTTGATCTCCAAGTTCAACAAGCCAGGTAGTACGGATACCACTTTCTACAACCACTACAGCTTCTTGCGCTCCCTCGAAGATCTCTTCGCGGTAGCCAAGGCCGCCCCTGGACTTGACGGCAAAGGCCACCTTGGCTTTGCGGCTCAACCTGGACTCAAGGCATTTGGAAGCGATGTATTTAACAATCAATAAAAGTCAAAATCGCTTAGCGGTTTTACTAGCGATTGCGCTGGTCGGGGTAACCTCCCCGGCTGGCGCCTTCGCCGTTTCGTCAAAGCCTTCGCCGTCACTCCACCAGATACTGGAGGCGTCGCAGGCTCGCCCAACGTTGGCTATTCCTGGCGATACCGTCGATGTAACACTCAAGACAGGCAAGACCAGGGTCTTAGTGCTGGGCCCGGTAATTCCGCAGCTCTCCGCAGATGCTCTCCCCGGTACCTTCACCTTCACTTTTCAGCAGCAAACGGGGAAAACCTTGATCAATATTCGCGATTTTGGAATCCTTGATGGAGCAGCAGCTCTCATAAGACCCATTCACTTTGACGACGGCAGCATATCGTTCTACCTGTCCAAGGGTCAGAAGCGCGTCGTCAAGATCACGACCTTCATGGCAGTTGGTACTGGGACGCTTCGTTGGGCGCCACTCAATCACTATGTTGCTGATTGGCAGTTTGTGGAAGAGACCGCTTGATTTAGACTCAACTCATGTACATCCCTCCTATTAACAGCGTTGATGAGTGGGATGAGATTGTCCACTTTGTCGCCGCGGCGCGCGCAGCAGATCTCATAACAGTGAACTCCGATGGTTTTCCGATCGCGACGTTGATGCCGATGGTATGGGAAGACGCTTTGGGTTGGGATAGTTCTTGTGGCCGCCTTGTCATGCACATGGCGCGGGGTAACGAACAGTGGAAATCGATAACCACTGGTACCAAAGGTTTGGCCATCTTGCATGGGGCTCAGGCATACATCTCTCCATCGAACTACTCAAATAAAGAGACGGACCATAAAGTAGTTCCCACGTGGAACTATCAGTCAGTTCACCTGAGCGGCACCGTGGAAGTTAGTGAAGATGCAGAATTACTCCGGGGGATAGTCACAAACCTCACCGCTCAACACGAATCGCCTCGCGCGGATCCTTGGCGGGCAGATGAGGCAGATCCGCATTACTTTGATCTTCAGCTAAAAGGAATTATTGCAGTGATCCTGCATGTGACAAAGGTTGAAGCAAAATCCAAGATTAGTCAGAACAAATCTCAAGAAGAGCGTGAGCGAATTGTCGAGGATCTATTTGCATCGGGTATCCCTGGCGAAGAAGTTATCGCGGCGCAGATGCAGCGCTATCTATAACGAAGCGAGATCAATAATGTTTAGCGGCTCAACTCCAGCTGCGACTCGAATCAATTGACTCTCAATGAAACGTTTGCCGCGTTTTTCAAAGGCGGCAGAATCACCACCGACATGAGGAGTGATCATCAGATTCCTTGCACTCCAAAGTGGGTGACCCGCAGGGAGCGGCTCTGGTTCCGTCACATCTAGAGCAGCGCTTATGCGTCCGCTATTCAACTCACTAACCAGCGCAGCTGTATCGATGATCTTTCCCCGCGCCACATTAACCAGGATCGCACCATCCTTTAGTAACGCAAGGCGACGCGCATCAAATAAATTCTCACTTTCATCATTTAAAGGCAGGATCAAAAAGAGAATATCAAAAGTTGGTAGGAGAGAATCTAACTGATCCATTCGAGCGGATCCATTACTGCCAGAGCGAGAAAAGGTAGTTATATCGACTTCATAGGGAGTGAGATAAGAGACCAGCGTCTGTCCTATTGAGCCAGCTCCAATAATTCCGATATTGCTATCGTTGAGCGATCCCATTCGTTCATGGCTCCACCGACCTTCTCTCTGTTCGTGCATGAAGTCGGGAAATCCACGTTTCATTGCGATGGCCATTCCTACTGCGAGTTCAGCCGTTGAGGCGTTGTGCACTCCCTTTGCATTGCAAAGAATCATGCCTTCGCGCATATAGGGAATTGCACTCTCGTAGCCAGCGTTTGGAACTTGGAGAATCTTTAGATTGCTCATTTCGCGGACCGGTTCAAGAAGTTCGGTTCGAGTCATGTAGGGCTGCACGTAGATGGTTATTTGCGAGAGATCCGAGCTTTCTAGTGGAAAATCAACTGGTGACAACTTCCGGAAGCCCTCAGGAACAATTAAGTCAGGCCACTGGCTCCAGACGCTATGCATTATGGATTTCACTATTCCTCGCCGATATCTTCATTCCAAACATCTGGTTTCTCTGCAATGAACTTCGCCATCAAATCCTTACATTCTTGCGAGTCGAGATTGATTACTTCAACCCCGTGAGAGCGGAGCAGTTCTTCGGCTCCCATGAAGGTTTCATTCTCGCCGAGCACCACCCTCGGGATCCCATAAAGTAAAATTGCGCCACTGCACATATGGCAAGGGGATAAGGTCGTGTACATCGTCGCCTTGGCATAGACGCTGGCAGGCAAGCGACCGATATTCTCTAGGCAATCTGTCTCACCATGCCGGATCGCACTGCTCTGTTGGACTCGCTTGTTGTAGCCGGTTCCTAAGACTTTGCCGTCGACAACCAAGGCACCGCCAATAGGAACTCCGCCTTCAGAAGCACCTTGCCTGGCCGCTGCGATGGCAAACTCTAAAAAGGCCTGATCGTCCATATCTCTCCAATCCTCGACTATGGGGACACTTTAAATGAAATTTACCTGAGTGTGGGCTTAACATCTGCTCATTTCCCGTATACCGTCTTCCTATTCCCTCGGTCTGTGAGCCGTCATTTCATACGGGGTCGCAACCACCCCCGATAACAAAATTAGGAGTAACGACTCATGACCAACTTAGAAATGCGCGAGGGGGAGTACGGGGACAAGATTCTGGCTGTTGAGCCAGGTGGAATCGAGTCAATCCCGGCAAAAGACCGCCACGGCAAGGCTCGAAACCTTTTCGCCACTTGGACTAGCCCGAACTTAGAATTCGCCACAATTTATGTAGGCGCACTCGGAGTTCTCTTCTTCGGTCTCACCTTCTGGCAGGCAGCCCTCGCCATCATTATTGGAAATCTCCTTGGTGGAATCGGTCAGTACATCTTGACCCAAGATGGTCCTAAGTACGGCGTTCCACAGATGGTTATCGGACGCGCCGCATTTGGAAAGCTTGGAAATATCCTGCCATCAATATTCAATGCAGGTGCCGCTGGTATCGGTTGGTTTGCCGTTAACAGCGTCTCTGGTGCATTTGCACTGGCAGATCTCACCAAGATGAAAGTTCTACTCGCACTTGTAATTGTTGTTCTTATTCAGGTGATCATCGCCTTTATCGGACACAACTTGGTGCAGACTGTTGAGAAGTACCTATTCCCTTACCTGGTCATCGTCTTTGGTGTAGCTGCAATCTACGCACTCAGCAAGGGCCATTTGAATCAGCATGCTAGTGGACACACACCCGGAGGCTTCTTGCTCTTGGTCGGTGCCTCCTACGGTTACGCCGCAGGTTGGAACCCATTCTCAGCTGACTTTGCTCGTTACCTTCCTGCATCGACCGATGCAAAGGCAGCCGGTCGTTTTGCTGGATTAGGTATCTTCGTTTCAGCAACAGTTCTTGAAATCGTTGGAGCTGCAGCGGTAACAGCAGGTCTTCATGGCTACGGCGCAAACACCAACCCAACTGGGGACTTTACTCACTTGATGCCTACATTCCTTGGCAAGCTCGTCTTGCTTGGAATTGTTGGCGGATCTATCGCAGCTAACGTCTTGAATATTTACTCGGGTTCAATGTCGTTCTTGACTATCGGTATCAAGCTGGGGAGTCATCAACGGCGCGCAATCTCTGCAGTCGTCTTTGGAATCCTTGGATTCCTTCTTGCACGTGCGGCGATTAACAACCCAGCAAACAACTACGAGAACTTCTTGCTCGTCATGTCCTACTGGATCGGACCATGGCTTGGCGTTGTCATTGCTGACAAGGTTCTTCGCAAGGGTGCATCCGTTGAGAAATTGCTCTTCGCGGCTCGCGAAAATATCGCTGGACCCATCTCATTCGTTGTAGCAGGCTTTATCTCAATTTGGGGCTTCTCAAACCAGTCGTACTACTCAGGTTACTTCGTTAAGAAACACCCAGGAATTGGCGATATCGCATTTTTGGTTGGATTCGTTCTCGCCTTTGCTATCTACTATGTAGCAGCTGGTAAGAAAGTTAAAGCGGAGAAGTAATTAGTAACTAACTACCAAGAGGTGTGAAGTGGGCGTCCTTCTGCATAACCCGATGCAGATTGGATGCCCACGACGCATTTATCGTGAAATTCATTGATAGTGGTGGCCCCTGCATAAGTAAAAGATGAACGCACGCCGGCGATAATTTGATCAATCAGATCTTCTACACCCGGGCGAGCAGGATCGATATACATACGACTTGATGAGATTCCCTCTTCGAAGATGCGCTTGCGGGCACGGTCAAAGGCACTCTCTTGCGAGGTACGAGCATTTACTGCGCGGGCTGAGGCCATTCCAAATGACTCTTTGTATAACTTGCCGCTGGTATCGCGAATCAAATCTCCAGGACTTTCTAGCGTTCCCGCGAACCACGATCCGATCATCACCTGGGATGCACCGGCAGCAAGTGCCAGAGCGACATCGCGCGGGTGTCTAACCCCACCATCGGCCCAGACGAACTTGCCCATCGATCGCGCTTGGGCAGCACATTCGAGAACGGCAGAGAACTGTGGGCGACCCACACCAGTCTGCATGCGCGTTGTGCACATCGCACCAGGACCAACGCCTACTTTGATGATGTCGGCGCCTGCCTCTATTAAATCCTTCGTTCCCTGCGCGGTCACGATATTTCCAGCGACGATCGGCACCGACGGTTTCAGAGCTTTGACGGCCCGGATTGCCTCAATCATTTTCGCCTGGTGGCCGTGCGCGGTGTCGATGACCAGACAATCAGAACCAGCGGCGAGAAGAGCTTCTGCTTTGGCGGCAACATCACCATTAATCCCCAGCGCGGTTGCGATTCGCAGGTGGCCGTTTGCGTCTAGTGCCGGGCGATACAGGGTTGCGCGAAGCGCGCCGGCCTTGGTCAAAATTCCAACCAGATCACCGCTCGGGGTGGTGATCGCAGCAAATTCGCGACGGCTCTCTTCTAGCGCAGCAAAGGCAGCGCGCGGAGCAATATCTTCTGGCAGGGTTGTGAAATCGGTATGCATGATCTGGCGCAACTGCGTGAAGCGATCTACGCGCTCTAAATCACTCTGCGTGATAACCCCAATTGGCTTTCTCTTATCGATCACTACAAGAATTCCGTGGGCGCGTTTTGTAATCAGATCAAGCGCGCTAGCCGCCGTCTCGGTTCCTTCTAAGGTGGCGGGAGTTTCAAAGAGATTGTGGCGAACCTTAACCCAGGCGATGACATCTGCGATTATCTCAAGCGGGATATCTTGTGGGATAACAACTAATCCACCACGTCGGGCGACTGTCTCGGCCATGCGACGCCCAGCGATAGCTGTCATATTGGCAACAACAATTGGAATTGTGGTTCCAGTACCGTCATCGGTGGCGAGGTCAACATCCATTCGACTGGCGATTTCGGTGAAATTAGGGACCATGAAGACATCGTCATAAGTAAGATCAGGAGTCTGACCAGAGACGGGACCACTTAAGAAACGCACGTTGCCTAACTATACACCTGGCGGTATCGTTGAAGTATGTTCGGTATTGGCTTCGAAAAACTCCTAGTACTTGCCATTCTTGCATTGGTGCTCATAGGACCCGATAAGTTGCCACAATTCGCGGTCGATGCCGCAAAATTTCTACAGAAGGTACGCGGATATAGTCGTGAGGCGATGACTGAACTCAAGGGCTCCTTGGGTCCGGAGTTTGCGAATCTAGAAATTCAAGATCTCAACCCTAAGACCTTCCTCGCCAATCATTTAGATGACATTGTGAAAGATACGGATAGCATTGCTAAGAGCACCGCAGCTGATCTAGCGAAGATAAAAGAGCAGACGAAGATCGATCCTGACCTGCTCTGAAAACGAAGAAGGCAAGCCATCCGCTTTAGGGACGACTTGCCTTCTTCATAAGATGCTAAAGATTAATCTTTCTTCGACTTCTTCTCTTGCTTAGCTAGACGCTTCTCCTTGAGATTGAGCTTTGGCTCTTTCTTGGTGTTCGCGTTGCTCTTCTGTTCCTTATTTGCCATTTTTTTACTCCTTCGTACGCTTACGTAAAGGGTACTAGAAAGAAGATGAAGAAAGGAGCCACAAGATCGCTCCCGTGGCTCCTTTCTTCAATTAAACCGGACTACTGGAAGGAAGTTGCAATTGCACAGAGAATTCCTGAAATTGCGATCCAGGTAAACCACGAGCCGGCAGTGCGCTGGCGCCACTCCTCCAGAGTCGGGTCGATCTTTACACGACGCGCGCGGAGAAGAAGCCCAAGAGCCACAAATGAGCCGATGAGATAGTGGAACATATTTGCTCCCGCTACCAAGACCCAATTGGAGGCGTATGCCCCGTTATAGAAAGGGCGACCAGCGTCATCGTGGGCAATAAATGGCATATGGGCCATCTGATGCCATTGGTAATACCCACCGATTAAGAGAGCTACCAGAACGACTATTGCAGTCAGATTGCGTGCAGCACGGTTGCGCTCACCAATTCGGTGGGCTAGTGCTGCGACAATCAGACCAATCGCTGCCACCCAACCAGATGCGGTGCTGAAAGTGTGAACTCCCTTGGGCAGCCAGGCTTGGTTGACATTGAGGTTGCGAAGGTAGAACCACGAGAAGATCATCGCAAAGAGGAATGATCCATCCGCAACGATCAACAATCGAACGCCTAGGCGCTCGCGACGACCAACAGCTTCCGGAGAGTCATGGTGGACGTGAAACTCTGTGTCGTGTGCCATTATTTTGCACTCCTTCCGTAGCCGTATGGATCGCTGGTAACTATCGGTGGGGTTTCGAAGTTCACCAGAGGTACCGGATAAGGAACTGTCCACTCCAAGGTCTTTGCACCCCATGGATTCATTGGCGCGATCTTTCCACTGCGCCAGGAGTGCACGATGGCCCAAAGGAGAGTCAACATTCCGATACCAACACTGTAAGCACCAATGGTGCTGATCAAATTGGCATGAGCGAAGAGGTGGGCGTAGTCAGCCACTCGGCGGGGTTGCCCCTCTGCCCCAGCTATGAACATCCCAAGGAAGAGAACGTTAAATCCAATCTGAATGAACCAGAAGGCAACATACCCTCCACGCTCATTAAGCATTCGTCCCGTCATCTTAGGGAACCAGTAAGCCAAGCCTCCGATTGCTCCGGTGAGAGCGGCCCCCATCAAGGTGTAATGGAAATGCGCGGTGACATACATAGATCCGTGCAGGTAATTATCGGCAGGAACGTCGGAGAGATAAATACCGGTAATTCCGCCGATCAGGAAATCCCAGATGAAGGCGTAAACCGAGAGCATCGGCAATTTCATCCAAGGCTTACCGCGCCAGAGTGTCCCAATGAGGACCAGGAAGAGCAGACCTGTTGGAATTGAGATGAACTCGGTGGTGATCATGAAGGGTCCGTTTAGGGAAGGCATCCAACCAGACATGTACATATGGTGAGCCCAGACCAGAATGGAAAGTCCGGCAATTCCAGCGAACCCCGCGATGGCGGCGTTATAGGAGAAGAGTGGCTTGCGCACAAATACTGGTGCGATCTCCATGAGCGCTGCGACTCCCGGAATCAAAATCACATATACCTCAGGGTGACCCATGATCCAGAAGAGGTTGGCGTACAGCCATCCACTTCCACCTACATTGGCATCGAAGAAGCCAGTAGCAATGGTCCGATCCATTGCGGTCTGGATCATCGCAACCATAAAGGTTGGAAAGGCGGGAATTGCAAGCGCAACAGAGATGGTGGCACCGATAACAAAGATTGGAACGCGATTCCACTTCATTCCCTTTGCCCGCATTGCAATTACGGTGGTCGTGACGTTCATTCCAGCAACTGCGGTCGATACAGCAAAAATGATAATCGTTGCAAGAAATGCATTCATTCCCGGACCAGCTTGGTCGCTGAGCGGTGCATATGCAGTCCAGCCTGTGGGAATTCCACCCAAGAACCAGGCGCTACAAAGAACAGGAATCGCGGTAAAGAGGACCCACCAGCTCAAGGCATTGAGGCGGGGGAATGCCATATCCGCGGCACCGATCATGATTGGCATGATGTAGTTACCGAATGGACCCGTGGCGACAATAATCAGCGCAATAATCATTGTGATGCCGTGGAGTCCAACGAGTGAGTTGTAAACATTGGGAGTTACAAAGTGCGATCCTGGGGTAGCGAGATTGGTGCGAATCATCATCGCCATAGTTCCACCGACACCCAGGAGAGCCATTACACCGACCAAGTATTGGATGCCAACAACTTTGTGATCGGTGCAATACTTGAAGTAACGCTTAATTCCTTGACCATCTCCCGCAAGGTAGAGCTGCTCTTCATCGGTTAAGTCTTTGCCGATCAGCCAACGAAATGGTCCGATAAGAGCGCCGATTCCAATTAAGAATCCAACACTCCAAGCGAACATCGACATGAGAAGCACTTTGTTTACATTGTGCGTGTCAGTCATGTCGCGACCGGCCTTCATCGCGTAATAAGTACCCCAGCAGAAGATGATTCCGAGAACCATGCCGGTCCCCATATTAAGTTTGGTGATCAAACTCTTTTGAGGATTAGGTACGGGGCGTGCACCTGTAGGTGCGTGCGAAAGCGTGGTCATTGTTGGACACCTCCTGTTGCTTGAATTGAAGAGACCCAATTAGTGAAGTCTGCTGGAGTTTGTACTGCACCACTAGTTTCCATATACGCGTGGTAGAGCCCACAGAGCTCTGCGCATTTAACATCTATCGGCCCAGTCGCCGATGGATCAGCGTGCACGACAGTAGTCACCAATCTGTTGGCATCAACTTTGACTCCTAACTGGACAGGCCAGAATGAGTGATTGACATCGGCCGAGATCACATTAAATGTGACCGGTTGATTAACTGGGATATTGAGTTCATGCGTGTGAATATTTTGTGCCGGGTAGTAGAAGGACCAAGCCCATTGCGATCCCGTAACGTCAACGATCAACGATTTTGGAGCATCCGTGGCAGCTGCGATCGAATCTGTATTGAGAGCAACCAGCCCCCAAACGATGGCCACGATAGTGAAGACGACGGAAGCAGCACTCCAGATGATCACTACGGGGGTGTTGGTCCGAATTGCGATTCCCTCTTCCGGTGGGGTATCCCCGCGGTGCATGTGCAAGAAAGACTGCATGGCAATTGCTAGAACTACACCAGCGATTGGGGCGGATATGACTGTAAACCAGATCATGATGTCTTCATTTGCCTGCATCTGCTTTGTCAGAACGGTCGGCATCCAATGTGGATATACCCAACGTCCAAGAACAACGAAGACGATGGTGAAGAGGAGACCCAGGAGCATGGTTTGACGAACATCTCCGCGATTAATAAATTTCCCTACGCGCGCTCCTGGTGTTGGAGTTAGCTCTTCGTGATCGAGGTCAGCCATTTACAACACTCACCTTTCCACTCATATAACCAAGTTGGCCCATGACGGCGCCGAACCCTTGGTATGTTGTATCGCCACAAGGATATTCACAGTTCCAGACGTAGTTGCCAGCGCCTTTGGTTAAGAATGAGAAAGTGACCTTATGACCGATTGGAAGCTTGGTTGGATCGGCGTTGTAGGCCTTCATCTCGGCATCCGTATTAAGGGGTAGAGGAACATTTACGAAGAGTGGATCTTGCGTTGAGGTTGGAAGCCCGTGCAAGGTAAAGGTGTGTTCCACCTCAGTTGGAGCCAGAGCGCTCTTAGCGGTTCCATCATAGGAAGCCATCCCGTCAACGGTGCCTACGACGCTTCCAAAGTACGGAGTGTTGAGCTGCTTGCCGCTGTCATAAACGGTGAGAGTCACTGTGATGTAGGAGTTAGCGGGAAGGACAAAATCAGTTTTTGGACCATATGAAGGCCAAGTCGGGTGCCCACCATCGCAGTTCGCGCAGGTTCCATGTGCCTTGGAGTTGATGGGATCTGGAAAGACTCCATCAGCAATCGTGTAGTGGTTGTATGTCTTTCCATCGGCGGCGGTGATTGTGCCTACCTTGGTTGCATAAAGTTTTGGTTGGGGATCGGCTGAGACTTTGTGAAGAGTAAAGCCGACTCCTGCTACTACAGCAATGCCGAGTGCAACTGCTACGAGCGCACCGATTGCTGTCCTAGCC
>JANXZW010000026.1 GCA_025355305.1 Actinomycetes bacterium | reverse complement strand
GCAGTCACGGCTGCCTTATATGCTGAGTCGGCAGCAGCGGAGGCGGTATGGAAGGCCTTCAGTGCGGCATCAAGCTGGTCAGTTGTTGGGGATCCAGTGGTAGCGGCAAGGAATGCTGCATCAGCGGCATCGTGTGCGCTCTTGTGAGTTGCGCGGATGGGAGCAAGTTGCGCATCGTAAGCAGCTTCAGCGGTGCGGTATGCGCCGATGGTAGTTGTCCAAGCAGACCAGTAGGCCGTATTCGTGTTGGTCCAATCAGCCCAATACTTCTGCATTGCGGCGCGGTAGCTAATGTCATTGTTGACTAGAGCAACACGGTAGTTCGTTACATCGATCTTGTATTGAGCCAAAGCAGCCCGATAAGCGAGTTGAGCAGGGGAAGGGGTCTTTGTTGGAGCGGGGGTTGTGGTTACAGGTGTAGTAGTTGGAGCAGGGGTTGTGTCAGCAAAAGCGGCTGAGGCGGAACCGAGGGCGAGCCCAGAAATTAAGAGGGCGGCGGTGATGATTTTCTTAGAATTCATTCTTTTCACTCCTTGTAATGGTGGGCCTAAATGCCCATGAATGAAGGGTGTATCTCGATCTTGTGGAATTCTTGTGAGAAGCTATTGGGAAATTTGTGGGTTCTCAGGGATCGTGGCCACGGAATTTCGCAGTGTTCCAATCCCTTCAACCGTTATCTCAACACTATCGCCCTCTTCGAGTGAGATTTCCAGCGGCGGAATAATTCCCGTTCCGGTAGAGAGAATGGCGCCATATGGAAAGTCTTGGCAACGAAAGAGATAGGAGACTAAGTCTTCCAAGGTTCGATTGAGCGCAGCGAGAGAAGTCTGCGCGCTCCAGATTTCATGATCACCACGGATTATCTTTGCAGAAATTGTCATCGCCTCTGCAGTCGGCACCAACCAAGCGGGAGTGATGGCAGGACCAAGCGAAGTTGAGCCAACGTATATCTTTGCCTGCGATAGATAGAGGGGATTTTCCCCCTCAATCGAACGTGCGGTCACATCGTTGCAGATTGAGTAACCGATGATCTCCTGGAATCGATTTATGAAAATTGCGACCTCAGGTTCTGGGACTGAGGCGCTAGAGTCGAAGCGAATTCCAATACTTTGGTCTGTTGTCCTGGTGCGGCTCGCATTGCCCTTGTAGAAGAGTTCTGGCCTAGCAGCTTCATATACTCGTTGATAGACATCAGGCACTCCGCTCTCTTCTTTGCGAGCATCGCGAGAACGCAGATATGTAACACCAGCGCCCCATAGTTCGATCTCGGGAGCGATTGGCGCGACTAGTTCACCCGTTGTTTCCAGACCGCGATGAGCTACGGACGTTTTGATCTCCGAAAGTCGCAACTTCTGTAAATCCGCCAGTGAGGTAATTCCAGGAATTGCATAGTATTTTCCAGCGCTAAGGATCACCAGTTGGTGAGAGTGGTGTGATGTTCGCAGCGCTGCTAATTGCACCTTTTAAGTCTATTGAATCTCGGACGCGACGGAGGTAAAACTTTGATTAGACTGGGTTAGCAGAAAAATCAATCAATGGAGATATTGCACACCGAAATAGGGAGAGATCGTGGAAAATATCGAAGCCTTCAATAATCACCTGCCTGTAAAGGTTCGCTTTGGCGAAGGCCGAGCTGAGAGCCTGGTAGATGTAATTGGCGAATTTGGCGCAACACGAGTCTTTCTCATGGTTGATGAGGGCATCGAGAAATTTAATCTAGCCGCCAAAGTGACTGTTGAAAGATTGCTGGCGGCAAGCCATCTAGAGGTAACTCTCTTCGAGAAGCCGGGTGGGGAACCCACCATCGATATGGTTGATGATGCGACGCGCGCCCTGACCGCTTCCGGCGCTCAAGTTGTCGTGGCGCTAGGTGGCGGATCGGTTATCGATACCGCCAAAGCGGCCCGCCTCTGCTCTCAACTTTCCGTTGGTTTCAAAGACTTTCAACCAAAAGTACAGGGATATCCAGAGCCAACAGTTGCCTTGATCGCTCTTCCCACTTCTGCCGGGACCGGTTCGGAAGTGTCGGGTGGATCTGTGATCTCTGATCCTGCAGCGGGACGTAAGGCGGGGATAGCCAATGGAAATCTGCGCGCCCAGGTAGCGATCGTCGATCCCGTGCTCACATATTCAATGCCTCCGTCAATGACTGCCAACACTGGAATCGACGCGCTCGCTCAGGCGATCGCTGGAATCATTGCAAAGTGCAGTACCCCAATCGGAGATGCAATTGGATATGAAGCGATTCGGATGATGACCCCGGCCTTGGTTGGTGCTTATCAGAATGGAAACGATAAGGCGGCGCGTGCTGGGATGGCTGCCGGTTCAATGATGGCCGGACTCACAATGAATATCTCGGATTGCACTGCTGAACACTCGTTGGGCCAGGCAATCGGCGGTCTCAAGCATGTCCCCCACGGATTGACCATTGGCTTGGTACTTGTTGAGACCCTGACTCGGGAGGCCAAGGTTGTTCCCGCCAAGATGGAGCGTATTGCCGATGCGATGGGTATTCCGGATGACGGAAGTAAAGATGGATCGCGAGCCGTTGGCGCAGTCCGCAAAATTCTGGCAGCACTTAACTTCCCCGTGTTATCAAGCCTTGGCTTTGTAGAGGCCGATATCGAGAATTTGGCGGAGATCGCGCTGCAAGACTTCTTCATCACGCAAGCTCCTACTCCTTGGAGCAAGGCAGAAGTCGTGGAGGCATTTATGTCAGCACTTAAACTGCAAGAGCGAGTTTCTTAACGCAATTCGATGAAGGTTCTCATCGCTCCTGACTCATTTAAGGGGACGATACGCAATAGCGACTGTGCTGCTGCAATCGCCGAAGGTTGGCTTTCGGTGCGATCAGATGATGAGGTGACTCTTCTGCCGATGGCGGATGGCGGTGAGGGAACACTTGAGACGATTGCTCAGAACAGTAAAGGCTCAGTGCACGTCAATTCCTGGCTCTTACTCCCTGAAGGAACTGCAGTGGTCGAACTCGCTGCCATTTGTGGGATCACCCAAGAGAGCGTTCTCGATCCGATGGGAGCCAGTACGTACAAACTCGGCCTGGTCCTCAAAGAAGTTTTTGCTGATCCACGAGTCTCAAAAATTCTCATTGCAGTTGGAGGCTCCTCGAGCACAGATGGGGGAGTTGGAGCCCTGATTGCGCTTGGTGCGCGCTTCACTCAGGCCAATGGGGAGCCAATCCCGCTCGGTGGCCAGGGGCTTTCATCCATAATAGAGATTGATTTAAGTGCACTCCCCGCCGCCCCGAAAAATGGAGTTTTCTGCCTCAGCGATGTGAAGAGCCACCTACTCGGCGAGTTGGGGAGCGCTCGGGTCTTTGCGCCGCAAAAAGGCGCAAACGAAGCTCAAGTGATTTCGTTAGAGGTGGGGCTCGCCCATCTTCAGAAAATATCAAAGCACGATGACTTCATTGGAGCGGGAGCCGCCGGCGGCACTCCTTTTGGTCTTTCATTAGCTTGGGATATCCAAATCAACTCAGGTGCTGAAGCCGTCGGCGCCATAATCGGTCTAAACAGTGCAATTGAGCGCTGCGATCTAGTTATTACAGGTGAGGGCAGACTTGATTCTCAAAGTTTCTACGGCAAAGTTCTTGGCACCGTGACTAGCATGGCCAACGGCTTTGGCAAAAAAACTCTCTACTGTGTCGGAAGTTCAGAGAAACCGCTCAATGCGAATGGAATCGCTCTGGAAGACTTGGCTCCAACGCATGATGAGGCGATGAATCAACCAAGAGCGTGGCTTGTTAAAGCAGGCGCAGAGTTAGCGAAGCGAGAGGCTTTTTAGAGAACCGCGACGGTGTGATTCTCGATGAAATCCCAGTCATATTCAATGCAGAGACCTTCACCTTCTGGAGCCATCACATAACCATCAACGATATTGAGTTTGGTCTTGGTACCGAATTCAAAATCATCAAACGGATAGAGAGTCTCAAAAAATTCGCAGTTTGTGAGAGCGAGTGACGGATGTAATTGCACCTGCTCCATGCCATGGTAGATCGTGGTGTGCAATTCGCATTGGACGCCAAAAGCTTCGGCAACATGTGCTGTCTTCATAACTGCGGTAATTCCTCCGCGCCAAGAGACATCGGTGCGTACGATATCTACCAGACCTTCGGAGATGTATTGCGCTGTTGAATACTGCGCTCCCGCTACCACTTCTGTGCCACAGATGGGAATATCGAGTTTCTCCCGCAACTTGCGAAGGCCATTAAAATTGATATCTAGAAGCGGTTCTTCTAACCAGCGGTAATTGAGCTTCTCAAGTTCACGACCAGCCTTAAGAGCTTGCTCATAGGTATATGCAATGACCGGATCTGCCATCAGTGTGAAGTCATCGCCTACCGCTTCGCGCACGGCTCGATAGCACTCAATATCTAGAGCCAGATCTCCCGGAGGGTGCAATTTATAACCTTTATAGCCCTTGGCTTTAACTTCGAGCGCTTGTTTCACATACTCCGCAGCTCCAGGCAAGAACATTGATGAGACATAAAGTGGCACTTTTTCGCGTGCCGCTCCTAACAACTTATAGACAGGTTGGTGAGCCATCTTTCCGACAACATCCCAGCAGGCATTATCAAAGGGGGCATAAGCATAAATTGGAACGTGGTTCCAGCGGCGGTCAAAGAGTTCAAACTCTTTCATATTTTTTGCAGCATCGTGAACCCCACGACCTATAAAGAATGGCTTTACTTGCGAGAGCGCTCCTGCCGCGGCCTTAGCATCTAGTGCGCCGAAGCCGAAGGAAGTCCCCGTAACTCCATCAGTGGTAGTAATAGTCACAACAGTGAAATCAGGACGAGATCCGCCGGGAAGTCGGACAGCTGCAACCGCATCTAGGTTGTTGAGCTCATCGCCTCCTCTGCATGCTCGAATTTCGATTTTACTTATTGTGCTACCGCTCATTCGCTTTCCGTTCCGTATGCACTAGGTGGAGGTCTGGTGTAAATCTCTTGAGTGAGGACTCGATATGGCTATGCATTTCGGCCTTTGCCTTCTCGGAATTGCGAGCAGCGATTGCCTTCGCGATTGCCACGTGTTGTTTGATTGCCAACAAACCACGATCTGAGTGGTAGTAGCGAGCAAATAAATCCTGTACGAAATTTGATTTATCGCTAGGTTCAACTAGATGCTTTTGGGTCGCCACGTATAAACGGAAGAGGTGCAGGTGGCAGTGGGTATTTGCGAAGGCTGAAGAGAGAGATTTGTTTCCTGAGTACTCCGCTATCAGGGAGTGAAAGCGGGCGTCGTGCTCCGTGAATGCTTCGATGAGATCTTCCTCATCAAGCGCTAATGCGGCCTTTGCACTAGCAATTTCATTTTGTAACTTCTTAATTCCCTCAGCATCTATAAGAAGTGCCGCTTGTTCAGCAGCATATGGTTCGATCAAAAGGCGGAAACTAAAGAGATCTGCAAACTCTTTCTTAGAGAGAAGATTTGTCGCTCGATAACCTTTTAGAGGCTCCTTCGCAATGAGATCTTCAGACTCTAATCGCGCTAACGCTTCTCTAATCGGAGTTTGCGAAACTCCAAGTTGTAAAGAGAGCGCATCTATGTTCACACGCTCCCCAGGAACGATTTCGTGAGCAAAAATCATTGCCCGAATCATTGTGTAGGTTTCATCAGAGAGGATTGAGCGGCGTGGTTGAGCTTTTACTTTTATGCTCTTGGAAATTGCCATTAATAAATCCTCCTTTCTAAATGGATTTCATGAGAATCAACGCTGGCTAGTGGGGTAATCGTAAGCCGTCCATTCCACCGTCAACCGCAAGGACCGTGCCCGTGGTAGATCTCTGAGCTGGGTTGGCTAGATACAGGATGGCATTAGCAACTTCGTCGGCTGAAACTAAACGTCCCATCGGTTGGCGAGCTTCTAGGGCTTTGCGTTCTGCGACCGGATCGGCTGCCGCGGCTAAAAGGCGAGCAACCCATGGAGTATCTGCCGTTCCAGGATTTACGCAGTTAACGCGGATTCCTTCTTTAACAAAGTCAGCGGCCATCGCAAGAGTCAAGGACATGACCGCACCCTTACTTGCGCTGTACACCGCACGTTTAGGAAGTCCCACAGTCGCGGCAATCGAACATGTATTTACGATGGCCGCTGACGAACTTGCCTTTAAGAGATCGTATACGGCAGTGGTCACTCGAGAGATTCCAGCGACATTTATTCGAAAAATTCTCTCCCACTCGTCATCCGTGGAATCAAGAACCGAACCTACCGCGCCGACTCCAGCGTTGTTAGCCAAGATGTCGATTACTGTGACTTCATCTCGCACTCGCGCAACCGCGCTCGCAACACTGGCGGTGTCGCCAACATCGCACTCGATCCAGGTGGCAACTTCCGCCATACCGCCTTCATACAGATCGAAACCAAAGATAGTGGCGCCTTGATGCCTGAGCTTTGTGGCTACGGCCAAACCGATACCTGAACCTGCCCCAGTGATAATTGCATTTAACCCCGCAAAATCATCGCTCATCTCTCGGCTCCATTCATTGATAGTTCAGAAATCCAGTAACTACCGCTTGGGTAGATGTATTTCTGAATACTCTCATCCTTCATTTGACCCCCACCACCAGGTAGTGCAGGTGCTTGGTAGGCACCCGCGACCACCCTTGCAGGTTCTAAGAAATGCTCATGTAGGTGATCAACATATTCAACAATCCGTTGATCGTGAGGACCTGTCACTGCGATGGCGTCGAACATGGCAAGGTGTTGGACCATTTCACATAACCCAACTCCACCAGCATGTGGAACAACTGGAATTTTGAACTTTGCTGCTAATAAAATATTAGCGATATTCTCATTAACACCCGCCACACGAGTTGCATCAATCTGCATAAATGAGATGGCCTCTAACTGAAGGAGTTGCTTAAAAATCAAACGGTTTGCTGCCATCTCGCCAGTAGCCACCCTAGTAGGCGCAACTTCCTTTGCGATTCGTGCATGACCTACTACATCATCGGGATGTGTGGGCTCTTCGATCCACTCCAATTGGAATTCTTGCAGTTGATTTACCCAGTTGATTGCGGTATCGACATTCCAGACTTGGTTTGCATCGATCGCGATCTTGAAATTGGGTCCAACGAGTTGGCGCACCTTTGTTAAACGGCGGCGGTCATCCTCGATTGATTTACCACATTTATATTTAATGAGAGTGAATCCATCGACGATAGCTTCACGCGTGAGAGACAACATCTTCTCATCGGTATAACCGAGCCAACCAGGAGTCGTTGTGTATGCACGCACTCCATCACGCAACAACAAAGCTTCGTTTGTAGATCGAAGTGGAGCCTTTGACCTCAAAATCTCTAGAGCTTCTTCAGGAGTTAAGACATCTGCGATGTATCTGAAGTCGATTGCAGCTACCAGTTGTTCTGGGGTGAGATCTGAAAGCAACTTCCAAAGTGGAACTTCCCGTTCTTTCGCAAAGAGATCCCAGAGAGCATTAAGTACAGCGCCCGCTGCCATATGGAAAACACCCTTATCGGTTCCAAGCCAACGTAGCTGACTGTCAGCAGATAGTTCGCGGGCGATATCTCCGATACGAGCGAAAGCATCATCGGTTGTTAGGCCAACAACTTTCTCCATCAAGATTTCGATTGCTGCAATCTGCACATCATTGCCACGACCAATAGTGAAGACAAGGGAGTCGCCAGTTAGACCAGTGCTCTCTGTAGAGAGCCTTAAATACGCTGCGGAGTAGTCGGGATCAGCATTCATCGCGTCAGAACCATCCAACATTTTTGAAGTTGGAAATCGGACGTCAAAAGTTTCTGCTCGTAGGATTGTGAGGCTCATTACGCGACAAATTTCTCTAACCCGATTGGCACACTGGACTCGCTCCATACACCCTCATAGCCAACACCAGGCTGTGTAGGTGCGTAGACCAAGCCGTTGCTATCAACCATTGCTTCACGCTTGATTGGGTTTTCAAAGACCAACGACTCATAGTATGTGTTGTTTTTAATTGCCATGCAGAGGTGAGCACTCTCTAACCCATATCCATGAACTTCTGCACGAAGATGGAATGAATCGGCCAGGTGAGCGATTCGCATTGCACCAGTAAATCCTCCTCGCAAGAATGTGCTGGTACGAACTGCAGATGCGACACCTGTTGCTATGAAGTCACCAGCACTCATGTGCGCTCCATCGGTTACCTCCCCAAGAAGTAGAGGTACACGTACTCGCTCACCTAACCACTTATAAGCGGTGACACTAAATTCGCGCATGGGTTCTTCATACCAAAGGTACCCAGAGTCAGCCAAGGCATGACCCAAATACGTTGCATCCATGAGGTCAAATCCCGCCGAACCGTCGTACATCAATGGAACTTCATCGCCAACATGTTCACGCAACTTAGTGCAGAGCAGCGCATCTTTCTTAGCATCGCCAAAGGCGTGCAATTTAATTGCGGGGTAACCGAGCGCTAAACATTGGTCTGAGATATCTAGGAATTCTTCAATGGTAGAGAAAGTAACGGTCGAGGCATAGGCCTGAATTGATTCGCGAAAACCACCGAGCAATTTCCAAATGGGAAGATTTGCCTGCTTGCCTGCGATATCCCAAAGAGCAACGTCAACAACATGCGCCATATTTGGTGCAAATCGTTCAATACGATCTAACTCCCAGACGCGCTCCCAGAGGTACTCGCGGTTTAGCGGATCTTGACCGAGCAATTCAGCTTTGAATCTTCGATCTACATAATCTTTCAAAATAACTCCGCGAGTAACAGTGGCAAATCCAGTGATGCCAGCATCCGTCTCAATGACGAGCCAGCCGGCTACTCCAGCCGGTTCAGATCCCGGCACCCCTTTACGCCAGACAAAGGCAGGCGCAAATGCGGGTCGATCAACCAGGATCACCTCCACATTGGTGATTTTCATCTATCTCCCCAATCTTCATCGGAATCAGTTTGTAACTTTTTGATAACGGAAAATCTTTTTGCTAAAAACCTTCCTTTTCACTTTTAGATCTTGGGACATCCTAGAGAAATATTTCACAAAATACTATACGAAATAGTATTTATCCTCTAGCCTCATCCCAACTGGCCACCTCTCCCTCGAGTGGGTGGGTTAGCAACGAAAGGGGAACACCTTGAAGAGAAAGCATTCCTTGCTGGTCGTAGCAACGGCCGCGTTATTAGGGGCTTCTTTAGTAACTCCGGTCGCTACACAAGCAGCGATCCCGTCTATCACCATATGGGTCGATGCACCTCGCCTACCCGGCGCTCAGTTGTATGCACAGGTCATGAAAGGCAAAGTTAACGTCAACGTTCAACTTCACGCCCAAGGGGATCTCGTTGCAAAAGTACAACTATTCAATACAGTCAAAAAGGGTTGGCCAGATGTTGTATTCGGCCCTCCAAACGATGTCGCCTTCTTGAAGAACCCATTGGTAAACGATGCTCTTCAGCTCGACAAACTCCAATCAGCAAGTGTCTGGAAAGCCTTTGGTCATGGTAATGATTGGTGCATCCTCGACGGCCACTATTACTGCGTAAAAAATGACTTGGCACAGACAGTGCTTTGGTATAACAAGACATTGATGACACAGTTCGGCTACAAGATTCCAACGACAATGGCTGAGTTTGTTGCTATCGGTTTGGATGTTGCCAAGAATCACCCTGGATACTCACTTGGATCACTTGGTGACCAAGCTGGCTACTCCAGTTTCTTGGAGCCATCACAGTGCCCACTCAATGTTGCAAAGTCAGACACTGTAGTTGTTATCAACTCGAAGGATTCCCATTGCACACGAGTTGCCACAACTTTGCAGCCTCTGATCGATGCTGGCGTACTAGATGTACGTAGCCCATTTGATGCTGGGTACATCAAAGATGTCGCACAAGCCGGTAAGTGGTTGATGAACATTGGTCCATCTTGGTGGGGCCAGTTCGTTCTTCGTCCAGCTAGCTCGTACAACATCCCTGCTGGTGCAGTAGCTACAGCTCCAATGCCAACATGGCCTGGAGAAACCAAGGGCTACTCTGGTGAGTATGGAGGCGGTATCTACACCGTTTCTCCTCACTCAAAGTATCCAAAAGAGGCACTTGCATTTGCAATGTTTATGGACGGCGACGCCCGTAACATCGTGAGTGTGAAGAACCCTGATGGAAGCCACGGTGCACCTACCTACCCTGCATACGGACCTGGAAATAAACTCTGGGTTGCCGCAGTGGCAAAGGATCCTTACTATGCCCAGAACATTGTCCCTGCCTTTGATAAGCAGGCTCAATTGATCTGGGGTGGAACCAAGCCAGTGCGTTACGACGCAAATGGTGCTTGGGGTGCTTCATTCGCCACAGAGATTGCTCAGTCCAAGAATCTCCAAAAGGCGATCGATGCATACGCAACCTACACATCCAATGCAGCAACTCAAGTTGGGTATGCCGTAGTAAGTAAGTAAGAAGAAAGTTCGTTAATGACCTCGCAGGACCTAATACGTCCTGCGAGGCTTCTTAAAATTAGGAGTTAATGTGAGCCCAGGCCGCCGCAACAAGCCAAAGAATCTTTTAATGATCCTCATGCTCTCCCCTTACTTATTGCTTCTTTTCCTCTTTGGAGTTTTGCCGCTGATAATGGCTATCATCAATGTGCCGAGTAAATCCCCATCCAATCCCAATGGTGGCTGGCATGTATTTAAGATTGTCTTACACGACTTTCGATTAGTTCCTGCGATGTGGCATGTACTCGGTTTTATGGCGCTATTTGTGCCCCTCATGATTCTCTTTGTAGTTGCGATGTCCATGATGCTTGACGTAAATTCCGCTCCTTGGAAAAAGTGGGTACGTCTGGCCTATATCGTTCCAGCATGCGTTTCAGGTTCGGTCGCGGTTCTCCTCTGGTATGTATTGCTCGAACCGACCTTGAGCCCATTCAAAGGGGTCATGCACTGGTTTGGAATCACACAGGCGACACAGATATGGAAAACTTCAAACCTGACCTACATTCTCGTCTTTATGGCCTTTTTCGCCCTTGCCGGGCAGTGGATTTTGATTCAGTTCGGATCTTTGCAATCGATTTCGACAGAAATTCTAGAAGCTGCCCGCGTCGATGGGTGCTCACAGTTCCAGTTGGCTACGCGAATAAAGCTTCCACTTATCCGCAAGTACGTAATTTATATGGGTGTCCTGGTCTTTGCCGGTGGTCTACAAATCTTCGTCGAGCCACAACTGCTCAACTCAAGTGTCTACCATGGCATCGCACAGCAATGGTCCTTCGATCAGCTGAGTTACTCGCTGGCCTTCGATAATGGCAACTTCGGTGAAGCTTCTGCGCTCTCGTTAATGCTCTTAGTTCCCAGCCTGATCGGCGCTCTGATAGTTATCTTCAAGACCGATATGTTTGAAGATGTGACCTTAAAGAGCTCTAAAAAAATAAAAAAGGAAGCCCTAGAACGTGAGGCGGTCAAGGCATGAGCATCGACTTTAAAAAGAAAGTTCCGGTGGTTGGGAAGGAGCCTCGCAAGAGAAGGCGAAAGGTTGGAATTGGCCATTATGCGGTGAATGTTTGGCTAATCTTCTGGGCCGTCCTAAGTGTAATTCCTATGCTTTGGCTTGTATTGGCCCCATCCAAAACGGACCGGGAAGTTTCTTATAAGAATCCTCTCTCTTTCGCAAGCTTCCATGGATTCGTTCGCGCTTGGAAAAATCTACAAGATTTTAATAGTGGAGTCCTTGCGCATTGGGTAATCAATTCAATCACGTATAACGCCGCAATTGTGTTGATTGCAAGCGTTACAGCCTCCTTAGCTGGTTTTGTAATTTCTGCATCACGGATTCGTTTCAAGAAGGCATTCTTGATTTCGACTCTGATTATGATGCTCGTTCCACCAGTTGCTCTGGTTATTCCACTTTTTATCGAGATGAATAAAGTAAATCTGATTGATAACCCTCTGTCAGTTATCTTGATCTCGTCGCTCTATCCGTTTGGGGCCTTTCTCTCGTACATCTATTACTCAAACACGATTCCTCCAGAGATTTACGAATCGGCGCGTCTGGATGGATGTAGCGATTTTCAGTTGTACAGCAGGATTGCTTTTCCTCTGAGTTATCCGTTACTCGCACTCTTAGGTTTCTTTGCTTTCGTCGGTAACTGGGGTAATTACTTCATGCCGTACATTATGTTGCCCTCACCAGAGCATTACACGCTCCCTGTGGGACTTGGTGCACTCTTCTTCTCAACCCCAGCAATTAACCCTGGTAATGGCGGAACTTCCGTTCCGATTTTGAAGCCAGAAATTGCACTTGCGGGTATTTTGGTTGCAGTTCCCGTGATGATTGTCTTCCTGATCTCACAGAAACGATTGATCCGCGGAATGTTGGCCGGTTCGATCAAAGAATAGTAGGGGTTTTTCTACGAAAGGTTAGAGATGGAGCGTTTAGTATTTCCTTTTAATGAGGGTAATCGCAGTATGGCTGAGCTCTTGGGAGGGAAGGGCGCAAATCTTTCGGAGATGATCTCACTCGGAATTCCAGTTCCAGATGGATTCACCATCACGACAGCAGCCTGTCGTGATTTCTTGGAGCGTAAAAGTCTTTCGGAACAATTGGAGAGTGATATTGAATTTGCGGTTGCCAAACTAGAGAATCGGACTGGCCGCCGCTTTGGTGATATCAAAAATCCACTTCTGGTCTCTGTTCGTTCAGGTGCAAAGTTCTCGATGCCAGGAATGATGGAGACGGTTCTCAATGTAGGCATCTCACCAGATATTGCCCGTGAGCTTGCAATAAAATCTAAGGACCCAAAGTTCGCGTGGGATTCCTTTAGGCGTTTTGTGGAGATGTATGGACGAATTGTTTGCGCTGTACCTGCCTCGGTTTTTGAAGAGGTGCGTCACCAATATTTAGCAGCTGCTAAATTAAATTCTCCGTTGGATTTGAGTGCGGAGCAGATTGAAGAGCTCTCCTATAAGTTCATTGAGAAGGTAGAATTCCTCACCTCCCGTTCCTTTCCAATGGATGCAAAGGCTCAACTTCTCCGTGCGGTGGAAGCTGTATTTAGCTCATGGAACTCTGAGCGGGCCACTTTGTACCGTCGCCGCGAACGCATTCCAACCACATTGGGCACGGCGGTCAACGTACAGATGATGGTCTTTGGAAATATTGGAGAAGATTCAGGAACCGGAGTTTGCTTTACCCGAAATCCATCGACTGGTGAATCTGGCGACTACGGTGACTATCTTGAGTGCGCTCAAGGCGAGGATGTTGTTTCTGGAATTCGCAACACTTTAACTTTGCATGATCTTGTCAATCTTCAACCAAAAGCGTATACAGAATTGAAATCCATTATGAGCAAACTTGAGAGCCACTATCGAGATATGTGCGATATAGAATTCACCATCGAATCCGGGAAATTATGGATTCTGCAGACTCGTGTGGGCAAACGAACCGCTGAAGCGGCATTTTGCATTGCGAGCACGCTGGTAGATGAAGGTCTCATCTCGATTGATGAGGCGCTACTTCGCGTAACAGGCGAGCAACTTATGAATTTAATGTTTCCCCAATTTGATCTCAGCGCCTCCAATGAGCGAATAGCAACTGGAATTCCGGCGTCTCCAGGGGCAGCCGTGGGACATGTTGTCTTTGATTCCAAGAGCGCGGTTGATGAGGCAATGGCGGGCAAGCGCGTGATCTTAGTTCGAAATGAGACATCTCCCGAGGATCTACCAGGAATGGTTGCAGCACAAGGAATTCTTACCTCACGTGGCGGAAAGACTTCGCACGCTGCCGTAGTAGCGCGTGGTATGGGACGAGTTGCGATTTGTGGCGCTGAAGAGATAAAGGTCAATGTTGCGGCTAGAGAATTTTCAGCTAATGGTCACACGATCAAAGCCAATGATCTTATTTCGATTGATGGAGGTACTGGGGCAATCTATTTGGGTGAGATGCGTGTTGTGGAATCAACAGTGAGCCAGTATTTACAGAATTCTATTTCTCCTCAGAAATTCACTCCGCTAATTCGCGCAATCGAAAGGTTTCTGACCCGCGCTGACATTGTGAGAACTCTTGATGTTCGCGCTAATGCAGATACCGCGGCAGATTGTGATCTAGCGCGCAACTTTGGTGCAGAGGGCGTGGGATTAGTTCGTACAGAACATATGTTCTTAGGTGAACGCCGAACCCTTGTTGAGACACTCATTCTCTCTGACTCCGCAGAGCTTCGCACTGAGGTGCTAAAAGAGATGGAAGAGTTGCAGTATCAAGATTTCCTCGGAATTTATCTGGCGATGGAGGGCTTACCCGTGACAGTTCGACTCCTTGATCCCCCACTTCACGAGTTCCTAACAGATAAGACAGAACTCTCCCTGAGCATTGCTAAGAAAGAGGCTAATAACCAGCCGGTTTCGGATCATGAGAAGGCCCTATTAGCTGCGGTTAATCGGCTCCACGAGGCCAACCCGATGATGGGCCTTCGAGGAGTTCGACTTGGCGTACTGATCCCTGAACTATTTATAATGCAAGTTCGGGCAATCACACGCGCTGCTGCAGATCTTCTCCGAACAGGTATTAGGGTAAAACCTGAAATCATGATCCCACTGGTAGCTAGTCAGCGCGAACTTCTCTACTTCCGTGGTGTGTTGGAGGAAGAGATTAAATCGTTGCTAGTGGATCTAGACACCACACTTGAGATTCCAATTGGATCAATGTTGGAGACTCCGCGGGCGGCAATTACCGCTGCCAAGTTGGCTGACTACTCCGATTTCTTCTCTTTTGGGACCAATGATCTAACTCAGTTGACTTGGGCATTTAGCCGTGATGATGTAGAACATAGTTTCCTCCCTCGTTACTTAGATCTAGAACTTCTTCCATTTAGTCCATTTGAATCTCTCGATCAAGATGGCGTCGGACTCCTACTTCGCATTGCATATGACGAGGTGAAAGCTGTAAAACCTCATCTCAAACTAGGCGTTTGCGGTGAACATGGCGGAGATCCCGCGAGTATTCACTTCTTCCACCAACTTGGCTTGGATTACGTCTCCTGTTCGCCATACCGAGTTCCAATTGCCAGACTCGAGGCTGGAAGAGCTGCTGTTCTTACAAGAAAGTTGATTACCCTCGATGAGAAAGCAACAGCATGAGGCATGATCAACTAACCACCCTCAAAGGTGGTGCGGTTGTCTCGCAGCTGGGTTTAGGAACTGCGCAACTGGGTGGGCTTTTCTCTTCTGTTGATGATAACGAAGGTCAACACCTCATTAATACCGCTATAGACCAGGGGATTCGCTACTTTGATACCGCTCCGCACTACGGTAAAGGGGTCTCTGAAAAGCGTTTGGGCCGTTACCTAAGCAATTTTCCGCGGGACAGCTGGGTTCTCTCCTCCAAGGTGGGGCGACTACTAGTTCCTACCATCAACGGCGAGGACCCCTCCTTCGTTGATGCCGACAACAGTGTGGAGCGGATCAATGATTACTCTGAGTATGGCGTTAGGAGATCTTTTGAGGAGAGTCTGGAGCGTTTGGGACTTGAATCGATCGAGATTGTTTATATCCACGATCCCGATGATTACCCAGAGGAGGCAATTAGAGAAGCCTATCCAGCGCTTGAAAAGTTACGCTCAGAGGGCTTAATCAAGTCTATTGGAATTGGCATGAACTACAACGAGATCCCGACTCGGATGATCAATGAGACAGATGTAGATGTTGTTATGAACGCTGGTCGGTATTCCTTGCTCGATCAAAGTGCGGCAGATGAACTCTTTCCTGCAGCTCTCCGTAGGGGGGTTTCGATTGTTTCGGTGGGTGTCTTCAATTCAGGAGTGTTAGCTAACCCAAGTTCGGACTCCCATTACTTTTATGAACCCGCTCCAGCGTACATAGTTGCCCGGGCGGTAGAAATGCAGAACGCTTTAAGAGAATTTGGCGTATCGCTGCAGCAAGCGGCTATTCAATACCCGACCCGCCATGAAGCAGTGAAATGCGTGGTGGTTGGTTGCCGCAGTGCTGCATCTTTACTAGAGAATATCGAGAATTTTAATGCCGCCATTCCATTGGAGGCTTGGGAGAAAATAGATTCAATAATCGCTTCCCATAGAAGAGAGGATGTCCGATGACT
Source organism: Actinomycetes bacterium (assembly GCA_025355305.1). GTDB lineage: Bacteria > Actinomycetota > Actinomycetes > Nanopelagicales > Nanopelagicaceae > PALSA-747. Next base: position 14,592 of record JANXZW010000026.1, on the reverse strand, counting down.
CTGCACCCACAGTGCGCCGCCTTCTTAGCGGAGGCCGCTAAGTCAAACCTGCCGGATATTTCTGTGATGGGCGCATATCGTGCGCGCGCGGAAGGACATACCTCCCGCGACTTCTCAGGTCCGCTACGCGATGATGTAAGCATCCAAACACGATACGTAACAACCATGACTGCGGATGTCGTTGTAAATATTTATCAACCACCAGGGCTGGGTCCCTTCAATGCGATGGTGTACTACCATGGCGGAGGCTGGGTTCTTAATTACATCAATAAGTATGATGCTCAGTTGCAAGATTTAGCTTTCCTGACCAACTCCGTGATAGTTGCTGTCAATTATCAAAAAGCGCCGGAGCATAAATTTCCGATACCTTTTGAGGACTGCTACGAATCCTTTCTCTGGCTCTCAGAGCGGACTACTGAGTTCAACATCACCCCCGGGAAAATTGGGATTGGTGGCGATAGCGCTGGAGGAAATCTAGCTTCGGGAGTTGCTCACAAAATTCGTGATGCTAATAAGTACCCACTTGCGTATCAGATGCTCATCTACCCTTGCAATGGAATTAATTTTGATACCCCCTCCTATATTGCCAATGCCAGTGATTACGGCCTGACTCGCAATGGGATGAAGTGGCTCTGGGAGCAGTACCTTAATGGGGATGTAGATCACTTCAATCCTTACGCAGTTCCTCTCAATGCAACTAACTTTGCAGATCTGGCACCCGCAATCTTGATAACTGCGGAGTACGATGTTCTGCATGATGATGGGGTTTCTTACGTCGAGAAGTTAGAGAGTGCTGGCATACCCGTTTTGTACAAGAATTACCAAGGAATGATTCACGGCTTCTTCAATTATGGGAGTGATATTGATGAAGGAATAGTGGCACGTCGATATTTGGCTGACTCAATAAATCAAATTTTGAATAATTGAAATGGCAATCACTCTCAAAGGCATGACATGGGATCACCCCCGAGGGTTAGATTCAATTCTTCATTCAAATACTCTGCTAGAGAGTGAAATTGGCGTCACTATTGCCTGGCAGGCGCGTTCTCTTCTCGCCTTTGGAGATCAACCGGTCGCGGAGTTTTACAAGGACTGCGACCTCATGATCATTGACCATCCGCATGTGCCCGATGCGGTGCATAACCGCACCGTGCTTCCGTTAGATGAGTTGCTCTCTGCAGATGAACTAAATTCCCTGCAACGTACGAGCGTAGGTCAATCCCACACTAGCTACGAGTATCAAGGGAAGCAGTGGGCGCTTGCGATAGATTCTGCGGCACAGGTATCTGCCTTTAGACCGGATCGCGCAGAGCGTTCTCCAATATATTGGAGTGAGGTCTTAGAACTTGCGAAGAGTGGCACCGCGCTTTGGCCACATAAACCTGTTGACGCTTTCAGTACCTTTGCCACCTTAATGGCGCAACGCGAGGCGCCGTTGGGGGGTACTGAAACCTTTATTGAGAAGAAGGAGGCAGCGGAGGTTCTGGAGTTCATGATCGAACTTGCGGGGCTCGTTCCAGATATCTGTCTAACTAGTAACCCGATCGATGCCGCGGAACTTCTTGCGAGTAATGATAAGTACGCGCACGCGATCTGCATGTACGGGTATAGCAACTATGCGCGAGCCGGTTTTCGAGCAAACCGGCTTATGTACGATGATCTTCCCTCCTTTGATGGGTTGGCGAGTGGCTCACAATTGGGCGGGGCGGGAATCGCAATTTCTTCAGCTTCTACCAATCCTCAGCTGGCAGCCCAAGTTGCCTACCTACTTTGCTCTCCTGAAATCCAATCAACGAGCTATGTGAACGCTGGTGGACAACCCGGAAATTTGGTTGCCTGGAAGAGTACTCAGGCTAACCTGCTAACAAACTACTTTTTCGCCAACACTTTACGCTCCCTTGAGCGAGCGTGGGTGCGTCCTCGCATTCTAGGCTGGCCTGAGGTGCAATTTGCCTCCTCCCAGATTATCCACCGCATTTTAAGTGAGAAGAAATTTGTTGTTGGTGATCTCGATGCGATTGAAAGCACCTACGAAGAACATATTAAGGAGGCGCGATGAGGCTCCTTTGGGATGAGTTTATCGTCGGTTCGAAACGAACTGGTCCCGTACGCAAAATTACGGATAGCGACATCCAGATTCATGCCCAGGAAACGTGTGACTTCTATCCCCACCACATGGACGCTGAATGGTGCGCAACCCAGCCCTTTAAGAGACGGATGGCACATGGCACGCTGGTGCTTGCGGTGATGGTCGGTTCGCTCGCTGCGGAAATCAATGAGGCGGCAATGAGTTATGGCTATGACCGAGTTCGTTTTATAGCACCTGTCTTCATAGGTGATTCCATCTGTGCTCACTCTGAGATTGTTGCGATGCGAGGCCACGCTAAGCAGCCTAATTCTTATGGTTTTATCGATGAAAGTGTGATTGTGAAGAATCAGAATGGAGAGATCGTGATGGCGTTTACTCATATTTACTTAGTGGATAAAAAATGAGCGGCGTGCAATTACATCCTGCGGTTCGAGCCGCGATGGTTTCTGACTCATTAGATTTAATGGGAATCAGAGAGAATGTCATGAATTTTGCTATCAAGCCGCTAGAGAGGTCTATGAAGATCACTGGTTATGCGGCAACTATCGAATTTGTCCCATCCGATGAATTCAACTCCGCCGATCCTTACGGTCCTGCCATTGATTTCCTGGATAATTTGCAGAGCGGTGAAGTTGTGATTCTTTCCACGGGTGAGAGCAACAAGTCGGCCTTTTGGGGTGAGCTCTTTTCCACCGCGGCATTGAAGCGCGGTGCAACGGGAGTTATTGCAGATGGTCCATTGCGAGATGTCAACCAAATCTTTGAAGTTGGATTTAACGCCTTCGGGGTAGGAACCCTTCCTTACGACTACAAAGGGCGAATGAAGGTTGCAAGTGTCCGAACCACCGTACTGTGTGGAGGAGTTTCTGTTGCTCCAGGAGATTTCATCATCGCTGATGTAGATGGCGTGGTCGTCGTACCGCAATTCGCAATAGAGCGAGTTTTTACTGCAGCAAATGCGCGGGCATTGAGTGAAAACCATGTTCTTACCGATCTAAAGGCCGGTAGTACCGTCCGGGAGGCGTGGGACAAGCACCACGTACTCTGAACAAGAAAGGAAACGAGGAAGCCATGAGCAAGAGGGAGTTAATCGATTCTCACCAACATTTGTGGGTGATGAGCGAACGAACCTATGACTGGATTGAACCTGGGTATGGAGTTATCTACGATGATTTCACTCCGGAGCGACTACAACCGGAGATTGAGGCGTCGGGTGTAACGGGCAGCGTCCTTGTTCAGGCCGCAGATACTTATGAAGACACCTTCTACATGTTAGATATTGCCAATAAATACGAATTTGTTCGAGGCGTCGTGGGTTTCATTCCTCTAGACCGTACGGCGGAGGCCTCCCGAGCCCTGAAAATATTTGCGAAAGACAATTACTTCAAAGGCGTTAGAAACCTAACTCATAATTACGCCGATGCTAAGTATGAATCGGATGATGCCTGGATCTTGCGCCCGCAGGTTCTTGAAACCTTGGCAGCTGTGGAGGCAAGTGGCTTGGCTTTTGATTATGTTGCGGTTAACCCTGCACACCTTGCCAACGTTGCCACCTTGGCGGAGAAGTTTCCCAAGCTAAAGATTGTCATCGATCATTTTGCCAAACCCAATATTGCGGGGAAGGTAATGGAGCCTTGGGCGACCCAAATGCTAGGGCTCGCAAAGTATTCAAATGTCTATGGGAAACTCTCTGGTTTAAATACCGCTTCTGCCGCAGATTGGAGTATCGCTGACTGGCAACCCTATGTCGATCATATGGTGGGCGCCTTTGGTGCCGATCGAATCATGATGGGTGGCGATTGGCCGGTCATCACGCTGATGAACAACTATGTTGATGTCTGGCAGGCACAAGTGGCAGTAGTTGCTAAGTACAGCGCCGCCGATCAAGAGTGGATTTGTAGCAAAACCGCAATTGATGTCTATGGATTGAAGGGATAGAAAAATGCAGCGCTATGCCTCGGTTATTGGAATGATGCCCGAACATCGGGAAGAGTACGAACGGTTACATGCGTCAGTCTGGCCAGATGTATTGGAGCAGATCTACAAGAGCAATATTCGTAATTACTCAATTTATCGTTATGGGGAGTTGCTTTTCTCGTACTTCGAATATGTTGGTCAAGATTTCGCGAGCGATATGGCAATGATGGCGGAGGACCCCACAACTCAAAGGTGGTGGGATCTCTGCAAGCCCTTGCAGACTCCCGTGGCCGACCGTAAACCTGGTGAGTGGTGGTCCGATATTCCAGAAATTTTCCACATTGATTAAGAGGGAGTCGCGACCAGAACTCCCGCTCGATGGAATTCTCGTGCTCGACTTTTCGCAGTTTTTAGCGGGACCAGTAGCAGCGATGCGCCTGGCTGATCTTGGCGCGCGAGTCATCAAGATTGAGCGACCAGGTAGCGGTGATATTGGGCGTACTTTGGCCTTTGCAGGGCTGGAGAGCGACGGTGACACCCTCTCCTTCCACATAATGAATAGAAATAAGGAGAGCTTTGCCGCCGATCTCAAAAACGAGGCCGACAAGGCAGAGGTTTGGAAGTTGATTAAGCAGGCCGATGTGATCGTGCAGAACTTCCGCCCTGGCGTTATTGAACGTCTTGGTTTCGGCTATGAAGATGTAAAGAAGGTAAATCCACGGATCGTCTATGCCAGTGCATCTGGCTATGGCGCCACCGGTCCATGGAAAGACCGACCAGGGCAAGATCTCTTGGCTCAATCAATCTCTGGATTTCCTTGGCTCAATGGCTCGAAAGATATGCCACCGATCCCAGTAGGAATTGCGGTTGCAGATATCTTTACTTCGGTTCATATCGCCCATGGCGTAACCGCTTTGTTGCTGCGACGTGAGCGCACTGGCCTTGGTGGGCTAGTCGAATCGAGCCTGATCGAGTCAATGATTGATCTGCAATTCGAACTTTTGAGCGCTCACATGTTCGATGAGAAGGTCGTGGTCAATCGCGGTGCAATGAATTCTGCGCATGCCTTCTTACCCGCCCCATACGGTCTCTATGCGACGAGTGATGGATATATCGCGATCGCCATGAACCCAATTCCAAAGCTGGGTGAATTGCTCGGAATCGATTTCGGCGCCTATCAAGATCCCGAAACCTGGTGGTACCACCAAGAGGCGATCATGGCAGCGCTTACGGAGAGGCTCGCGATGGGAACCACGGAGCATTGGTTATCAATTTTGGATAGCGCGGATGTCTGGTGTGCACCAGTCCTTACCTTGCCTGAGTTGGTGGAACACGAAGGTTTCCAAGAATTGGATATGTTGCAAGAGACAACTCGCTCTTCCAAGGCCGGTGATGAAGAGATATTGATTCCAACGACCCGCTCACCTCTTCGTCTCGATGGCCGCACTTTGAAAAGTTCCAAGGGTGCTCCGCACGTTGGAGAAAATACGGAAGCCATTCGAGCAGAACTACTAGAGGGGGAGTAATGCAAAATCCAAATCCCGACCCTATTGCGCGCAACAAAATCCCTGTATGGAATCAGGATATCAAGATGTACGAGGACTACCACGTTGGTGAAGTGGATCGTTCAATTCGCCGCACCATCTCTGAAGGTGAGGTGATGCTCTTTAGCTCCCTACTTGTAGATCTGCACCCTTATGTTGCCGATGATAAGTGGGCCCGTGAAGAGGGAATCTTTGGAAAGAGGATAGTTCCCGGAGCACTTGTTTTTGGGTATGGGATGGGACTCTTTGCTCACAACAACGTGAACACTTTTTCCTATGGCTATGATCGACTGCGCTTTATCAAACCAGTCTTTATAGGTGACACCATCTATGCGATACGCACTCTGTTAGAGAAGACCCCTAAGTATGAAAAAATGGGACTCTTTCGCGTTAGCTATGAGGTCTTTCGTGCCGACAACGAAGAACTGGTGCTATATACGGAGCACCTTCAAACTGTTCTTTATCGCACGTCGCAGGCCGAGAATCAGGAGTCGCAATGATCGACATTTTTAAAGAGGTATCTGACTTCTGCAACATTGATATTCCAGAGGAGACTAAAGTTCCAATCGCGATTATCGGTGCAGGTGGGATTGTGGATGGTGCTCACCTTCCGGCATACAAGATTGCAGGGCTAGAAGTAGTGGGTATTTATGATGTTGACCAAGCGAAGGCGAAGGACGTCGCTGCGCGGCACAATATCTCCAAAGTCTATGGATCACTCGAAGAATTGCTCGCAGATCCACGCTCAGTGATCGTCGATATCGCGGTCCCAGCTGCGCTCCAACCAAAAATCTTCTACCAAGTTGCTGCGGCGAAAAAACATATTTTGGCGCAGAAGCCAATGGCGACCTCTGTCGCTGATGGCCTCAAGATGGCAGCAGCGGTTGAATCAAATGGAATTATCGCTGCAGTTAATCACCAACTCCGTTTTGACGAGGGAGTGGCCGCTGCTTACAAGATGGTGGATCTTGAATGGGTAGGTAAAGTTACTAACGTAACGGTTGAGGTAAACCTGGTGACACCTTGGGAGATGTGGCCGTGGGCGAAGGATTTAGAGCGCCTTGAGATCATGCTGCACTCCATCCACTACCACGATGTAATCCGCTGGTTCTTAGGCGAGCCCAATACGGTCTTCTGCGTGGCGGGCAGAACTCATGGTCAATTTCCAAAGGGTGAAACCCGCACCATTAGTTCGTACTCATATGACGAAGGAGTAACGGCGCTCGTTCATGCAAACCACATCAATCGTGGTGGAGATAATCGCGCGGAGTTTCGCATTGACGGAGATAGGGGTTCAATCCGCGGCACTTTGGGCCTGCTTTATGACTACCCAGTTGGTCGAGTAGACACCTTAGAAGTTAACTCGCAGATGCTTCCAACTGATGGGTGGACTCCATACCCTGTCACTACCCGCTGGTTCCCCGATGCCTTTAGAGGAACGATGGGCTCGTTGATGCGTGCAATCGCTACTGGCGCTCCACTTCGTAGCAGCGTCGCAGATACAGTAGGAACACTTCGCTTAGTTGAAGCGCTCTATCAATCAATGGATTCCGGAGCATCCATTGATCTCTAACCCGCTCTTTGACCTTTCGGGGAAGGTAGCGGTAATCACCGGGGGTAATGGTGGAATTGGATTGGGATGCGCAAAGGGGCTGGCAGCAGCATCAGCATCTATCGCAATTTGGGCGCGTGATCCTGAAAAAAGTGCGGCGGCGATTGCGGAGTTAGAGTCGATGGGCGTCACTGCAAAGGCCTATCAGGTAGACGTTAAATCAGAATCGGATCTAGCTCAAGCAACGCTAGAAACCGTTAAAGACTTTGGTGGAATTGATATCTTGATTGCCAACGCCGGAGTAAATATCCGGATGCGTCCTGAAAAATATACCGATCTGATTATTGACGAGATTATCGATGTAAACCTTAAGGCGGTCTTTCACTGCGCCCAATTGGTTTATCCCGAGATGAAAAAGCGCGGTGGTGGAAAGATCATCTTGATTGGCTCACTCACTAGTGTTCAAGGGTTAGGAGTTGCTTCTATCTATTCTGCGACTAAAGGTGCTGTCGTTCAGTTAGGAAAGAGTTTGGCAGCCGCTTGGGGCGCCGACAATATTCAGGTCAATACGATTTTGCCTGGTTGGATAGTGACGGAGATGACCTCAGTAACTCGCGCAGTCCCGGGCCTGCAAGAACATGTTCTCTCTCGTACGCCCGCAGGGCGTTGGGGAACGCCAGCAGATTTCGCAGGTATCGCCACATATTTTGCTTCAAGTTCCTCAGATTATGTGACTGGCACGGATATTCAGATCGATGGGGGCTTCACCAGTACGCTGGCGATCTTCGATCTGCCTGAGTAACTACCCTTGAAAATCTACGCAGGTATTTTTGATCTCACCGATGCCTGTGATTCCAGTTTCAATGACCTGACCGCTACGCAAGTACTTGGTGGGATTCCAGCCCATCCCAACTCCCGCAGGAGTGCCGGTATTAATGACATCGCCAGGAAAGAGTTCCATGAATTGCGATATGTACCAGACGATGTGATTGATCCCGAAAAGCAGATCTGAGGTATGTGAATCCTGACGCATCTCCCCATCCACCTTGCACCAGAGCCGCAGATCGTTCGCATTAAGGCTATCCGCGGTGACAATGTAAGGACCCATTGGGTTGAAATTGGGAAATGACTTGCCCTTTACCCACTGCCCAGAGCGCTCGAGCTGCCAATGGCGCTCGCTGATATCTTGCGAGATGCTGTAGCCCAAGATGTGCTTTGCAGAGTCTTCAGGGCTTGTAAGGTAGAGCGCGCGCTTTCCAATGACGACTGCTAGTTCGACTTCATAATCGGTCGCGGTACTTCCTGGTGGGATTACAACATCATCGTTTGGGCCTATGAAAGAATCTGGGGCTTTCATGAAGATAACTGGCTCAGTAGGCGTCTGGGCATTGGTCTCGGAGATATGTTTTGTGTAATTGAGCCCTACACAGATTAACTTGGTTGGGCGTGTAAGGGGAGCGCCGATACGTTCGGAACCAAATGTGGTGCTCTCTAATTTGGAGAGATCTGCCAGCGCGACCTTGGCGAGCGCTCCATGTTCTAGCGACTCGCGGCTCCAGTCTCCGATAATCGAATCAACGAAATAGGCGCGATCATCTTCAACAACCACAGGACGCTCTTTCCCAGCGGCGCCAACTCGAGCTAGCTTCATATTCTCTCCAACTATGGTCGATTTATTTTGGAAGTTTGCCAAGTCCTTGATGGCTCTGCAAAATCTTTACATGCTTTGGCTCTAGCTCCGCTAGAGAATTAACTCCTAGCAACTTCATATTTCGGATCATCTGAACCTTGAGAATTTCCAGAGCACGTTCGACTCCCATCTGCCCACCAGCCATAAGACCATAGAGGTATGCCCGTCCTATGTAGGTGAAGTCGGCGCCCAAAGCAATGGCCGCCAAAATATCAGCGCCGTGCATAATGCCAGTATCTAAATGCACCTCAACTTCACTTCGCAGTTCGCGCTTTACATCAACGAGTAGGTGGAGGGGGACTGGAGCTCGATCTAGTTGGCGACCACCATGGTTTGAAAGCAGGATCGCATCTGCGCCAGCCTTCGCAGCCGCCTTGGCATCGTCAACCGTTTGAATCCCCTTAACGGTTAACTTGCCCTTCCATTGCTTTCGAATCCACTTGAGATCTTCGAAGGTCATCGTCGGATCAAACATAAAATCAAGGAGCTCAGCGACGGTGCCATTCCAATTGGACATTGACGCGAAGCTGATTCCGGGCGTAGTTAGGAAATTGATCCACCACTCTGGTTTTGGAAGAGCGTCTGCGATTGTTCGACCCGTTAGCCGTGGTGGCACCGTTAGCCCGTTGCGCACATCGCGCAAGCGAGCTCCAGCAACTGGAACATCTACGGTGAGAAGGAGATGATTAACCCCCGCAGCTTCGGCGCGACGGACAAGTTCCATGCTGCGATCGCGGTCTTTCCACATGTAAAGCTGGAACCAGTTAGCGCCCTGCGGGGCAGCAGCAACAACCTCTTCAATCGAGGTCGTTCCAAGGGTGGAGAGAGTAAATGGAATTCCGTACTTGGCGGCCGCTCGGGCTCCGGCGCGCTCGCCCTCGGTATGCATCATCCGAGTGAATCCTGTTGGGGCAATGCCTACTGGCATCTGGAATTTCTCTCCAAAAACCTCGCACTCCAAAGAGGCGCGAGAAACATCTTTGAGAATATTGGGACGGAACTCCAAGTCGAGAAAGGCCTGGCGGGCGCGCTCTAACGTGACCTCGGATTCGGCGGCGCCATCGGTGTAATCAAAGGGACCTTTTGGGGTGCGCTTTCTAGCGATTTCACGGAGCTCCCAAATTGTGAGTGCACCTGCCAGCCGCTTCTCTTTGCGGTGTAAGGTCGGTCCAGTAAAACGTAGTAAGGGAGCAAGCTCAGAAACCTTTGGAAATTGGCGCTTCACATTCGGAATTTCCACTGATTATCCCTTCAACCCTAGGGTCAAGATCATATAGGATTTATACAGTTTGGCAAATGTTTGATCTCGCTCTCCATCGATTTAGATATCGGATGGGTCAATTCTCCTTCCAACAATAGTTCCCGGGAGAGCGACCTCTTTGGCGTTCTGCGCGAAGGGCCAGTCGTAAGTTGCCTCGTTAGCAAACCTCTTCACCTCAAGAACAATTGCTGCGCTCGCTCTGGGTGCTAGATCAATTTGAATATGGGGACCCCCCACAGCGGTAGTAACCCCACCGTTGACTGTTGCACCAATGATCTGATGCTCTGCAAATGCACCGGCTTGAATGATTGTGCTGCGGGTGACAAATTTAGAAGTGTTTACCAGAGTGAGGTGCACCTTTTCCGAAGTGATTTTCTCGACGAGAGCAGCGACATCCTCTGGTAGACCGGGGCGCCTTCCAGCCAGATCAAAGTACCGCACCGCTACGTGCAGATGTCCACCGTGATAAGCCGGCATGGGTCCGCCGAGTGTGAGGTGTACTAAGGCTTCAAGAATTGCTGGTTGCAATATCTGCCAGTCGTGGATCGACATGGCCTCGCGGTAATGATCCATGGTGTGTGGGTTCCACTCGTTGCTACGAAATCTCTTGATCTGAAATTCTACGGCGTCGATATTGTTACGCAAGATGCGCTCGGGGTAATCCGGCATATTGCCACGCACATAGGAATACCATGCGGCGGTATGTTGTGGCCGAGCACTCCCCAGTACGTAACCTTCAGTCGACAGATGCTCATTACTCACATGCCAGGCGCGGTCTACGCGCTGCGCATCCGCCTCATCCATCGATATGTTCCATAGAATGATGGGATCGATAGCTCGTTGGATTCTGTAGTCTCGCCATCCCGCATCGAAGTGGCGATTGGGCACTTTCTTTACACCGTCTTCTACAATTCGCATCTCCCAGAGGAGATCGATCTGGGAACGACAGAGGTCGAGATATTTCATCTCACCTTGAGTGAGCAGTACAGCGTTAGCTCCCGCCACGGTCAACGGTTCCAGAATTGTCAGAGCTCCGTGTGGCCAACGCCAACCGTAGTAACCACCCCACCATTTGCCACCGTTATATGTTCCAATTTCCCCATCAAGACCGATGTTGTCTGGAATGATTCCACCATTCTTTGTGGTGCGCTCCTCCCATGCGGTCAAATAATTTAAAACCCATTCTTTATATTTTGGATCGTGATCGTAGAGGTAAGCGTGAGTCACCAACCCAGTGGCTGTGAGGTTAACGGGTACATCCCCGCGCCCCATCCGCTCATTAATCTTCTCCAGAATCTCTCTGTAAATTTCATCTTCATGCCAAGGCGTCCGCTTTTGATAAGGATTCTGCCCTGTTATATCTTCAAAGGGAGGTAGGTACTCTTCAAGAATCTCGCGATTAGGTCCCCAATCTTCCCAAGTGTGAATGTAGTGCGCGCCTCCACTTCCGTTGATCGGGGCTTTGATAATTCGGTGTGTTGGATCCCAATTATCAACTTGAGAATTCTCGCCCGTGTAGAGCGCAGCAAATTTTTTAGTGCGTTGTCTATCTTTCAGTACCTGTGGATTAGCGAGGGCGAACCAATAAAACCCCAGCAGCGCTTCACCGTGGTGCATCCAGTCATAAGCTTGATCAAACTCATCGACAACTTGCCCGTATTCGGTCCACTGCCAGGTAATAGCATCCCAAATTTCGCGATGGCGCTTATCAAGTTTTGCATCCCCGCCGATGATGTAATGCAGGGAGAAGTTCATGAAGCCTTCGTAGGGATCATCTGAACCATCAAAGCCGGGCCACTCGTGACGCCAGATCAGCGTGTTATCTGAGTTGGTGTAACGATCGGCAAATTCGAGGGAGGACTCATCAATCATTTTAATTAACTTGCGCTCAAGGATGGCCCATTCTGGAATCGTTCCCTCTTCTTCAACGCTAAAAATGGGAATGGATCTCATCCTCGGGAACCCTTCATTCGATTAACAAAATCCTATATGATCTAAAGATGCCTAACAAGGGTGTACGGGTAGCGGTAATCACTGGTGGAACGACGGGCATCGGCGGAGCGAGCGCCCGAGAACTTGCGGCTCGTGGATATTGCCTAGCTTTGGCAGGGTTGGAGGATTCTGATGATCTAGCGGGGCAATTGCGCTCCACGGGAACTGAAACTGAATTTATCAGAGTTAATCTCGTGGCTGCGCAGAGCGCCGCAAAGAAAATAATCGAAGAAACAATCTCTCATTATGGTCGTTTAGACCTCCTTGTTAATTGTGCGGGCACAATCAGCTCTACGATTCTTTGAAGGCGGCTCTAAATAATTTAACGCAGGGCTTTGCACTTGAATATCGAAGTGCGGGAGTTCGAGTTAATGCGGTCATGCCTGGTGGGGTTCGCACCAGCCTGACAGAGAGTTGGCTGGAAACTCACTTAGGCCGAAAAACTTCAGAGTTAGATTTTAATATTCCCTCACTCGCGACTCCAGCGCAGATTGCCAAGGTAATCGCGGCATTAGCGAGTGATGAACTGGCCTGGGTGAACGGAGTTACTCTCCCGGTAGATGGCGGATATAGCTTGGGGTAGCAAAAAGGCACCTCGTCATTGAGGTGCCTTTTTTTCGCTGGACCAGATTAAAGAAGTACCCTCGTCGACTTAATAAAGGCGAGTAGCGCGGCCGGTGGCGTTGCAACTGCGGGGGCAGAGAAGGTCAGAATTACGTACTTACCTGCAACCCAGGCATCAAGGCGCAAGCTGCCAACCTTGGAGGTTGAACCAACGCCATCTTCTTTGCCATTTCCAAAATCGAGGTAATCGCTCACTCCACCGACTGCGGTCTTCTTCATAGCGCCAGCAGATTGCTTAACAACTGAAGCGAGGTATTGAGTCGCGCTCATTGGCTTCTTGGAGCCAGAGTACTTTGCGATATCGGCAGGGCTAACGCAGCCAACAACGAGAGCCTTGGCGCCGAAGTCGATGGTTGTTCCGAGGGCATTTGCCTGATTTGCAGCAGAATTTGCAAAGTTATAAGAAGTTAGGGTCGGACCAACTGCTGATTTGTAACCATCTGCAACGACGAGTGCTTTGGTGATGGAGGCACAAGAACCAGTGGCTGCTTGGGCGGCAGGCGTGAAGGAGACACCTGCGGCGAGAAGAGTTAAAGAGGCTAGAGCGACGGAGATCTTACGAAGCATTTTTTTCCTTTAATTTGTAGGATTCACTGGTAATAGGAGAATTGTAATTTGTGCAGAGAAGGAGCATTCCACGGCTTCCTAGGTGTCTCCTGAGAATCTCCCGCCGCCCTGTAAAGTAGGGGGCTGAAGCAGAAAATGGTCTAAAGCAGTCTAAAGAAGAGAGCCTCCTTGCCGCATTACAAGATCGCCATCGTCGGAGCAGGTCCAGCGGGCTATTTCACCGCTCAAGCCCTACAAAACGCTCAAAATAGTGAGCTCTCTTTCGCAATTGATATGTTTGAGCGACTTCCTACCATGTGGGGTTTGGTCCGCTCGGGAGTGGCTCCTGACCATCCGAAAATCAAAACCGTCGCCAAAGTCTTTGAAAAGATAGCGAGCGAACCAAACTTTCGCCTCTTTGGAAATGTTGAAGTTGGCCGCGATCTCGATATCGAAGAGCTCTGCCCGCGCTATGACGCGGTGGTGATGTGCACTGGTTCCAGTATTGGTAAAACTCTTGGGATTCCTGGCGAAGATCTCCCTGGCTCGCTCTCCGCTGCAGAGTTCGTCCCTTGGTACAACGGCCACCCCGATTACACCAATGTCGAGGTTCCCCTTAATAGTCAGAATGCTGTGGTGATTGGCGCTGGTAATGTGGCGATGGATTGCGCTCGCATCCTTGGAATCAGTCCCGTCGAGCTGGATCCAACCGATACCGCAGAACATGCGCTCACCGCACTTCACGGGAGCAAAGTCCGTCATGTTTTTATCGCTGGCCGCCGCGGTCCGGAGCACGCTGCGTTCACAGCTCCTGAGTTGCGTGAACTCCCCAAGCTTGAACATACCAATGTCGTGATCGATGCTGATGCAGTCCATGACGCACACGAGCGTGCCGAAGCCGCCGGTAAGATCGAGAAGCATCTCGCATCTAACCTCGAAGCGTGGCGCTTGATCGCCGAACATCCGCACGGTGGACACGAGCGCACCATGGAGTTTCGCTTTCTGAGTCACCCCATCGCCATTAAGGGTGATGGCAAGGTGGAGGAAGTCATCTTCGGTATCAATGAAATTAAGAACGGAAAAGTGGTTGATACCGGCGATACCTATTCAATTAAGACCAATCTGGTGATTTCGGCGATTGGGTATCACTCACCGCCGATCAAGGGAATTTCCTTCCGTGATGGCAAGGTTGAAAACGATAATGGACGAGTCCTAGGCACAAATATTTACACAGTTGGTTGGGCAAAGCGGGGACCATCCGGAGTCATTGGAACGAACAAGAGCGATGCTTCGGATGTTGTAAAACTGCTGATTGAGGACTTGGATCCAGAACCAAAGAACGGCGGAGATATCTCGGTCGTCATTCCACTAGCAATT
>JANXZW010000017.1 GCA_025355305.1 Actinomycetes bacterium | reverse complement strand
GAACGCCTATCGCTTATGCGCGAGTTCGTGGTCTAACAAATGCAGAGATTCAACAGGTTTCATATAACGATTTACGAAACTTGATTCTTCCTTTAACGACATGGGAAGACGGAACAGCGACTTCTATTCCCGTTTATAACGTGATCTCCGACCAGGAAGCGGTACAAAGAGGCGGTAGGGGAGTACACACAGTCTTTGCATTTACATACAACGGTGTTTCGCAGACGATAAATCAAACAGGGCTCTTATCAAATGACCATCGCACCCTGGTGATGTTTATCGTGCGTTGCTCGACGGTCTGTTATAACAAGAACAAGACACAAATCGAAAAAGTTGTTGCTTCGTTAACAGATAGGGGTACAAAGTAATGTCTCTGGAAGCTATCGAAAAGGATATCCAGCGCAATCGTTTGCGGGATAACGACCGTAAGACGCGAGTACACCTGGCGCTCTTTGATCGTCTGAAGTTCTTCTTGCTCTTTATCTTGGTCTTTGCAATTTTGATTTGGGCCTCAATGGCGAATGATCCAATCCTCACCTTCCATGATGCCGTTACCAATCAAATCAATTCCCGGTGGTGGTTGATCACCCTCTTCGGTATCGAAGCATTGCGTCAGATTCACTTCGGGCTAGCAGAAACTCTTGCCCCGTATCACGGGGGTTGGGTTCGTTACTTTGCATTTGTCGAGCGGCAGATCGCGCGAATCGGAGATTGGAATAGGTACCGTCTTTCGAGGTTGATCAAGCTTCTCCTGTTTGTTGTGTTGCTCGCGGTAATCCTCGGTGCGATCTATAAGGAGGCGCCAATTACCGCGCTCTTCATGGCGCCTAAAGCGCTCTGGTCAGCGCTCCCACTCTTGGGGCAGCTGGCATTTGCTGTCTTCTTCATCATTATCCAGTTTGGATCGATGTTCTGGTTCTTGAGTCGCGGTGGCATCGATACCTACTTTCCAGACGATATACGCACCCGTTTTAGCGATGTCTGGGGCCAGGATCATGTTCTCAACCGCATTCGTGAAAATCTCCTCTTTTTAGAATCCCCAGAAGAGATTGAAAAACATGGCGGTTATGTTCCAGGTGGAATCCTCTTGTGGGGACCTCCGGGAACCGGAAAGACGCTGATGGCGGAATCGATGGCCGGGGAGACCGGTAAGCCATTCGTCTTCGTTGATCCGGGTGCATTTAATGCGATGTTCTTTGGAATTGGTGTTCTTAAGGTTAAGTCGCTCTTTAGAAAGCTCCGCAAACTCGCTCTGCGTTGCGACGCGCTCGGCCTTCCTCGCTAACGCCTGCAATGGCGCTAACTTTTTAAGTCCAAACGCCGCTTCACTCGTTGTTCGTGAAGCTATGTCGCGCGGCCAAGAGGGCTTTGTGGCAAATACCGCGATGGCAGGAGGCGGTGGAGGAATGGGAACGCTACAAGCGCTGCTCACCGAACTCTCTGGCCTCAAGAAGCCAAAGGGCTTTTTCAATCGCATTGTTCGCCGCACCTTAGGGCTGCGTCCGAAGAATCCACCGAAGTACCGGATTCTCGTGGTGATGGCCACAAATCTTCCAGAAGCTCTCGATGAAGCGCTACTGCGTCCAGGCCGTATCGATCGCATGTATCGGGTCGGTTATCCAAGTAAGCCAGGTCGAGTTCGCACATATCAGGGTTACCTGGCAAAGGTTTCGAACTCTCTCACTGCCGAGGAGATCGAGAAACTCGCTGTCATTACTCCATATGCCACTGGTGCAATTATTAAAGATACGATCAATGAGGCTTTGATTCTCGCGATTCGCGAAGGGCGTACCTCCATCACCTTTGCCGATGTCATTAAGGCGAAGCAACTCAAGGAGCTCGGCCCCTCGGAAGATGTTGAATATATCGAGCGCGAACGCCACGCCGTTGCGGTTCATGAAGCTTGCCATGGAGTGATGGCATACCTCGTTAGACACCATATGGCGATTGATCTAGCAACGATTGAAAAGGGATCTAACTATCTGGGAATGGTCGCCTCGATTCCACCAGATGATCAATTTACGCGTTGGCGCAGCGAATACGAAGCAGATATTTTGGTCTCGCTGGCATCACTCGCCGGCGAGCGGATGTTCTTTCAGGGCGACAACTCCTCCGGAGTTTCGGGCGATTTAGAGAGCGCTACCACTATCGCAAGTTTCATGGAGGGGCATTGGGGGATGGGTTCGACCGTTAGCTCCCATGCCTCAAATCGACGCTTTGAGGTTGGCGCTCCCGGTGGAGGCAAGCCGCAGGGCGATGACAATAAAGCGGTCAAGGGTATGTTGGCCGATCGGATTGAGGGAAACCTTGATGGGCTGCTAATTAAGGCTGAAGAAATTCTGGTGTTGAACCGAGCTAAAGTCCTATCCCTGGCCCATGCCCTAGAGATCCACAAGACAATCTCAGGAGACGATGTCACTGCCGTGATGACTGGTGGGGTCGGTCCTTTGGTGGACGGTCGCCCTTACCAAGATTCTGCAAAGGTCGAAGAGATTGAGCGCTACCACGAGGCAGCGCTACGAGCTCATCAGGGACACCTACGCCCTGATATCTCGATTCCTATTTTTTAATGGACCTTAATGAACTCACCATGCGAGCTCAGAAGCAGCGGCGGTAGGAAGCCAGGTGGGTGTGGCGCAGATCTTCCAATTCGGAATTTGAGGCATATGTATCCCTGATGAAGCATGTTCCCATTAGTGAGAAAGTAAAGAGAAAAACTCTCGTGATTTGGCTCATCGTTGAACCCTCCTTTTGAGAAAAGAGTAAGCCGCCGAGATTGCCGAAGTCGATTTCTACTGAGTACGTGAGGAAAACACTAAGCCAACTCCTCGCGCGACATTTCGCTAAAGATCTTCCGTAACTTAAGCTCAGGATAATCAGATAGCCGAAAGTGAACTCGGTACTCAACTCTCTCTGCAAATTCCTTGTGATTCTCCTCGATGTAGGAGACGAAGTTATTAACTCCGCTCCACCTTCCAACTCCTCCGCCAACGATAAAAGCGTGGTCGCAGTCCTTCAGACGTTTGTAAATTAATTCGCAGTAGCGATCATCCAGGCTGGGCCTTATCCATGCCGGAATAAAGCCAAATTTAGTGTGTGAAGATTGCTTTAAGTCATGGGTATCGTAGTTGGAAGTCGTTTGTGAACTAGATATGGATCCAAAGTGTGGACGAGAACGTGGGTCATGAACAGTTACCGCCCCATTGTGGGTTGCACTCTCAGCTCCCCAAATGTGGGTACTTGTTTTTCCAATGACGGCAAAGTGCAAATGATCGCTTCCTTGGCGGTGAACCATTTCTCCTCCTTGGAGCTAGTCTGACTCTCTAGTAATTCTCCGCGGAATCTGGCCGGAGGCAATCTCTTTAGCCCTCAAATCATTGAAAAGTAGCGAGAAAAAGGGTAGCCCTCAGCCGATGGGGCGCTGGAATGGGTCAACCAGCACTGATGGCGGTTGGGGATGCACATCGAAGAAGTCAACATTTGGGAGTACGCGCGCTCCACTTAAGATAAGGGCATGACAACCCGAATCACACATTTCATCGGCGGCCAATTCTGGACTGGAACCAGCGAGCGCAACGCTCCTGTTTATGATCCTGCGACGGGGATCGCCGGCAAGGCGGTTGACCTGGCTTCTAGAGCAGATGTTGATGGCGCTGTTGCAGTTGCCTCTGCAGCCTTCAAGAATTGGCGCGATGTTTCGCTCACCAAGAGAATTCAGATCCTCTTCTCCTTCCGTGAGCTTCTCAACGCTCAGAAGGAAGAACTAGCGGCGATCATTACCGAGGAGCACGGCAAGGTTTTGAGCGATGCACTCGGTGAGATCACGCGCGGTCAGGAAGTTGTTGAGTTTGCCTGTGGTCTAGGGCACCTACTCAAAGGTGGATTTTCAGAGCAGGTATCTGGCGGCGTCGATGTGCACTCCGTGCGCCAACCGCTGGGCGTTGTAGGAATTATCTCTCCCTTTAACTTCCCCGCGATGGTTCCCATGTGGTTCTTTCCAATTGCGCTGGCGGCGGGAAATACTGTAATTCTTAAGCCAAGTGAGAAAGATCCATCAGCTGCCAATTTCATCGCACACCTTCTAAAAGAGGCTGGCCTTCCCGATGGAGTATTCAACGTCGTTCACGGCGACAAGGAGGCGGTCGACGCACTCCTTGAACACCCCGATGTAAAGAGCATTTCATTTGTCGGTTCAACTCCGATCGCCCAATATATTTACGAGACAGGAACTAGGAATAAGAAGCGCGTACAGGCCTTGGGTGGAGCTAAGAATCACATGCTGGTGCTTCCAGATGCCGATCTCGATCTCGCCGCCGATCAAGCAATCAATGCTGGCTTTGGCTCAGCGGGTGAACGTTGCATGGCGATCTCTGTTGTGCTGGCGGTTGAACCGATCGGTGATGAACTAGTCAGAAAAATTGCTGAAAAAATGCCGCAGCTTCGCGTTGGTGATGGCCGACGTGGTTGTGACATGGGTCCACTGGTCACCGGCGCGCACCGCGACAAGGTAAAGGGCTATGTCGACGCCGGAGTTAGCGATGGTGCTCTGCTTGTGGTGGATGGTCGCAATCCTGTCGTTGACGGGCAGGCGGGGGGATTCTGGCTTGGACCAACCCTCTTTGATCATGTGAAAACTGATATGAGTATTTATACCGATGAGATCTTTGGACCGGTTCTCTCGGTTGTACGGGTTAAATCATATGAAGAGGGGGTAGCGCTTATCAACGCCCACGAGTATGGCAATGGAACTGCCATCTTTACTAATGATGGAGGCGCTGCCCGACGATTCCAGAATGAGATTGAAGTAGGCATGATCGGCATAAATGTCCCCATCCCTGTACCAGTCGCCTATTACTCATTTGGAGGGTGGAAATCCTCACTTTTCGGTGACTCCCATGCTCACGGCAGCGAGGGAGTCCAGTTCTTTACACGAGGCAAGGTGATCACCAGCCGTTGGCTCGATCCCAGTCATGGCGGCATAAATCTGGGATTTCCAACTCAGAGTTAGTACAGATTCGGAGAGCAGATTCGGAGCGCTCTCAGAGTTCTCACAGCACGATCGCCTTTACTTCGTCCATCTTAAAACGAGTTAAAGGGAGTTTAAATTGCCATCCAGTAAGTTGATCAAGACCGCCGCCATCTGTGGAATCGGCGCTGCCGCTTCATTCATCCCAGCCGTGGTAGCCACATCAAATGCTTCGACGATCAAGGTACCAACCAAGGCGACCACCAAACCGACGGTAAAAAAGTCTGGAACTTTTCTAGGGGCCGCCGCGCAGACGCGTTATGGCGCCGTACAAGTATCCGTAACTGTTAAAAAAGGCAAGATCACCAAGGTAACCGCCCCTGTCTATCCTGTGGGTACCTTTAGAGATCAGCAGATCAATGCCCAAGCAAT
Organism: Actinomycetes bacterium; assembly: GCA_025355305.1. Taxonomy (GTDB): domain Bacteria; phylum Actinomycetota; class Actinomycetes; order Nanopelagicales; family Nanopelagicaceae; genus PALSA-747. Next base: position 171 of record JANXZW010000017.1, on the reverse strand, counting down.
CCCCATGTTGGAACAGGAAGTACTGCAGGCTCAATCATCGAATATCAATAACATTTCAGGTGCCTCCTACACCGCTCAAGGTTTCTACGACTCTCTAGTCACGGCGCTAGCAAAGGCTGGTCTTAAGTAACGCGAGAGAAATGGCCCAGCGATGTGAGGGCATCGCTGGGC
>JANXZW010000004.1 GCA_025355305.1 Actinomycetes bacterium | reverse complement strand
TTTGCAAGAGCGGCTGGAAACGCGCAAGATCATTGACCGGGCCAAAGGAATCTTGATGAAGACGCTCAACCTTTCAGAGCCAGAGTCCTTTAGCTGGATCCAACGGACTGCTATGGACCGCCGGATTTCAATGAAAGATGTAGCGCTGGCGGTAATTTCTCCAGACGCAGTTCCGGATAGATAGATACAGTGATTTAAATCGACTGGGTGGACCCGAGGAGAAGTGAAGGAAACGAAGATGCGCATGGTGACCCCCTTGACTCGCTTAACCAGCCTCTGCGTGCTGAGTTCTCTGGCGGCAACTACATTGATGAATTTTGCAGTTCCTTCGGTGCAAGCAGCCTCGACTCCAAAAACTTTGGTGATAGCGACCGATCTGCCGCTGGGAAGTAAGAATTTCGACTCGAGTGACTCGATCAATAAGGCAATCGCCCTTTACCTCAAGTAGATTAATTATAGAGCGGGCAGATTCAAGGTTGCTCTCAAGATTTATGATAATTCTTCTCCTGATACCGGGGGGTGGGATCCCCTCCAGTGCGCGCAAAATGCGATTGCTCACGTTGCCAATAAAGATGAAGTCGCTGTGATGGGACCTTTCAACTCGGGATGTGCAAAACTGGAAGTTCCGATTTTGAATCAAGCACCTAAAGGAGCGATGTTGATTGTTTCAAATTCCAATACCAACCCTGGTCTTACCAAGGTGTGGGGTGCTGGAGAGCCAAACATTTACTACCCCACGGGAGTTCGCAATTACGCACGGACGGCGACGACTGATGATCAGCAGGGCGCGGCCGATGCCGAATTTTTGAAATCAAAGGGTGTGAAATCGGTGTATGTCATCACCGATACCCAAACTTATGGCTCCGGTGTTGCACAATCTTTCACCGCAAAAGCAAAGGCAATCGGACTCAAGGTGCTCTCTACTGGTTCAATAGGAGAGGGGTGGGATCCTAAGCAGAGCGACTACCTAGCGCTATTTCAGAAGATACAAGTCCTAGCACCCGATGCGATATTTGCTGGGGGAAACTACAGCAATAATGGCGCCGCCCTTATTCGTGACAAGGTAGCGGTTCTCGGCGACAACACTAAGATCAAGTTTATGGCCCCAGATGGGTTTTCGGGCTACCCCGCATTCCTGAGCGCTCCAGAGGCGCAAGGGGCGTATCTAAGTTTCGTGGGACTTTCTAGCGCGCTTATCACCAGGAGTCAGCCCGATGGTTTCACCGCCAAATTCTTGGCCTCATACCTTAGCGCTTATGGAAAATCGGCGGTCGGCTCCTACACGCTCTATGGGGCCTCCGCCCTACAGGTGATTTTAGCGGCGATCGCAAAGTCGGATGGGACGCGCAAAGGTGTGAATGACGCGGTATTCAGCGGTTCTGGGGTTAGCATCCCAGCTAGTAAATCGATCCTCGGTCAGGCCCTTCATATTTCAACCGGAGGAGCCCGAGAAGTTGTCGCTGCTGGTGATACCACCGCTCGGGCTATAATGATTGAGCAGGTTGAAAATAGTCAGGAGGTCACGCTGCAAGCGTGGGTTGTTAAATAGTCCTCACCTCATTATCGGTTGTGGCTATGGGGAGAGGTTGGGTGAGGAAAACTCAGTGCGGCGAACTTACAGAGGTAATACACGGTTTGGACGCTTTATAACATTAAAGTAATGCCCGTTTTGTGGCGATAAGTCTTGATCCAGAGAGATCTGACGGGTAGCCTTCACTCCTCCCTGTCCCGGGACAAAGAAAAACAGGAAGGTAACAATGACAAAACTTACTCGCGTAGTTAGTGTCGTTGCCGCCGCTTCCATGGTCGCCACTGCATTTGTCGCAGCAGCAGTTCCATCACAAGCAGCAGCAACCAAGACACTTATCATCGCAACTGACGTTCCTCTACAAGGTTCATCATTTGATTCAAATGACTCAACCAACAAAGCGATCGCTCTCTACCTCAAGTCGATCGGTGGCAAGATTGGAAAGTACTCAATCACTCTTAAGTACTACGACGATGCAACAGCAACTGCTGGAGCATGGGATGCTGGTAAGTGTTCCCAGAATGCCCAATCTCACGTTGCCAATAAGGCTGAGATCGCCGTTATTGGTACATACAACTCTGGTTGCGCCAAGATTGAGGTTCCAATTCTGAACCAAGATCCAAAGGGCCCGATGTTGATGGTTTCTCAGGCAAACACCAACCCAGGACTCACAAAGTCTTGGAACCCAGGTGAGCCAGATGTTTACTATCCAACAGGCGTTCGCAACTATGCGCGTGTCTGCACAACCGATGACAACCAAGGTTCAGCTGCTGCTCAGTTCGCTAAGTCAATTGGCGTTAAAAGCGTATATGTCTTGAACGATACCCAGACCTATGGTCAAGGTGTTGCCCAGGCATTCACAACTGAGGCTAAGAAGGATGGACTTACCGTTCTCTCTAGCGGACCTGCAGGCCAAGGTTGGGATGCAACACAGAGCGATTACACCGCTCTCTTCCAGAAGATCGCGCCTTTGAATCCAGATATGGTTTACTTTGGTGGAATCTATGACAACAATGGTGGCCAACTCCTCAAGGATAAGGTCGCTGTTCTTGGAGACAACACCAAGGTTAAGTTGATGGCTCCAGATGGATTCACTGGATACCCACAATTCAACTCAGATCCAAATGCTGCTGGTGCATACCTCTCCTTCGCAGGTCTCTCCAACGAACTTCTCGTCAAGAATTCTCCTAAGGGTGCTGGCGCCAAGTTCTTGGCTCTCTACAAGAAGACCTACAAGAAGGATCCAGTTGGTTCCTACCCAATCTACGGCGTTGCTGCTCTCCAAGTTATCTTGGCTGCAATTGCAAAGTCAGATGGAACTCGCAAGGGTGTAACTGAGGCTGTATTCAGCGGAACTGGTGTAACAATTCCAGCTGTTCAATCAGTACTTGGCAAGCCTCTCCACATCAGCACACTGACTGGAGATACCACAGCCAAGGACATCACCATCGAGCAAGTCGTTGGTGGACAAGAGACAACCCTGAAGGCCTGGACAGTTAAGTAGTAGATTCGTTCTATTAGTTAATTAGTTCAACAGTTTAGAAATTAGATGGGGCTTGTTTACAAGCCCCATCTAATTCTGTAAGAACCCGCATCCAGCTAGAGGAGAACCCACGTGGCAGGCGTTACATATAAAACTCGCCAATTGCGTCGACGAAATATCGAAAGAGTGCTCGCAACGCTAGCGATAGCTGGTGCTTCATTCTGGCTGCTAGGAAATTTCATTAAGTCCCCAACCCAATTCACTGAGGTGACATTCACTGGTCTTAGCAACGGAATCCTGTACGCGCTTATTGCGCTCGGGTATACCTTGGTTTACGGAATTATCGAACTGATCAACTTCGCTCATGGAGATCTCTTTATGCTGGGCGGCCTCTTCTCTGCTCACTTTATTACCCTTTGGTTCAATCAACACCACGAATCAGGCGCCGGTTGGGGAGTGCTCCTCCTCGCCCTGATATCGGTCATGATCTTCTGCGCCGTGATTAATATCGCGATTGAGAGATTCGCTTATCGTCGCCTGCGCCGCGCGCCCAAGTTGGCTCCACTCATTACGGCGGTAGGGATGTCATTTATTCTTCAGTTTGTCGGGTTGCGTTGGAATGGATCAGGCCAGAAGACTTGGCCTAGCTTGCTTCCTAGCGGAAATCTAGTGATTTTCACGGTTAAGTTGCCCTATACAACTCTTATCTCCTTTGCTGTAACAATTCCAGTACTACTTGCGCTGAGCTACATCGTGACGAAAACTAAACAAGGCAAGGCGATGCGTGCCACAGCGCAGGATCAAGATGCCTCTCGCTTAATGGGCATAAACGTTAATCGCACAATCTCATTTACCTTCGGACTGGGCGGCGCGCTTGCTGGCGCCGCGGGTCTGCTTTTTGAACAGACGCGCGGGCTCACTTCTTATAATCTCGGATTTCAATTGGGTCTCATAGCCTTTACCGCCGCGGTGATGGGTGGAATCGGAAACCTGCAGGGCGCAGTCCTCGGTGCAGTCATCATCGGCCTTATTCAAGGTTGGAATGATGGTTTACCGATTGGCCTTGGACAGCAGTGGTCAAACACTGTGGTCTTCTCGATCTTGATCCTTTTGATGGTCTTTAAACCTACTGGTTTGCTCGGCAAGCCAACGACAGAGAAGGTGTAAATCGATGTCAATAATTACCCGTAAGAGGAGCGGCAAGAAGCAGAGAGCTCCGCTCTCGCAGCGCACTTGGTCGATAGGTTTTCTGACTCTGGCTGTAGTTATCTACATTTTCTACACCTATATTGTGCCGCATACTCCAGATGGATTTCAGAGTCAGATCCAAATCTGGTTCCCACCTTCCGCACTCAACGAGGCGTTGGTCTGGGTCATTGCAGCACTCGGGTTGAATATCGTGGTCGGTTACGCTGGTCTCCTCGACCTCGGTTTCGTCGCCTTCTGGGCAATCGGTGGTTACACGGCCGGTTGGTTCATGTCAGGTTTCTTTAACCAATGGAATATTCATTTTGGTTCAGAGAGCGCAAAAGTTATCCCAGGAATCCACCTCTCCTTCTGGCTGGTACTTCTGATTGGTGCGCTTATCTGCGCCTTCTTTGGAATTCTTATTGGTGCTCCTACTCTCCGATTGAAGAGTGACTACCTGGCAATTGTGACTCTGGGATTCGGTGAGATCATCCCTCAGATATTTGTTAACGGCGAGAATATTCATGGATTCAATCTCTCCAACGGTACAAAGGGAATTTCGCCCGTTGATTCGATCGGTCTACTTGGCAAACGCCTCGGCCCTTTTGATCTCAACTATAAGTATATGATCTTTGTATTCATGGCTGCTCTTATGGTCTTTATATCCTTGAGATTACGAAGCGGTCGATTAGGTCGAGCATGGCTGGCGATTCGCGAGGATGAACTTGCGGCTAGCATGATGGGCGTTCCACTCATGAAGACAAAGCTCGCGGCTTACGCAGTTGGCGCAATCTCAGGTGGCTTAGCTGGAGTTGCTTATGCCACCCACGTTAATGGCATCTTCGCCGAACGCTTCCAATTCTCAATCTCTATCATCCTTCTCGCCATGGTTGTCCTAGGCGGTATGGGCAACGTGTGGGGAGTTATGGTCGGAGCTCTTCTCATTGCTTGGGTTAATTCGACGGGTCTTCCTGCTCTCGGAGATGAAATCAATAGCACCTTCAATACTAATATTAATTTCCCTTCCTACACCTTCCTTATCTTCGGAGCGCTCCTTATTCTGATGATGCTCTTCAGACGAGAAGGAATCTTGCCGGAGTCGAGGTTGAAATTGATGCTGCACGAGAGTGATGCCGATGAAGGCAATGAGACCCCGCACGATCAAATTAGCGAAGAGGGGGCCATGTAATGGCGCTAGATTCTGCACCAGTCCTGGAGGCGAAGAATATCTCGGTTGAATTTGGCGGACTGAAAGCTGTTGACGATGTCTCTTTCGATATCCCAGATCGCAGTGTTGTAAGCCTGATTGGACCAAATGGCGCTGGGAAAACCACCTTCTTCAATGTACTGACAGGTCTCTACAAGCCCACTTCAGGCTTTGTAATCTATAACGATGAAGATATTACCGGCCTGGTCCCACACAAGATTGCAGAGAAGGGCGTCGCACGCACATTCCAGAACATCCGTCTCTTCGGTCTGATGACCGCGGAAGAGAATGTAATGGTAGCGATGCACTCCCACCTCAAAGCAGGAATCATTGGAACCATCATCGGTACGGCGCAGCAGCGTCGTGAGGAGCGCGAAGCTCGCGAAGCGGCCCAAGCGCTTCTGGACTTCGTGGGAATCGGAAAGACGGCCAAGGAGTTTGCTCGCAATCTCTCCTATGGAGATCAGCGCCGTCTCGAGGTCGCACGTGCCTTGGCGCTACGTCCGAAGGTTCTCCTGCTAGATGAGCCAACAGCTGGAATGAACCCACAGGAGTCAGCAGTATTCGTGGAGTTCGTGTACAAGGTGCGCGACGAGAAGAACATCGCGATCCTTTTGATTGAACACGATATGTCTGTCGTAATGAAAGTATCTGAGCGAATCACCGTTCTGGATCGCGGAGCGAAGATCGCCGAAGGGTCACCAGCTGACATCAAATCCAACCCTCGGGTAATCGAGGCCTATCTCGGTAAATCTGCGGAGGTTAATCACTAATGCTAAAGGTAGATAAGCTCGAAGTAGCCTATGGGAATATTAAGGCCATAAAAGGCATCTCTCTCGAGGTAAATAAAGGTGAGATTGTTACGCTCATTGGCTCTAATGGCGCCGGTAAGTCGACAACCTTGCGCGCTATCTCTGGCCTGCTCAAACTGAAGGGTGGTTCGATCACCTTTGAAGGCGATCGCATAGACGGCAAAGAAGGCCACGAGATTGTCGCCAAAGGGATCTGCCAATCTCCCGAAGGTCGTCGCATCTTCCCTCGAATGAGCGTCTCGGAGAACCTAGATCTGGGAGCCTTCCTGCGCAACGATAAAGAGGCGGTTGCCGCCGATCGCGAGCGCGTCCTTGAACTCTTCCCGCGTTTAGCCGAACGTATAAACCAGAAGGCTGGAACGATGAGTGGTGGCGAGCAGCAGATGCTTGCAGTGGGTCGCGCACTAATGGGTAGCCCTTCATTGTTGCTGTTGGATGAACCATCAATGGGACTTGCCCCTGTACTTGTAGATATGATCTTTGAAACAATCACCAAGATCAACGAGCAAGGCACCACAATTTTGTTGGTTGAACAGAACGCGTTGGCGGCTCTGAACGTCGCGGACCGTGCCTATGTTCTCGAGTCCGGGAATATTAAGTTGAGCGGAAATGCCAAAGATTTAATCTCCGATCCGGAGGTCACAAAGGCCTACCTAGGCGGATAAGAGTTCCTAGTTGTTTAAAATGAGGCTGGTGATGCGCGCCGTGCAGGTTCGCTCGCCGGCCTCATTTGTTATGACAATCTCGTAGCAGGCCAAGGTTCGCCCGCGAGAAACCGGCGTGGCAACCCCAGTCACCTTTCCCTCGCGGGCCGGCTTGTGGTGAGTGGCGTTGATATCCACCCCGACCGTGCGTTTTCCGTCGGCATGCATCCAGGCGCCTAAAGAGCCAAGGAGTTCAGCGAGTACCACATTGGCACCGCCGTGGAGCAGGCCAAAGGCTTGGGTATTTCCTTCGACCGGCATCGTGGCGACGACGCGCTCTGGAGAAGCCTCGATGATTTCAATGCCCATTTTCTGGTCGAGGGCTCCGATGCCGCGCTCTGCAATTAATTTAAGGTAGTCGGTCATGGTCCAATCCTAACGCTGGCGTCACCAATCCACTCTAGAATCA
>JANXZW010000048.1 GCA_025355305.1 Actinomycetes bacterium | reverse complement strand
CTTCGCTCCCGCAATGCCTGGTTTGAAGTGAGTACAGATATTGGTGGCGGATTTGAATTAGAGGCAAAAGGTGGTTTGGTTGTTGCCCGAAGCGAAGCCGGGGTCAAGGGTTTGCGCGCATTGAGTGCGCAACAGCGCAATTCTGGAATTGATGCGCAAGATATTTCATCTGAAGATTTACGTCTCCTTGAACCGCACCTTACTCACTCCGTCACCGAGGGCACTTACTACGCACAAGATGCACAATGCCAACCGATGCTTGCCGCCGCTCAGATGTTGCGAGCGGTGAAGGCTCGTGGAGGTGAGTTTGTGAGCGATGCGACCGTCACTGCCCTGGATATCCAAGGTGGTGCTATTAAATCTATTGTGACTAGCAAGGGAAGATTTGATTCACCAATTGTTATAAACGCCACTGGAACATGGGCGGGTGATATCGCAGAGCTAGCAGGTTCCTCACTTCCCATTGCGCCGCGTCGAGGATTCATCCTTGTTACCGCCCCCACAAGAAAGATCATTTTTCACAAGGTTTATGACGCCGAATACGTTGCCAATGTTTCAAGTGACGACTCTGATTTACAATCTAGTGCGGTGGTCGAGGGTACCCAGAATGGCACGATCTTAATCGGTGCTTCACGAGAGCGCGTTGGCTTTAAAGATGGAATTGATTTCTCTGTTCTGCAGATATTGGCGCGTCAAGCTATTGAACTTTTCCCGGTTCTCGCCGGTATTCAACTTCTTCGTGTGTACCGCGGCTTTCGCCCCTACGCTCCAGATCATCTTCCTATCATCGGAGAAGACCCCATTATTAAAGGACTTTGGCACAACGCGGGCCACGAAGGTGCAGGGATCGGGCTAGCTCCGGCGAGTGCGGAGTTAATACGAGACGGGATTTTGGGACACACTTCTTTTATGGATGCAACGGCATTTTCGCCAAGACGCTTTGTAGAGGTAGCCGCCAGATGATCACCTTTACTTTTAATGGAGAGGAATTATCCGCCCATCTAGGTCAATCCGTTGCTGCAGCGCTCATCGCAAACCAGGAACGAATCACTCGGCTCACTCGATTCGATAAAAAACCGCGCGGCCTCTTCTGTGGCATAGGAGTTTGTTTCGACTGCCTTATCACTATCGACGGGGAGCGTAATCTGCGTAGTTGCATTACTCCGCTGCGGCAGGGGATGGTTATTGAGGTGCAGGATGGAAATTAGATACCAAGCAATCGTGGTTGGGGCAGGACCAGCAGGGCTCAACGCTGCAAAATATGCAGCCAATGCTGGCCTACAAGTTGGCCTTATAGATGCCTCTCCAAAATTGGGAGGCCAGTACTGGCGCCATGGTGATGATGAGAATTTGAATCAGTCAGTTCACCACAACTTCGACAAAGGCTCTCTCCTAATGGATGCGGTGATCGCTAATCCCCGCATCACTATTCACAGTCAAAGTTCCATCTGGAGCGCCTCCGTACTTGATCAGGAAATCATCTTGCGGACATCAGCACACACCTTCATCACCAATCGCCTCATCTTGGCGACCGGGGCTTACGATCGCTCTTTACCCTTCCCGGGATGGGACATTCCTGGAGTTATGACCGCCGGCGCGGCGCAATCGCTACTTAAAGGTGCGGGCGTGATCGCCGGGAAGAGAATTGTTGTCGCTGGCACGGGTCCATTTTTACTCCCTGTTGCGGCGGGGCTGGCACTCCACGGAGGCGAGGTCGCGGGAGTCATTGAAGCTGCGGGCAAGTACCAATGGATCCGGGGCGTGCTTGAACTCGCTCGAAACCCTGCGAAAGCTCTAGAAGGGTTAAGCTATTTAAGTACTTTGCAAAGAGGCAAGGTCAAGATGCGTTATCGACAGGCCGTTGTGGCAGCACATGCAAATAGTGAAGGCCTCTTAGATTCAGTAACAATCGCAAAAATAGAGCCCGACTACACAATTAAATCAACCTACTCTCTGAAATGTGATGTTGCGGCGATAAGTTGGGGTTTCACGCCAGACACATCTTTAGCGGGCGCTCTCTTCCTTGAACAGGAAGTGGCGGGCGATGGATCGGTAGTTGTCTGCGTTGATAAAGAACAGCGCACCATACATCCACACGAAGGTGTGCAAATATTTGCTGCCGGTGAACTGACCGGAATTGGTGGGTCCGATCTCTCGCTGGCCGAAGGGGCAATTGCTGGCTTGAGCGCCGCGGGCTCGATGAGAAATGTAAAGCCGTTGCGCAAACTTCGGAAACGAGCGCTGAGCTTTGCTAAAGCGCTAGAGAAGATGTATCCAGTGCGCCCAGGCTGGAAGAGCTGGTTGACGCCCGATACGACCATCTGCCGCTGTGAAGAGGTTGATTTTCAAACACTACAAGGCTCGCGGGAGCTCTTGGGAGTTGAAGATGCCAGAAGTGCAAAGTTAATGGTCCGTTGTGGGATGGGGCTCTGCCAAGGTCGCACCTGTTCGAGAGCCCTCTTTGATTTGATGGAGAGCGATGCAAAGGATCGCATTCAGGGAGTATTTCGCCCCATCATTTCTCCCATTACTCTTGGTGAACTGGCGCGGGACGGTTTATTGTGACGCCATGACAAAACCCTGGCATGGAATCCTCACTGCAACGGCGACACCGTTTACCCCTAGCCTTGCGGTAGATTTTCAAAGATACGCCGATCATGTGCAGTGGCTAGCGGCTAATGGGACCCATGGAGTAGTCGCGAATGGATCTCTCGGTGAGTACCAAGTTCTTACGGATGATGAACGCAGCCGCGTGCTGGAGACGGCGATAGAAGCTGCCCCTGAAGGATTTCATGTCGTTGCTGGAGTAGGCGCTTATGGAGCTCGCGAATCGCGGGAGTGGACGGAGCACGCTGCAAGTAAAGGAGCAGGCGCGGTCATGCTGCTACCTCCCAACGCTTACCGCGCCAATGATGATGAGGTGATAGCTCACTTCAAAGAGGTGGGTAAGGTTGGCATTCCAATTATTGCCTACAACAACCCCTTCGATACCAGAGTTGATTTGCTTCCAGATCTCCTCGCTCGGATTGCCGATGAGGTCCCTAATGTGGTTGCTATTAAGGAGTTCTCAGGCGATGTAAAACGAATCTGGCAGATCCATCAACGCGCACCGCGCATTGAAGTCTTGGTCGGAGCCGACGATGTACTTCTCGAACTTTCAACGGCAGGTGTGGTCGGCTGGATTGCTGGCTTCCCAAATGCCATGCCTGCAGAGTCCGCCGAGCTCTATAACCTCGTTACCTCTGGTGACTATGCGAAGGCCGCTCCGATGTATTCCGCCGTTCATGATCTCTTCAACTGGGATTCTCGCAAAGAGTTCATCCAAGCGATCAAGTTAGCAATGGATATTGTTGGTCGTTATGGCGGTCCAACTCGACTTCCACGCCTTCCTCTGCCTCCAACGGATGATTTAAAGTTACGTGCAGATATCGCCCGGGCCATCTCATACTTTCAGAATGGGTAGTTGGTAAAGAGCAATTATGGCGATAATTCGATCGGTAAAAACGGTGGAGTCTCATACCGAGGGAATGCCAACGCGGGTTGTCTTAGAAGGTATCGGTGAGATCCCAGGGGATACCGCCTTTGAAAAGCGGGCCTACTTTATGGAGCATATGGATCATCTACGCGAGTGGTTGATGTTTGAGCCGCGCGGTCACAGTGCCATGAGTGGTGCGATCCTGCAGAAATCAACCCGTCCTGATGCTGATGTCGGCGTGGTTTATATTGAGGTTTCTGGCTGCCTGCCCATGTGTGGTCACGGAACAATTGGGGTTGCAACGGTTCTCATCGAGAAGCAGCTGGTACCAGTTGTTGAACCCGTGACAACTATTCGGCTAGATACTCCAGCCGGACTCGTCATCGTAGAGGTTGCGGTGGCGCAAGGTAGGGCCGTGAGCGTCACTATTACCAATGTTGCCTCTTTTCTCTATCAGCGCGATCAGGTCGTCTCTGTTCCCGGATTCGGCAACATCACTTACGACATGGCCTACGGTGGAAACTTCTACGCGATTGTTCCAATAGACCGAGTGGGTATCCCATTTGAGCGTGAGAACGGTGCAAAATTTCTGGAGGCTGGCCTGGCAATCTCCGACGCAATTAATGAGCAGAATCGACCAGTGCATCCAGAGAACCCCGATATCGCGATCTGTCACCACATCGACTTCATCTCACCAGGAGATCATGCCCTGCACTGGAAGAACGCGATGGCAATTTATCCCGGCTGGTTCGACCGATCTCCGTGTGGGACTGGAACTAGCGCACGCTTGGCACAGATGGTGGATCGCGGTGAATTCAAAGATGGCGATATCCTCATCAATGAGTCATGGATCGGTTCGCACTTTGAGGGTCGCGTAAAAGAGCACACCACTGTTGCTGGAATACCAGCTATCGTCCCAACAATCACTGGACGGGCTTGGGTTACAGGCGAAGCGACATGGATCTTGGATTCGAGCGATCCATTTCCAGATGGCTTCTTAGTTTAAGCATTGAAATATCGCATCCCTAGTACCCTTCCCGTTATGAAGAAGATTCCAGAGCGGGCAACAGGTACTCAGTCACACGACAT
>JANXZW010000040.1 GCA_025355305.1 Actinomycetes bacterium | reverse complement strand
TAGTACGTCAACTCCAGCAAGTACTCCGAAGGCTGCTGGGGTAAGTGGAACATTTACGGGAGCGCCTGCAAATACCATCTACGGACCGGTCCAGGTGCAGATCACCCTCGTCAACGGCAAAATTACCAACGCCACCGCGCCGATCTATCCCACGGGATCTTTTCGGGATCAGCAAATTAACTCGCAGGCGATTCCGCTTTTGGTGCAAGAGACTCTCGCTGCCCAGTCCTCAAATATTCAGGGAGTTGGTGGCGCTTCCTACACCTCCCAAGGTTGGTATACCTCCCTCGTTTCCGCACTGGCTAAGGCTGGTTTGTAATTGGCGGAGAGAATAAGAACCACCGCCGAGATTGATGTCTGGGGAACTATCCTCTTTATCGATATCGCTTCAACCAAAGTTGGCTTAGAAGAACTCAACGCCGGTCTGGCTGAAGTCACAGAGTATGTAAAGGTAATCGATCGCGAATTTTCAACGTACAAATTTGACTCTCAGGTCTCCCAGATCCGCCGCGGTGAGTTAAAGATTGAGAACGCTTCGGTGCAGATGCAAGAGGTTTGGCAACTCTGTTTAGTTGCGCGCGAATTAACTGATGGCTCCTTTGATCCTTGGTGTGTAAAGGGTGGCTATGACCCGTCGGGTTATGTAAAGGGATGGGCCGCCGATGGTTGTATCCGGATATTGCAGCGCCATGGCGCCGAGAATATTCAGGTCAATGCCGCGGGCGATTTAGCGCTTGCAGGAGGATTTGAAGGTGACAAACCCTGGTCGATTGGGGTGCGCAGCCCTGAAAATAAGTTCCAAGTTCTTAAGGTCTTTGAGATATTTGAAGGTGCAATCGCGACCTCCGGTACCTACGAAATTGGCGCTCACATCAAGGATCCCCACACTGGGCTGATCGCTATCGGCGCCCGCAGCGCCACCGTCATTGGACCCGATGGTGGCCTGGCCGATGCGCTAGCCACCGCCCTGGTGGTCACAGGGCGAGAGGGCGCCGGCATCTTCATGAAGCCAGAGCTATCTGATTACAAGGTTTGGGTCATCGATCGCAATGAAGATACCGCCTGGACTATCGGGGAGCTACCCAACTAACTCTCAGCACATTAACAGGTAGTTGGGCACAACATCACGGAATTGTTATCTAAGGTGCGATTATGAATAAATCCCGACTTCGTATTCTGACAATCAACCTGGTTATCGTGGTCGCAATCGCGGCCGTCGGTTTCTGGGGTTACTCATCGCTCCATCCCAAGGCGGCAAAGGTGCCACTTTCCACAGTTACCGCCGCGCGCGGGGATGTCTCCTCCACCGTCTCCTCATCGGGCACGGTTGTAAGCCCTACCGATATCGCTCTCGCGCCCGCTACCGCCGGAACCTTGGCAAAGCTCAAGGTCAAGGTGGGTCAATCGGTACGCGCAGGTCAGCTTCTGGCCAAGATCGATACAACAAGCCTTAAGAGCGCACTAGCTCAGGCCAAAGCCAGCCTGCTCCAGGCGCAGGCAAATCTAACGAACGCCCAGACCACCGCCAATGCGACAGCGGCGCTGCAACTGCAGAACGATCAGGCGGCCGTAACCAATGCAGAGAACAACTTGGCCTACCAACAAACTTTGATTGCCGCATCGCAGGCGAGCGATAGCAACAACATCACAACAGCCCAGAACAACCTGGCTTATCAGCAGACACTGACTGCCGCTTCGCAAGCAACTGATAGCACCAATGTTGCTACAGCGTTGACCAAGTTGAATAACGATAAGGCGACGACAACGCAGAACGTCGCTGTGTATCAAGCCAGCGTCGATAGCGCAAAGAACTCTTTGACCAATGCGCAACTTACCTTCAATGATTACGAGGGTCTCTATGGTCCTTCTGGAATCACGCTTAACTTCTGCGCAACAATCAATACGATCAATTCGAATTGCACATCCCTGGTGCAAGATAATAATGCGGTCATTAACGCACAGGCTTCCTATAACAATGCGCTAATAACCCAGCAGCAGAATTTAGCCAAAGATGCCCAAACGATCGCGGCTGATCAACAGAGTTATGTTGATGCAGAAGCGACCGCTGCGTTAAATATAAAGAAGAACGCGCAATCGCTAGCTACTTACCAGCAGGCAATTACCGACGCGCAGAGCACCGCGGCGCTCAACATCAAGAAAAACGCTCAGACCTTGGTTTCGGCGCAACAAGCAATTACCTCGGCGCAGGACACACTCAAGCTATATCAACTACAGAACAACAGCACCACAATTTTAACCACCATTGCAGTGGATCAGGCGCAAGTAACAGTGGCTGACTCCAATTACATCTCAGCGGATAAGAACTTAAAAGGGGCATCCGTTATCGCCCCAGTTTCTGGGAAGGTCGCATCGATCTCTAACACTTTGATCGGTTCAACGATATCTCCTAACACCACGCCTACCAATGGAACCACGGGTGCTACAGGCTTTATCGTCTTGACTGATGTGGGTGGACTGCAAGTGACAGCAGGCTTCTCGGAATCAGATGTCGCAAAGATTGCGGTAGGACAGAGCGCATCAATGGCCTTTACGGCGCTGCCAAATGCCGCCGGAAATGCCAAGGTAGCAAACGTCGCGCTGCTTCCCACCACTTCAAGTGGAGCCACGACTTACACCGTCACCTTCCAACTTGTGGGAGCGGTCGCGGGGCTGAAGCCGGGTATGACTGCAACGGCAACCGTCGTCGTAGCTGATTCACCAAATGCCATAGCGGTAACATCGCGTGCGGTGACAACGCGTGGAACTCGTTCTACGGTTAACGTCGTGACGACGGTCGGCGGAAAGCAAGTGGAGACCCCAACAAATGTCTTGGTAGGCACCATCGGAGACTCAAGTGATGAGATCTTGTCCGGCCTCAAGGTCGGTCAAGTCGTTGCACTTCCATCAGTTGTAAGTTCTGCCTCCTCACTTACTGGGGTCCCATCTGTCCTAGGGGGAGCAGGGATCGGTGGTAGCACCTTTGGTGGCGGTGGACGGGGCGGCGGAGGCGGTGGATTCGGTGGCTGATAAGCAACCTGTCATCGAAGTTCGTGACGCCATAAAGCGTTACGGCGTCGGTGATGCCTCGATCTTTGCACTCGATGGGGTGAGCCTGCGCATCGAACCCGGTGAGTATGTGGCGATCATGGGCCCATCTGGCTCTGGTAAGTCGACCCTGATGAACATCTTGGGAGCGCTGGACATCATGACCAGCGGAAAGTACTTCCTCGACGGCATTGAGATCTCTTCCATGGATGAGAACCATCTTTCAATTGTCCGCGGCAGAAAGATCGGATTCATCTTCCAATCCTTCAATTTGATCCCGCGAACGACCGCGCTGGCCAATGTCGAACTTCCTATGGCCTACCAAGGGATTAAGCCCAAGGAACGTCGGGAGCGAGCGATGGTCGCACTCGATGTAGTGGGGCTTGGGGATCGTATTAACCACGAGCCAACAGAGCTATCGGGCGGTCAACAGCAACGTGTGGCGGTAGCGCGTGCGCTAGCAACACGACCCGCTCTGCTACTGGCCGATGAACCGACCGGAGCGCTCGACTCTAAATCCACAGCGGACCTCTTGGATCTCTTCGATCAGATCAACGCTGCTGGCCGCACGGTCGTAGTGATCACACATGAAGATGATGTTGCCCGTCGAGCCAAGCGAATTATTCGAATGCGCGATGGAAAGATCATCAGCGATAAACACAATGAGGTGCGCGTCGCATGAGTGTCTTAGAGATCATTCGCTTCGCCATCCGCGGACTCTTTACCAACCGGCTCCGCACCGCGCTCACGACACTTGGCATCATGATCGGGGTGGCATCGGTCATCATCTTGCTTGCCGTCGGTAACGGTTCTAGCAAGGCGATCCAAGCCTCCCTTGATCGTCTCGGTACAAACTCCTTACAAGTTCGATCAGGTGGCGGTGGATTTGGTCCACGCGCCCGGGCCAGCTCGAGTTCGCAGAAACCACTCACGATTCTAGACACAGTTGCCTTAACAGATAAGACACAAGCTCCAGATATCAAACAGGTAGCACCGATCGTCTCTACCAATGGAACCTGCGTAGTCGGTGCCAATACCAGCACTCCATCAACCTTCTATGGAACATGGCCCGCTTACTACGAGGCGAGCAACACCTCGGTGCAGCAGGGCTCATATTTCACCAATGACGATGTGACAAATGCCAGGCGAGTTGCTCTTATCGGGCAGACAACTGCGACCGCGCTCTTTGGCACCGCAAGCCCTATCGGGCAGACAATGCGATGTTCTGGTATCGAATTCACCGTTATCGGATTGACCTCCGTCAAGGGTGCATCTGGATTCCAAGATGGTGACAGTTTGGTACTGATTCCAATCACCACGATGGAGAACACCATCACGGGTAATCAAGCACTGTCTAGCATCCTTGTGGAGGCAACTAAGTCGAC
>JANXZW010000036.1 GCA_025355305.1 Actinomycetes bacterium | reverse complement strand
CTACTCGATTGGTTGGCTCCAGCAGCTCACACCAAGATCAGCGCCTACCTCATAACGGGAACCGCGATGACACTTGTTGCTGTTGTGTCATCGCGGGCCCTTACTTTCCGAAAGAGCGTTAAAGCTTAAGCGGCGGCTCGTACTTGAGCTGCCTTCTTTGCAGCGGCGATCGAAGCGCTTTTGTGCTCAACGAAATCGGCCATGGCGGGAACTACCCCGGCAAGTCCGAACTCCGACAAGATAATTTCGATATCGGTTGCACCAAGTGATGTGAAGACCTGCTTCAGGTAGCCGGTCTGCCAATCCCAACCAGCGCGTGGGGCGCCCTCTGCATACGATCCACCCTGAGAGATGATGATTGTTACAGGTCCACTAACTTTCGTGGCACCGGGGACGATAATTTGATCGATCCAGGCCTTGAGGACTGAGGGGACGGTGAAGTTCCACATTGGGGTTGAAATCAAGATGTTCTTTGCCTCATTGACCTCGTTCACGAGTGAAATGCGGAAGTTGTGCTTTGCGTGTGCTGAAGGTGAACGGTCTATCTCTGGGGTATAGCCAGCGTTAATGGTCTCTCCATCAAGGTGAGGGATCGCTTCAAGATCGAGGTCGCGGGTAACGATTACCGCTCCTGGATGCTTTGACTTAAATGCGTCCAAGAATTCCTTGGAGATTGAGCGTGAAATTGAGCGGTCGCCGAGTGGGCTGACCTCGAGGTGTAGCAAATCAGACATGTGTGACCTATCTATTAGTGGTGGTAGGAGAAGAATAGTTGAAGTTTCAACTATCTGCCATTTGAAAAAGGATGCGATACTTACGTCCTTATGCCAAAGATCCAAGCTCCTACCCTCGCGCTTCACCGAGAACTCCGACGCCAGCAATTAATGGGTGCGGCGATGGAGTTGGCACTGGCAGAGGGCGTGGAGTCCATAACGGTTGCAGCTGTTGCCGCAAAGGCGGGATTAGCAAGAAGTTCCATCTACGAATACTTTGCATCTAGCGCTGATTTGGTCGCTGATCTAGTCATTGAAGAGTTGGATTACTACACCGCTCGGCTAGCGGAGGCCGTTGCAGATGCAACTGAGCCTTTTCTGCGAATTGAACTCTGGATTTCCGAGAGCCTGCGCTATGTCGCCGACGGTAGACATATGCTGGTGAAGACATTAAATACAATTAATACGCCGGAGGAGCGAAAGGATGAGATTCTAATGGGCCACCGCCGCATGATGGCCCCATTGCATACCGCGCTTACCGCAACAGGGATTGCAGATATTAGGGTTGCTGCTGCCCTTTTAGCGAGCGTCACGGACGCTGCTTCGATCAGAATTGATGCTGGAAATGCGGCAGAGCTCGAAATCCAGAGCGCTGTAGCATTTGCGCTTGCTGGACTCCGAGCCCTACCTAGAAACTAATTACTAATTACTAATTAACCAATTAATACTTACTACTTAGCGGAGAAGGTAAACGGGATCGTCTGATCCTGCGACTTGTCTCCCGCTGCATTGTGATCATTGGTGATAAAGAAAACGCATGTAGTGTGAACGCAATCGCCATTTGTGAAGAATGGAACTGGCTTAAACTTCACAGCACCCTTACCCGATGTCGCGCCTTGGGCAAGGTCAGCCTTGACATTTGAAACCCATGCTTGTGCGGTTTGGTCCGAATCGCAGACAGTAGGAGTTGCGCCCTTTGTTGCGGGAGCCATGCACTCTTCAATGTAGACACCATTCTTCGTTGGCAGTTTAGAGAACTTGAATTTTACAACTGCACCCTTTTGAGCCAGGTGCTTTGTTGGAGTTGCGGTGACCATTGCCTTTGCATTGGCCAGCGGGGCTGCTGCCACAACAAGGGCTACAGCGAGTACGGCGATGAACTTCTTTTTCATTTTATGCTCTCCTATAGATTGTTTGGATTGTTTGGATTGTTTAGGTTATTTGCTGAAAGTGACGGGGATTTTTAGGTCGTGAGTACGATCTTGCGTCCGGGTGTGGTCGGCTCGCACATAGACTGCACAAGAAACTTTGCGACAATCGATCTTCCCAATCATTGGTTGCACCTTGAGCCCGACTCTGAAAGTTCCTCCGCTCTTAAATGGAATCGCGAGATTTCGGCCATAACTTGGGGGATTGGATGAGATCCAAAATGAGGCTGCGCCCGATCCCGAAACATTTACTCCACCACCACAGACGCTTGGCAGGGTGCCAACTGGAACAACTTGGCAGAACTCAACGTAAATTCCGACTTTCTTGTCAAAGTTTTTACCAGTAACTGCGAGAGTTTGGCCAGCCTTGATTCCCGATATTGGGGATACGTGAAGAGTCTGCCCATGTGAACCGGTCAGAGCTTGGGCCGGAACTGCCCCAATAACCAATAACGCCAGCGCTGCGGCTACAACCCGTAACTTCATAGCGCAAATGTAGGAGAAAGTTAGGTTTCTTGCTCCGACAACTTGTTCTCCCATGTCGGAAAGGGAAGTGTCAGAATACGCAGATGCGTTCACGGCTCCTCATTTCCAGCGTGGTCTTTACAGTTAGCGTTGCTCTTTCACCTACAGCCCACGCTGCGCTGTCGGATATAAATGCAAGCCAAATCTCACTCCCGATTGTGCATAGCGGTGAGGTTCCTCGCTTTAAACGCATTGTTGCGCTGGCAAACGGCTCGGCAGAAATAGTTGCGGCGCTGGGGTACGCAGGTGATTTAGTTGGTCGAGATATCGCCTCGACAATGCCTGAGCTAAAGAAGATTCCCATCGACGAATCTGCGATGCAGGTCTCACCTGAAGCAGTTCTTTCGCAGCACCCTGATCTAGTCTTTATTGATTCAAATACTACGCCGCTCACCGCGCTCTCTACTCTGCGAGCAGCAAAGGTTCCGTCAATCACTATCCCCAGCGCATTCACCTTGGCAGATATCTATGCCAAAGAGGCGGTAATCGCCAAGGCTCTTGGAGTTCCAAAGGCCGGTAAAGCCTTAGAGGCGCAGGTGAGTGCTCTTACATCGAAGAAGACTGGTACCAAGGTGGCCTTTCTTTATCTGCGCGGGAGTGCATCGATCTACTTGATTGGTGGACCAGGGTCGGGTGCTGATTCCATTTTGCAGGCCGATGGTTTCACAGATGTTGGCGCAGCTCATTTGAAGAATCCCTTTAACGCACTGACCGCCGAAGAACTCATCAAGTTACAACCCGACGTGCTGCTGCTGATGACCAAAGGATTAATTTCGGTTGGCGGGATCAATGGCCTGGTGCAACTACCGGGAATCGCGCAGACCCCAGCTGGGCAACATAAGCGAATAGTTACTGTCGATGATTCTTTGCTCCTCTCCTTCGGACCGCGAACTATCCCGATGGCAAGAGCGTTACGTACCTTATTGATCGCGGCATCCAAATTATGAGGAAGGTAGCCATCTATCTCGGTGGATTCGCACTCTTATTCTTTCTCTTCTGGCTCTCCCTGGAAATTGGAATCCTTCATCTCCACAGCTCTGTCTTCGCACTTGTCGGCAAACATAATGTAGATGCAACAACAATCTGGCAGGTTAGATTTCCGCGCGCTCTCGGCGCTGTCATTATCGGCGCAGGACTTGGAATCGCGGGTGCGGTAGCTCAAGGGATTTTTCGAAATCCTCTCGCCGAACCCACGCTGATTGGATTATCAAGTGGAGCAACTCTCGGGACCATCGCACTAATCGCCTCTGGGGCATCGATCTATGGAACTCGCGCCAATATCGCAGCGGCGGTACTAGCGGCGGCGATAACCGCGCTGTTGGTGCAATGGTTAGCTCCCAACAAGGGCTTTGGTTTTCTGCTCACTGGTATCGCTCTCTCCGCCATTCTCACCTCGATGGCAGGTTTGTTAATTTCTATCTCACCGAAACCTGGAATTCAATCAATTGCCTTCTGGGACTTTGGTTCACTCACCCTGCTCAATAATTCTACGGTAGGGATGATCGCCCCCTATATTGAGGTGGGAGTGATCATCTGCTTCTTCGTCTCACGGAAGTTAGATATTTATTCACTCGGTGAAAGTTCAGCACACTACATGGGTATAAATCCGAAACGGCTTCGGCTTTATGCAATTATTGGATTGGCCTTCCTGATTGGCGCCTCGGTAAGCGCAGTAGGTTCGATCGCCTTTATCGGGCTCTTGGTGCCACATATAGTTCGCCTTTTAATTGGTCCAGCGCACCGCAAGATGCTCTCGTTAAGCGCGCTTATTGGGGCTACCGTGCTATTGCTAGCCGATCTGCTCGCCCGCACACTCTTCGTTCCCAACGAGATCCCATTGGGACTCCTCACATCGCTCCTGGGAGCGCCCGCACTAATCATTCTTCTCCGCGTGCGTCGAGCATCGTGGGTGAGCCATGATTGAGATTAATTCAATCTCATTCTCGAGAGAGAAGCACTCGATCTATCGTGAGTTCAGTGCACATGTTGCCGTCGGAGAGGCGGTTCTTCTTACCGGTCCCAATGGGTCGGGAAAGAGCACTCTCATTCAATTGATTGGTGGATTACTAAAACCAGCGGCTGGCTTCATATCAATCGATGGGACCGATATCGCACGCCTGAGCGCTAAGGAGCAGGCGGCACGACGCTCGATTGCCCCGCAACGACGCTCCTTCACCTTGGCATTTACCGTCGCCGAAGTTCTGCACTTTCTCCCAAAACGGCTTCGGATCGCTGATACCTCAGAGCTAGTTACACACCTAGGTCTGAAAGATTTACTAGGTAAGAAGGTCACCGAGTTATCGATAGGCCAACAGGAGCGGGTGAGCTTGGCCCTCGCACTCACTCAGAACGCAGATTACTACCTACTTGATGAGCCATTTAGCGCGCAGGATTCACAATCAACGCAGGAGATTCTGGGTCTCATCAAAGCTTTAAAGAATGAGAAAGGCGTCCTGGTGATCTCTCACAATCAGGACGCCATCTCAGAGCACTTCGATCGAGTTATTAGCCTCGCTTAGCCTGACTTGGCTTTCCCGCCTTGAAAGGCTTTCCCCCAGCCTTTGAGAATTTCTTTGGGGCCCCTGGCTTGCCAGAGCGAGCCCGCGACTCAGCCTTCTCCAGAGCAATACGCTTTTCTAGCGGCATACGCGGAGCTTTTTTAGCTGGGCGATTAATTGGAGCGGTTTCAACGCGACCGCGATTTCCTGCGGGAGTCGCACTCTCTTCACGGGTACGTGATTCGCGTGCTTTATCCTCCCACTTCTTTGGTGCAGAGCGGAATGGTCGCTCGCTACCTTCAGAAGTTGGGCGTCGATTCTCGCGTGGCGCCTCGAAGCTGCGTGGGGCGCGCTCCTCACTCACTTCAGCCTTTGCAGGGCTCTCAAAACGTCCGCCGCCTGATTTGCGGGGTTTAAAATTTCCATCGCGGTTACCGCGATCATTAGAGCGACTGCGACTACCTGGCTTACGATCATTGCGAGATGGCTTCTCAGCTTCTACCTCGATCGGAATCCCTGATGGCTGCTGGGCGCCTGTGATTTCTTGTAACTTTGAGTCACCGGGGCGAACCAGGTTCTCAATCAACTTCACAGCAGCGCGGTTTGTGATACCAAAGACCGCTTTCTTCTGCTTGTGAGTAGCTAGCGTTACTACGGTACCTGTTGCACCAGCGCGCGCGGTTCGACCGGCGCGGTGCAGGTAATCCTTGTGATCTGCTGGGGCATCAACGTGCACAATTAGTGAAACATCATCTACGTGAATTCCGCGAGCTGCTACATCTGTTGCAACGAGAGCGGATGCGCGACCGTCCTTGAAAGCCTTAAGCACGCGGGTGCGCTGACCTTGTGACTTGCCACCGTGAAGCACACCGACCGGAACGCCACTGCGCAGCATCTTCTCAGCGAGCTTATCTGCACCATGCTTGGTACGTACGAAGAAGATTGTGCGGCCATCGCGAGCAGCGATCTGTGCCGAGATCTCATCTTTGTGCTGTTGATCGAGCAAGAGAAGGTGATGGGTCATATCTATCGCACGTGACTTCTCATTTTCAAGGGAGTGGGTTATGGGATCCTTCAAGAAACGCTTAACAAGGGAATCCACATCGCGATCAAGGGTTGCTGAAAAGAGGAGGTGTTGTCCACCAGCTTGAGTGAGCGAGAGAATCTCTTTAACCACTGGTAGGAATCCCATATCGGCCATCTGATCGGCCTCATCAAGGACAGTGATCATTACATCGGAGAGATCGATGTGCTTCTTCTCGAGAAGATCCATTAAGCGTCCAGGGGTCGCCACGATGACTGGAACTCCACGCTTCAAGGCTTGAATTTGACCAATATAGGAGAGGCCACCGGCGACGACCTGTGAAGAGAGACCAATTTTGCGGGCTAAAGGAGCCACGACATCGTTGATTTGAACGGCTAATTCGCGGGTGGGAGAGAGGATCAAGCCCAATGGCTTGTGGGGCTTAGCGGTGCGGCCGTTAAGACGCGTAAGCATTGCCAAGCCAAAGGCAAGGGTCTTTCCAGAGCCGGTCTGGCCACGGCCAAGGACGTCGCGTCCATTAATGGCGTCGGGCAGGGTGGCGGTTTGAATAGGGAATGGGGCGGTCTTGCCTTCAGCTTCCAGAGCCTCGCAGAGGGCAGGGGTAACACCTAAATTGCGGAACGTAGACATAGTTATACCAATCGAGACATAGATGCGTGTCTCGTGGTGCTTATCAGAGGACTGACGTAAGACTCGCAAACGAACTTGTTTGTGGAGATAAACAGCGGTTCTATGAGTTGTGCTGCGGTTGCAACGCCTGATTGTAACCTACTTGAGGAGCGACCTTCGCCATCGGGCATAGCGCGTAGCTATCTCATCTTCCACGCTGGAAATCGTGCTACCTACGGCTCTCTCTAGGAGTAAATCAGCGAACTCAGGGTTACGCGCCAGTACAGGACCGTGTAAGTAAGTTCCAAATACATTTTTATTGATTGCACCATCAAGGCCAGCTATGCCATTTCCATTGCCTTGCCGCACGTAGCCAAATGGTTCTGCACCCTCGCCCAGAGTCGTGACACCACTGTGATTCTCAAAACCTGTCAAGGGGAAGTCAAATAAATCACTCTGTACCGCAATATCACCAACTAGGCGCTTATCTCCTGGGGTAGTAACAACATCTAATAGATCCAAGCCCTTAATCTCTTCTTCGCGGGTCAGGTACTTAGTGCCAAGTATCTGAAATCCAGCACAGATAGCCAGCACAACTGCGCCACGATTTGCTGCCTTCTTCAGAATCGAACCCTTGCGTAGAGCAGTGAGCGATAAGAGTTGCGCTGCATCTTCTGCTCCGCCAAGCAGGTAAATGTCACCTGTTATTGGCAATGGATCCATATATGAAACATCTATGATGCGCGATCTGATGTTTCTTAACCCGGCGCGATATTTCAGAACATCGGCATTTCCGCGATCGCCATAGGTGCCAAGCAGTTCATTATGAATTCGAATAATTTCTAGCATTACATCACCAACTCAAAGAAGGCGGTGTAGGCCGAGAGAACCGAAACATTTACCTCTTCGGTGAGCGCTATCGCCTCCTCAAATGAGGTGGCGATGCTCGATTCAACTCCTTCAACATGGATGCGATAAGCGATATCAAGAGCGCGCTCCCCACAGACAATAACCCGATGACCTCTTAACGCTGCAAAGGAAAGATCCCAGAGCCATGAAGTGTCAATCCCATCAACCTGCCTGGCGTTGAGGAGCAAAATCACGTCAGGATAAAGATCTCCTTGCAGCGCCTCTCTCCAAGAAGCTGGGTTCTTGGTAAGTCTGAAATGTGCCTGCTTGCCAACGAAATCTTTGGTAACGCTGCGCTCCAGATCCGACTCTGCAAACTCGACGGGCGCGGCTCCCAAGATCTCCCCTACCAAATTGGCTAAGACCGCATTCCTATAGGCAGCAGATCCTTTCTTAAACTTTGCATCGCTAATCTTGTTGGTCAATCCACAGGTGCAGGAGTAGTTTCCCTTAACCCAGGTCAGATATGAACCACAGCGCGGACAGACCGCACCATCTGGATGCAATCGACCGCCGAATGAAACTCGCACGACGTTTATCGCGTTGATTGTTGCGTAGTTAATAAAAGGATCATCGATATCTGCCACAAAGACGGTGTTCAAGGCTTCAGCACATTCGACGTGCCAGCGATCAGCGACGCGTTTAACCTCATGCATTCGATGCAGTTGATCGCGGGTGAGGTTGAGCAGTAAAACTACGGTTGGATCTGTCTGCGCAATAATCGCTGGCAGATGTAACTCGTCAATTTCAAGGACTGCATATGGTGCGGATGACATCAGCGCATTTGCTGCGCCCCACGCCAGATTTGAACCCGATCTACTGGTCGCCACCGCACCAAGTTGCGAGATGATTGCCGTGACCGCCCGTGTCGTTGATGTCTTTCCGTTGGTCCCCGAGACAAGAATGACCTTTTTGTTTTGGGCGAGCAGAGAGATCGCCTCAGGTTCAATCGCAAGCAAAATACGACCAGAAAGCGTTTCGCCCTTGTTGCCAATCAACTTTGAAGCGCTACTAGCGCTCTTCGCTACCGCGATTGCAAAGCGAAGGCGAAACCGAAACCGAACTGGAAGGCTAGTCACAGGTAGAGAATACGCCTAATTGCGCAACGCTTCGCCGGCGTTGGCGGGCAATCGCAGTGCGTTGGGCAATGAGAGCGCTAGTACTCCGACCATAACAAAGAAGGCAAATGTAAATTGATTGGGAAGACCAAAGGCCGCTCTCCCAATATTGAGGGCAACTACAGCGGCCGCAACAGCAACAACGGTTGAAAGCTGCTGAACCATATTCGCAACTGTATTGGCGTGCGACATCACCTCTTGATCTGTATCTGCAAAAGTGATCGTGTTATAGAGCGTCATTCCTAAGGAACGAATTCCACCTGTAATGATAAGAATGATCGCTATCCAAAAAGTTGACAGCGAGGCAGAGATAAGACCAAGAATTAGGGATAAAGGAATGCTGATAAAGGTGCAGATCAATATCAATGGTTTAAATGCAAATCTCTTCATAAGGGGAGTGGTGAAGATTTTGAAAGTTAGATTTCCAAGCAGGTAGAAAAAAAGAACGGATCCTGCGCGCTGCGGGCTCCAACCGAACTTATCTTGGAAGAGCAACGGTAGGAGGAATGGCGCGCTATTTTGAGCAACCCTAAATAACAACCCGCTTGTTGTGTTGAGGTGAAATGTTTGGATTGCTAGGACCTGCAAATCAATCAGCGGGTCTTTTGTGCCTCTTAAATGCAGGACTGTCGGTACCCCCAATCCAATTCCAAAGAAAAATAGCAAGAGCGTTACAGGCAGATCAATATGAGGCGCACCCAGGTTTGCCGCCGCAAAGACAAGAAGGCTCAAACTGCCAGCCAATCCGTAAAACCCAAACCAATCTAGTTTCTCCGCGCGACCACCCGGAATCCTAGGAACGATCTTCCATCCCGCAAAGAGCGCAAGCAACCCGATTGGAATATTTACAAGGAAGATCCAGTGCCAGGAGGAGTGCTCAATAATGAATCCGCCGAGGACTGGGGCAACGACAGGCGCTGCCAAGGCGGGCCAGACGGAGTAGGAGATTGCGCGAATCACCTGGTCTTTATCGACCGAGCGCATCAAGATGAGGCGCCCTACTGGAACCATGGTTGCAGCGCCTACACCCTGCACGATACGCATGATGGTCAACTCCAGGAGATTGGTGCTTAACGCACATCCCAGCGAGGCGAGAACAAAGACGAAAATCCCGCCAAAGAGGACCCGCCGTACACCATATTTATCTGTCATCCAGGCGGAAATGGGGATAAGAATCAAGGCCGACACCATATAAGTAGTGACGCAGATGCCAACTTGCGGAGAGAGAATATGGAAGGAGCGCGCAATCGTCGGTGCTGCCGTCGGCAAAATATAACCATCTAGAAATTCCATAAACATCAGCCCAGCTACTAGAAATGCAACTGGGCCAATCTCTTGGCGGCTAGCGGAGTTATTCTTCAAGAACTGCTAAGCGCTCTTCCTTTGTCACCTTGTTAAAGTACGAAGAGCCCTGTCTCCAAAATACCGTCATCGGAATTACACCGATCGCCACGGTTCCAACGCCCACCCAGAGAGCCAAGTGACTTAGCGTTGGAATTACTTTGAAAAGTACGGCAACTAGGAAAAGTCCCGAGAGAAATGGCCACAACCCCACGAGCACGAAGGTGCGGATATCTCTCAGTAGATAACGGCGGTATAAAACAATGACAGAAATAGCAGCTAGCGCATAATAGAAACAGATTTGAATTCCGATAGCAGCAACACCAGCTTGTGCGATGTCATTAACTCGCTTAATGAATTGCGAGCCGATGAAAAAGAGTAAGACAAAGACAGTTGTAAAAAGCGTTGCATTCCAAGGGGTACGGAATTTCTTATGGACATGTCCAAAAGAGCCTGGCATTGTAAAATCTCTTCCCATCGAGAAGAGAGTTCTTGTTACTTGAATCATCTGAGTCTCAATGGTTGCTACCGTAGAGAGTAGAACGGAGACGACGATAAATTTGCCAAACCAGCCCGGAATTAAAATCGCAGCAAAGTCGCTCAAAATACTACTGCTGTTGTGCAAGGTGGTATCACTCAAGACCATATTAATAGCAATTAACGTGAGCAAAAAGGTAAAAAAGACGAAGAAAATGCCGACGATTCCGCCGCGACCTGCGGTGTCCTTTGCATCCTTGGTCTCTTCATTAAGATTTGCCGTGACATCCCAACCCCAATAGAAGAACGCTCCAGAGACAGCTCCGATCAAGATCGCACTTAATCCATGAGCTACCGCGTACTTAGAATCAAAAGGGGTTGACCCGGCGGCAGCCGCAGCTGGCGTGGAGTATGCCTTAATCTGGTTAAAAGAGAACCAGCCCCAATCAAATTTATGAGTGTGGGGGTGGTGAAGAAGTGCAATCACATCGAAAATCCAGAGCAATCCCAGTTCAATAACCGTCATTACCACTTGCGCTTTTGCGGTGAAACGAATTCCGTAGGCGATGATCGCCACCATAAAGATAAAGATCAACGCGCCAATCAAAGTGGTCCAGTGAACGTTATTAATCGTGTTTGGATTGCTTGAAAAGAGCGAGAGAAGACTGGTGGATGCCGGCACTGTCGAGACGAGACCGAAGATAATTGACGCGGTCACCAGTGACCAGCCAGCTAGATAACCAAGGATAGGGTGGAGGGCATTGCGCACCCAGATGTAGGTGGCGCCAGCGTTCTGCCGCACTTTACCCATGTAATGAAAGGCAATTACTACTCCAAACATCGCGATTCCAGAGTAGAGAAGTTCCCCTGGACCAAATAGCCCGACCGTGACGGCGAGAGTGACTGTCGTCGCCGCGATCGAATATGCAGGAGCCGATCCAGCAATTCCCATGATTGAGGATTCAAAGAGGCCTAAGACGTTGGAGGCTAGGCCCCCATCTTCTGTTTGGTTCTCTGCTTGCTGGGGATTCGCCACGTAAAGACCTCCGAAAAAAGAGAGCATCCATTGATGCGCGGTTGAGATATGGGCAGACCTTACTCTCTAGCCTGCTTCAAATGCCACAGATTCGCAGAAAATTAAGATGGCTCAATCCTGCGGTACCTAACGGCTACTCGGCGGTGCCCCCAGCGAACTGACTGGCATAGAGATCAAAGTAGAAGCCCTTGGCCGCCATCAACTGCTCGTGGTTGCCCTGTTCAATCAGAGATCCCTTATCCATTACCAAGATGGTGTCGGCATCGCGAATCGTTGAGAGCCGATGGGCGATCACAAAGCTAGTTCTTCCAATCCGCAGCCGCGCCATTGCATGCTGGACCAGCACTTCGGTACGTGTATCTACCGAAGATGTGGCTTCATCGAGAATGAGGATCGCGGGATCTGCCATGAAAGCCCTAGCAATTGTCAAGAGTTGGCGCTCTCCGTTGGAGACCGTCGAATTATCATCGGTAAGAAGTGAACCGTACCCTCCCGGTAGCCCTCGGATGAAGTGATCGATATTTGCCGCCTCCGCTGCCGCAACTACAGCGACATGGGAAGGGTCTGTCGATCCGAAGGCAATATTCTCCTCGATACTTCCAGAGAAGAGCCAGGTATCTTGCAGGACCATCCCAAATTGGCGACGAAGGTCATCACGAGTGATCTCGCGGGTATTAACTCCATCAAGAGTGATCTCTCCGCTGTTAATCTCATAGAATCGCATGACCAAATTAACGAGAGTGGTCTTCCCCGCACCGGTGGGTCCAACGATGGCAACGGTCTGACCCGGAGCAACATCCAGATTGAAGTTCTCGATGAGCGGCTGATCCTCTTTGTATCTGAAGGAGACGTTCTTGAATGAGATCGAACCTGATGCACGAGTTACCGGGATGCTCGGTGAGCGATCTGGCTCTTCTTCTGGAGCATCAAGTAATTCAAAGAGACGTTCGGCAGATGCGACGCCAGATTGCACGGTATTCATTAAGCCGGCGATCTGCGCCAGTGGCATACCAAATTGGCGCGAGTATTGAATAAAGGCTTGAACATCCCCGAGCGACATTGTTCCTGTGGCGACCCGATAACCGCCTAGGACAGAGATGCCGATATAAATTAAGTTGGAGATAAATGTGGTCGAAGGCATAATGCAGCCAGACATGAACTGGGCGTTGAATGCGGATTTATTTAAGTTCTCATTGAGAGTCCCAAAATCTGCAATCGCTTGTTTGCGTCGCCCAAATACTTTTACAAGAGCAGCCCCTGTATGCATCTCTTCCACATGACCGTTGAGTTTTCCTGTCCAATCCCATTGCGCGATGAACTGCTTCTGGGATGCCTTAGCAATTCGAACTGATACAAACATGGAGAGTGGGATGGCAATTAACGAGATCAGCGCCAAAAGTGGACTAATCCAGACCATCATGATTAAAACTGAGAGAACGGTAAGGAGTGAATTGAGGATCTGAGAGAGTCCTTGTTGCATGGATGTTGAAATGTTGTCCACATCGTTAGTTACTCGCGAGAGCAAATCTCCGCGTGAAGTCCCATCAAAGTAGCTAAGTGGAAGGCGACCTATTTTCTCTTCCGCTAGCCGGCGCAATCTGAAGACAGTCTTCTGGGTTACTCCCGCCATTAAATATTGCTGCAGCCATAGGAAGAGGGATGAGATCAGGTAGAGCCCGATGGCGAGTGTGATCCAGTGCGCCACCGCTGTAAAATTAATTCCTTGTCCAGGGATAGCACCACTCTTGGCAACAACATCGGCCAAGGTGCCTTGACCATGAGCGCGCAGCGCTGCTATCGCTTGTGAAGTTGTTTGCCCAGACTTTAGATGGCCTCCAATGGCACCAGCAAAGACATCATTAAGAGCGTGACCCAGGATCTTCGGTCCAAAGGAGCCGATAGATACGGCGATGGTGATTAAGAGGAAGACCGCATAGAGGGTTTTGCGCTCCTCCCCAACCTCACGCAGTAGGCGGTGTAGCGAACCCTTGAAATCTTTCGATTTCTGGAGAGGTCCTCCCATCATCCCCGCCATCGGGCCACCACGACCGACCCCTCCGGGCCCTCCAGCCCCTCCAGACATAGGAGGACGGGTGCCTGGCGCAGAGCGCTGACTCATGAAGCCGCCTCCTCTGGGCTTAATTGTGAGAGCACAATTTCGCGATAGGTCTCGCAACTCTGCATAAGTTCAACGTGAGTACCAATACCAGCAACTCGCCCTTTATCCAGAACGACAATTTGATCAGCCTGCAAGATGGTTGAAACGCGTTGTGCCACCACGATCATCGTTGTGTATCCCATCACCTCATGGAGCGCACTTCGCAACTTAGAATCAGTGGTGTAGTCCAGCGCACTGAAAGAGTCATCAAAAACTAGAAGCTGTGGTTTTTTCACTAGGGCGCGCGCGATTGAAAGTCGCTGCCGTTGTCCACCCGAGAAGTTTGTTCCGCCTTGTGCAACTCGAGATTCAAGTTGGTCAGGTAGTTCTTCGATAAAGTCTCGAGCTTGAGCTACATCAAGTGCGTTCCACAACTCCACAACACTTGCATCGGCCTTTCCGTAACGCAGGTTCTGTTCAACCGTTCCACCAAATAAAAAGGCACGTTGTGGGACGAGCCCGATCTCAGACCAGAGAGATTCCAGGGCTTGATCTCTTACATCAATTCCATCGAGCTTTACCACTCCACCCGTGACATCGATGAAGCGTGAGATCAGATTGAGCAGCGTGGATTTACCAGATCCTGTAGATCCAATAATCGCGGTGAACTCACCAGGTCTTGCTTTGAAGGAAATCCCTGAAAGTATTGGATGTTCTGCGCCTGGGTAACGAAATTCAACGTTTTCAAATTCGAGCAGGCCTTGACGTTCTATCGGATTTTTGGGATTCAACGATTCAATCACGGAAGACTCTGTATCCAAGACCTCTTGAATGCGCTCTGCGCACGCTGCGGCGCGAGGAATCTGCAACGTCATAAAGATCGCCATCATGACACTGCTTAAAATCAACATGATGTAACTAGAGAAGGCTGTCAGATTGCCAACTTGAAGGTGTCCAGCGTTTACTAATTTTGCACCGAACCAAATAACTGCGACCGAAGAGAGGTTGAGAAGTAGCGATAGCGAAGGGAACATCACTGCAAAGGTCCGGGTCACCCGTAGTTGTATTTGCATCAAATCCATTGAGGCCTCACCAAAGCGCAATTCCTCTTGACGAGTTTTGACAAAGGCGCGAATGACTCGTACTCCAGATACTTGTTCGCGCAAGACTAGATTGATGCGATCGATCTTGATCTGCATGATTCGAAAAGCAGGAACGATACGGCGCAGTAAGAGCATGATGAGTAATGACATGATGGGAAGAACAACCAACAAAATTCCAGATAATTTCACATTGGAGCGAACCGCCATAATGATGGCACCTACGCCCGTTATTGGAGCACCGATCATCATCGTGAATCCCATAAAGAGCACGAGTTGGACCTGTTGCACATCGTTGGTATTTCTCGTAATGAGTGAGGGGGCGCCAAATTTATTGAGTTCGCGCGCTGAGAACCCCTCTACCGCTGAAAAGACGGCGCTGCGCAGATCTCGTCCGAAGGCCATGGAGACGCGGGCCGCTAGGTATGCCAACCAGATTGAGGCGCCCATGACCAAAGCGCTAGAGGCGAGCATAATTTCACCGATATGCCAGATATAACTTACATTTCCTTTAGCGACCCCGTTATTGATCAGATCGGCATTGAGATTAGGAAGATAAAGACTGGCAATGGCTTGCACAAGCAAGAGCAAAAGAATGAGATAAACCTGACTTCGATACGGGCGCAGGTATCTCTTGAGAATTTGGGTAAGCAAGACGGGCTCCTATTATTCAGATTTCAGAAGCCTACTACTGCCCCGCAGCGATGACGGATGACTAAATTTCCACTCCAATGTATTTGGTCTCTAGGAATTCATGAATACCAGCGAAGCCACCCTCGCGCCCCAATCCAGATTGCTTAACTCCACCGAATGGCGCCGCCGGATCTGAGATGACGCCGCGGTTGATGGCCACCATTCCCGCTTCGATCGCTTCGGCAACGCGTAGGGCACGCTTAAGGTCTTCAGAGTAAACATAGGCGATCAATCCGTACTCAGTGGCGTTGGCCAGGGCGATCCCTTGGGCATCATCTGTAAAAGTTACGATCGGGGCAACTGGTCCAAAGATCTCTTGGCTGAGAATCGGGTTATCTCCTTTAACCGTCAAGACGGTGGCAGGGTAGAAAGCTCCATCGCCTACGGGAACCGCGCCACCCAAATGCAACTCTGCTCCGGCGAGAACTGAAGCCGATACTAATTCTGCGATCTTGTCGCGCTCTTTGCCCGAAACGCTGGCGCCTAACTGCGCGCCCTCTGAAAGTCCATCCGCCATCTTTAAATCAGCCATGCTTGCAATCAGCTTCGCGGTGAATTCCTCGGCAACCGACTCTGCAACAATGAAGCGATTAGCAGCGGTGCAAGCGGCGCCGCCATTGCGCATCTTTGCAATCATTGCACCCTTGACCGCTTCTTCAATGTTGGCATCAGCAAGAACAACAAATGGAGCGTTACCGCCTAGTTCGAGTGAAGTTCTTAAAATAAGATCAGCGGACTCTTTAAGGAGAATCCGTCCTACCTCAGTTGAGCCGGTGAAAGAAAGATTGCGAACCCGAGGATCGTGCATCATTCGAGAGATCATGGCACCAGTCTTTTGGGGCATCACAAAATTAACAACACCGGCAGGCACTCCTGCGCGATGCAAGATATCCACGATCCAAAGGGCGGTTAAGGGGGTTTCGGAAGCGGCTTTCAAAATTACGGTACAACCGGCGGCAAGAGCAGGACCTAACTTGCGAGTTGCCATGGCGGCTGGGAAATTCCAAGGTGTGATGAGAAGTGAGACTCCGATTGCTTGATGGGTTACAAGAATTCTCTTATCGCCACTTGGGGCATGACGAAAGTCTCCTGGCGTCCTTACCGCCTCTTCGGCGAACCAGCGAAAGAATTCTGCGGCATAAATTACTTCACCTCTGGCATCGCTAAATGTCTTGCCATTCTCCATTGAAATCAAGCGCGCGATCTCATCTGCCTCAGCCGTCATGATCTCAAAAGCCCTGCGTAAGATTTCAGATCGAAAGCGCGGGGCACTTTTCGACCAAGATGGAAAGGCAGTGAACGCGGCGGTAACTGCGGCATCACACTGTTCCTGATCTGCAGTGGCTATCGCCGCGATCATTTGGTTGGTGCTGGGGTTCATGACTGGAAGTTGCCCGGCGCCCTTGACCCACTCGCCATTGATGAACAACTCAGTCTTTAACTCCGAATTCATGAGCTCTCCCTTTTCCCAAAATTTTTTAGAAGTATAACTGGAGCCTCGGGCCGGGATTGAACCGGCGACCTGCCCATTACGAGTGGGCTGCTCTACCACTGAGCCACCGAGGCGGAGAGTTAAGAGTACCCTGTCGGTTATGGAACTTTCGGCGATATTGTGCAATCACGTAGAAACCCCCAATGGGCTCTTATTCATCTCTGGTGGCGGAATTGACCGAGTCACCGTACCCGCAGAAGCCAAATCGCCCTGGCCTATCAATGTTGCAATTGCCGTGCAGGTAAAGGTCCCTTGGGATATGACCAATCGCGATCATCAACTAATTATTCGTCTGCAAGATATCGATGGACAAGATGTACTGCTACCCACGGGACCAGATAACTTTGGGCCATTTCGCGCCGAGATGAACTTTCAAGTTGGTCGACCTGAAGGACTTGAGCCCGGTGAGTGGCAGGTAATTAACCTTGGCTTTAATATGCCAATGCTGCCGATCCCGAAGTTGGGTTCATACCTATTTACCTGCGAGATCGATGGAGAAGAGTTAGAGCGATCTCGATTTAAGGTAAATCAAGCCAGTTAGTCGACGCGAACTTCACCCGACGGAGTTTGTAAATAAATTGCAACGATTCCAGTATCTCCATCGTTAGTTGATGGGTCCACCCAAATTATTTCAACATCACCGATCGCATCAGAGACATCCGAGCCAGCGTATTCTTTGATCCTCTCTTTGTCGCCGGCAAATTCCACCTTTGTTATGGAGGCCGTTGCGACGCCATCTTTTGATGGGTGATCTGTTGAGAGCCATTCGATAAAGAACGGAAGTTGTTTATCTTCCAGAACATCTGCGACGCCAATTTGCTTCCAGCGTAGATCCGTTCCATCAGGCTTGCGGCGATGTCCCTCCGCGGCTGGTCGTCCAATGCGGGCCGCAATTGGAGCGATGTCATCTGTGGAAAGCACCCATGTCAGCCATCCGCCGCCTTCATCGGCTCGGCGTGAAACAGCGCGACCAAATGCGCTGCTATCCGTCGCGGGGTGATCGAGAGGACAGACCACCTCAAGGTAATGTCCATTGTGAAGTGGGGCCGTGAAGTTGCGAGTTCCAAAGCGAGGGTGAATTCCACCATCAACGAAGGTAGTTCCAAGCTTCGCACCTAAGCGTTGCACTGTGTCAGAGAGTTGGTCATGACTGGTCACGTATGAAACATGGTCTAAGCGCATAGGGAAATAATGCCTTATTCCGCGAGCAGTTTTTACCACTCCAAAGTCAGGCGGTTACCAAATGAGCAAGCGCGGCATCAGTGTCGCAGGTGATGTCGTGCGCGGGGGATCTGCCAGTAAGAAGGTAGTTGTTCATCGCCTTATCGACGCAACTACTGCCGCGATTGGCGCCGGTATGGCCATCGCCGTTCAGAGTAATAAGTGTGCTATTTAGGAGCACCTTATGTAGCCCCTTCGCCCATTGATATGGGGTT
Organism: Actinomycetes bacterium; assembly: GCA_025355305.1. Classification (GTDB taxonomy): domain Bacteria; phylum Actinomycetota; class Actinomycetes; order Nanopelagicales; family Nanopelagicaceae; genus PALSA-747. Next base: position 9,663 of record JANXZW010000036.1, on the reverse strand, counting down.
GCTGGATCACGAGTGGTACCGATGACCAGGAGTGGGTTGGATCTGATGTTGCTAAAGGAGGGTTCGACCACTGGTTGAGCTTGCCAATATAGGCAGGAGAGTCCGGAGTAGGTCAAGTACGGGCCAAAGAAAGGGGCAGCTGCGCTGAAGACTTTTGCATCTGCCTCGATTTGGGAGAGGCTGCGAGGGTCTTTTGAGTCCAAGCAGCCAATGACCTCAGAAATATCCGTCTGATTGGATACATAGTGACCGTTGGTATCACGCTGGTTGTAAGAGTCGGCGAGGAAGAAGAAGTCGGCAGGATCACCGTGTTTGATGGCATTGGAGAGCGCTCTCTTCAGAAGTGGCCACCCACCTGCAGGATCATAAAGTGAGGCTGCGATACCGGTAATGGCCAAAGATTCAGTGAGTTGCCGGCTCGGTCTACCTACCAAAGGCTTGATCCGTGCGCTCTGCAGAAAGCTCTTGATCTGTTTGAGAGAGAAGGTGGAATTTGCAGCCACAAATGATTTAAGCGCGGTTTCAAAACCAGCAGCCTGCGCAATATTTGCATCACGCACCGATACGGTCGGATCTACCGCACCATCAAGAACAACACGGCCAATCGTCTTTGGATAGAGCGCAGCGTACAAGGTACCCAAAAATGTTCCATAGGACTTACCTATGTAATTCAATTTGGGATCTTTAAGCAAAATACGCAAGATCTCCATGTCGCGTGCACTGTCCAGCGTGGAATAATGGGCTAATTTATTTCCCGCGGCTCTCGCACAGGCACTTGCCATCAACTTTGAACTCGAAATAGCAGTAGCTAGATCGGCGGGGTTCTGCACCGAGCCGTTGCCACCAAGAAAGTAATCCTCTTGCGAATCGTTAAGGCAGCGAATGGGCTGTGAGAGATTAACTCCGCGTGGATCGAATCCCACCAGGTCATAAACATCTTCAATGCTTGCAGAGACGATTGAGTCGGCGCTTAATACATACTCAATTCCAGAGCCGCCAGGACCTCCTGGATTCATGATCAGAGATCCCAGCCGCCTCTGCGGGGTATTTGCTACATGCTTGATTGCCTGGATCGTGAAGGAATTACCATCGATGTGGTTGTAATCCACGGGTACTTTAAACGAGGTGCATTCAAAACCGCTATCGCATGGAGTCCATTGTAGGGTTTGAGACTGGTAGCTCACCAGGGTCCAAGGCTGTGCTCCTTGGGTTGGGGCAAGAGAGGTCGTGAGCATTGCCACGATCGCGAGGAGGCTCCAGGCTTGGCGGTTCATCGGAGTTGCACCATCAACGCTTCCACAGTGAGCAGTGGCGCCGCGTTGCGCGAAAGGTTGGTCCGCGTCTTCATTATCGCCTCTAACTTTCTTAAAGTGAGTTCGCTGGTCGTATCGTTAGCAACTATCTGAATCTCTCGAGCCATGTCAGTGTTGATAAGCGACCTCACCGATTCGCCACCACTCTGCACTAACAAAGTGTCGCGATAGAAGGTAGCGATATCGAGAAGTGCTCGATCCAGGTAATCGCGGACCATTCTGGTCTGTCGCGATTTTTGCTCTTTCTCTAACTCTTTTATCGCCCTAGCTCCACCTTGAACTACGCGTGTGCCTTGCTGGCCCCAAGCCTCTTTCAGCGCCGTCGTTTCGGCATCATTTCGCCTTTCAGCTTCACCCTCCGCCTCCTCTTTGGCGGCATCAACTAACAGTTGGGCGCATTTGAAAGCAGAGGCAATATCGGTAATGGTGAGAGGTAATTTAAGAATATCGGTGCGCCGAGTTCTCGCCTCGGGGTTCTTGGCAAGATATCGCGCTCTTCCAATGTGACCTTGGGAAACGCGCGCGCAGAATTTAGCGATCTGCTCCGGGATTGATTCTCCAACCAGCAATTTAGTAACTGCGGCGACAGATGGAGTTCGTAAGATCAGATTGCGAGTGCGCGATCTGATCGTAGGTAAAACGTCAGTAAGCGTTGGTGCGCAGAGCAACCAGACGGTACGCAGCCCCGGCTCTTCGATTGCCTTCAAGAGCGCGTTTGCTGCCGACTCAGTCAAGCGATCGGCATCTTCAATAATCACCACTCGATATTGCGCGACCGAAGGAGTCCACGAGGAACGCGTAATGAGATCTCGAACTTCGTCAATCTTGATTGAGAGACCCTCTGTTTTAATGAGTTCAACGTCTGCATGCGTTCCGCGCATCGCCGTTCTACAGTTGATGCAGTCGTTACAGCCAGAATCTGGACAGAGAAGGGAGGCTGCAAAAGCGAGTGCGGCGTTGCTTCGGCCAGAGCCAGGTGGTCCTGTAAAGAGCCACGCATGCACCATATTCTGTGACTCATCGGAGCTATCCTTCGCCGCGACAACCGCCTCTTTAAGAATTGCTACCGTTTCATCTTGATCAACTAATGAATCAAAGACACTCATGTCTACTTCTTGGATTCTTTGAGATTGATTTTTAACTGTGCAATCGTGGAGGCTCGCTCTTGGATCTGCTTAGCAATCGCCGCCACGCTTTGGCTGGCATCAACCACGAAGTAACGCTCCGGATCCACATTCGCTAGATTTAAGAATTCTCGGCGCACTCGCTCGTGAAAGGCGAGTGGCTCTTGTTCCAAGCGATCGGCACCCTCTAGGCGACCCAGTCCAATCTCCGCAGGGAGATCCAAGATGAAGGTGAGATTTGGGGTGAGATTCTCGGTGGCCCAGCGCGAAATTCGAGCAACCTCATTGGGCTGTAAGACCCGACCTGCCCCTTGGTATGCGATTGAAGAATCTAAATAGCGGTCGGTAATGACAATTTCGCCGCGTCCCAACGCGGGTTGGATCAATGAGTAAACATGATTAGCGCGGTCAGCGGCGTAGAGCAACGCCTCTGCGCGTGGTGATATCGCGCCAGTTTCGGGGTTGAGCAGAATCTCACGTAACTTTCCACCTAGCGCTGTACCGCCAGGTTCACGCGTAATTAAAACCGTCTCGCCAATTTCAGAGAGGTACTTTCGTAACAGTTCCACCTGAGTTGATTTTCCAGAACCCTCACCGCCTTCAAAGGCAATAAAGATTCCTTTATGGGAGTGGCCGGTAATTCCACCAAGTTCACCTCGGAGCGCTGCCACAATATCCGAAAAGAAAGAGATATTGGGGCGATCCTTCATCCGCTTGTAGGAGAAGATGCCGACAATAATTCCAATTAAGCCAGCGCCAAACATGGTGAACTCTGCACCACTGTAACGAAAGTGAATGTTATCAATTGTGAATTCATGTCGACCAATTGAAGCCGCGATTATTGGAGAGATTGCCAGAACCAGAATGAGTGAGATGCGAATAAGTGATTGGACGAATGCAAATGTTCTACCGCGCACTTCATCGTCGACTTCCATACCCAAGAGAGTTTGACCAGTGACCAAAGAGAGACCAGCAAATGCACCTACAAAGATCGTCATAAGAATTGCCAGGACTACATTTGTCGAAAGCGCAAGGATCGCTAGGAAGAGCGATGAAATAGTGAGAGAGATTCCAAAGATGCGACGCCTTGAAAATTGCCCAAAGATCTTTGGCCCAAGCCAAGCGCCAAGTGCTAACCCAGTGAAGACAGCGGCAAAGAGAATTCCGTATGCAGCGTTACCCGCGTTGAGATCGCCAGCGAAGGTACGGGCCAAGCCGAAAACCGCTCCTGCTGCAAAGAATGCACCGAGCATTCCAAGAATCAGTCCACTGACAACTTTTGATTGCGAAACAAATTTAAAGCCATTTATCAGCGATTTTCCCAGATTGTCATTGACTGCGCTCTTAGATGCCGCGCCCTTAGGAATGCTCTGAAGTTGATAGACAATCCACGCCGTATAAAGGAAGGAGAGGGCATCGATATAGAGAGCTATGTCGGCCGCGGAGGTATAGCGAGAGCTACCCGCAGTTGTGAAGGTCTTGGCTATCAACGCGAGGAAGGTAAAGGCGATAGCCGCAACAGGGGCGCTACCGTAGCTCGCAAGCAAGGTCATCTGGTTGGCAGATTCCAGCTTCTCTTTCGGAACCAGGTTGGGGACTGAGGCCTCCTTTGCTGGAGACCAAAAGAGTGTGACCGCTTCCACGATCAATGTAGCGGTGTAGAGCCAGATGTAATTATGAATAAGCGGGATAGAGAGGTAGAAACCAAAACGAAGCAGATCACAGACGATCATGAGGCGGCGGCGATCAAAGCGGTCGGCGATCACACCAGCGAGTGGACCTAATAGGACAGCGGGAAGAAGGCGAACAATAAATACACCCGCGATAGCAAAGTTAGCTTTTCGATAATTGCCACCAGCCAGCTCTTGGGCGAGCGCTGTGGAGGCCAAGAGGCCAAGCCAATCTCCGAAGGAGGAGAAGGCCATGCTCTTCCAAAGTTTGCGGAAGGCAGGGATTGCAAGGACGCTCCGGGATTCCGATTGCGCGGGGGCGGAGGGGTAAGGCAGCGCCGCAGACATGAGTTAAGCCTAGAGGCTGGCGCCTGTTATGGCTTTGCCCTTACCCGAGGCGGCCTTCTTCTTGGTTTTTGCAGCACCAGTGGCTTTAACTACCTTGGCGGTCAGACTAGGCGCGCTCTTCTTGGCACGGGTCGACTTCTTCTTAACGCGTGTCGCCCCACCATTCTCTGCCTCCCAGGCACGTCGCCCCGCGAGGAGTTCCATGCCGCGCTCAAGAGTAAGAAATTCGACGGTATCCCCGCGACGTAACGTCGCATTGGTCTCACCGTCGGTGACATAGAGCCCAAATCTCCCATCTTTTACCAGTACAGGGCGCTGTGATGCTGGATCAAGCCCTAGATCCTTAAGCGGTGGTTTAGCTACACCACGTCGGCGCACCTTGGGTTCCTTATAAATGGAGATCGCCTCATCGAGTGTGATCGAGAAAAGTTGCTCCTCTGAGGTGAGGGTTCGAGAATCGCTTCCTTTTGTTAAGTAAGGCCCATACCTGCCATTTTGTACGGTAATGCTCTCACCCTCGTGCTCACCGAGTACCCGCGGAAGTGACATCAACTTGAGAGCATCAGCGAGCGTGATTGAGTCGAGAGACATTGAAGCGAGCAATGAAGCGGTCTTCGGTTTTAAATCATCCTTCTTCTTTCGTGGTTTCTTTAACTCACCCGTTTTCTTATCCACAACAAGTTCTGCTTCTGGAATTATCTGTGTGACGTAGGGGCCGTATCGGCCAGATTTAACGACGAGTGGAAGTCCTGTTGCGGGCTCAACTCCTAACTCTCGCTCCCCAGAGGGTTTAGCTAAGAGTTCAATCGCGACGGCAAGAGTGAGTTCGTCAGGCGCCATATTCTCAGGAATATTGGCGAACTTACGTGTCTCCCCCTCGCCTTGTTGGATGTAGGCACCAAAGCGGCCAACTCGAATCTCAATATCTTGGCCCATCTTCATGGTGTTAATTTGCTGGGCATCAATTGCTCCGAGGTCAGAGGCGAGCGCTTCTAGACCGGGAACATCGTCGTGGCCGTAGAAGAAGCGCGTTAACCACTCGACGCGGTCTGCTTCGCCATTTGCAATCTTGTCCAGATCCTCTTCCATGGCTGCTGTGAACTCGTAATCAACTAACTTTGAGAAATGCTGTTCCAGCAAACCAGTAACGCTAAATGCTAAAAAGGTAGGCACTAGCGCGCGGCCCCGTTTTGCAACATATCCACGATCTTGAATCGTGCTCATAATGGAAGCGAATGTTGAGGGGCGCCCAATACCAAGCTCTTCTAACTTCTTTACAAGAGTGGGCTCGGTATAACGAGCAGGTGGCTTAGTCTCGTGACCTTCACAGCTGTATTGATTGACGCCAACAACATCTCCAACGTTCATCGGTGGAAGACGCTTCGACTCATCATCTGCTTCGGCGCTAGCCTCCTCTTGAATATCCTCATAGGCCGCCAAGAAACCTGGGAAGGTAAGAACTGAACCATTGGCGCGGAAATTCGCCAGCGCCCCAACCTTTGTCCTCACGTCAAACTCAACACGCATCTGCATCTTCTTGGCATCGGCCATCTGTGACGCAATCGTCCGCTTCCAGATAAGGTCGTAGAGAGCGAACTCATCTCGGCTCAATTCTGGAGCCAATTCACCAGGAGTCTTAAATGTGTCCCCCGCCGGTCGAATCGCCTCATGCGCCTCTTGTGCATTCTTGGTCTTGCTCTCATAAAGTCTGGGTGCTGCGGGAATGTACTGTTTTCCATAGAGCGCCGTCGCTTGTGCACGCGCAGAGCTGATCGCGGATTGTGAGAGCGTGACTGAGTCGGTACGCATATAAGTGATGTAGCCATTTTCATATAAGCGTTGGGCAACTCGCATTGTTAATTGTGCGCCCCACCCTAATCGCGAACCTGCATCTTGCTGCATAGTAGAAGTTGTAAATGGTGCTTTAGGTCGTTCGGTACGCGGCGACTCTTCAGTGCTCTTGACCGTAAGTTTGGTTCCGAGCAGGCTCTGTGTCAGTTCATTGGCGGCAGCCTGGTCCAGCAAGAGGATATTGCTCGCCGATCTTTCTTTGAGTCCGCCGTTATCATCAAAATCGTTTGTAGTTGCGAGGCGTTTTCCATTTAGTGAGATGAGACGAGCCGTGAAATTCTGTTCTGTCTCGGCTTTGAGATCCCACCAGGAAGATGAAACAAAGGCCATCCGTTCGCGTTCGCGTTCGACGATTAATCGCGTGGCTACAGACTGAACTCTTCCAGCACTTATCCTTGGCATAACTTTCTTCCAGAGAACTGGAGAGAGTCGGTAGCCGTAGAGACGATCCAAAACGCGCCGCGTCTCTTGGGCATCCACAAGTCGATAGTCGAGCTCACGGGTGTTGTGGGCTGCCTCTTGAATAGCCTCTTTGGTGATCTCATGAAAGACCATTCGACTGATTGGAATTTTAGGACGTAAGACTTCAATGAGGTGCCAAGCAATAGCTTCGCCCTCACGGTCCTCATCGGTCGCAAGAATGAGTTCATCGGCACCCTTCATCAGCGCCTTTAACTCACTCACCTTTGCCCGCTTATCAGGATTAATCACATAGAGCGGGGCGAAATCCTCCGCAATATTCACACCTTCTTTAGCCCAGGCGACCTTTTTATACTCGGCCGGAATATCTGCCGCGCGTTGTGGGAGGTCACGGATGTGGCCGACAGAGGCCTCAACGACATATCCATCACCTAAGAAGGCGCCGATCTTGCGCGCCTTTGCAGGAGATTCCACGATAACGAGCTTGATACCCAACTTTTTAACTCCTAAAAGGAATGAAGGCGCCTAAAGATCTAAGCGATGACGGTCGACGCTCTCCTGCTACGCACGAGAGCGTAGATGATAACAAGAACCGCAGTGAGCGCTATCAGCGCACTTTCTAGCTTATGTCCGCCCAGTGCAAATGAGACGATCGCTGGAGTAATCAAGAGTGCGACGAGGTTCATCACCTTAAGCAGTGGGTTGATGGCGGGCCCAGCGGTATCTTTAAAGGGATCTCCAACGGTATCGCCGACGATTGTGGCGTGGTGAGCATCTGAGCCCTTGCCGCCGTGATGTCCATCTTCGACCATCTTCTTTGCGTTATCCCATGCTCCACCTGAGTTAGCGAGAAAGACAGCCATCAAGGTTCCAGTTCCAATTGAACCCGCCAGGTATGCACCAAGGGCACCCACACCAAGTCCAAAACCAACTGCAATCGGAGCCATCACCGCTAGGAGACCGGGAGCCACCAATTCACGAAGAGAGTCTCGTGTACAAATATCAACAACGCGACCGTACTCTGGCTTCTCGCTGCCGTTCATGATTCCTGGGTGCAGACGAAACTGCTCACGGACTTCAACGACGACGGCACCGGCCGCGCGTGATACCGCGTTGATTGCCAGGCCAGAGAATAAGAAGACGACAGCAGCGCCAATAATCAGCCCCACGAGATTTCGAGGATTCGCAATATCAAGAACGCCTTGGAATTGTAGGTTGAGATCGGTCGCTACCTTGCCCGCATCACTGACCGCTTTAAGGATCGCATTTGTGAAAGCGCCAAAGAGCGCAGTTGCTGCAAGTACCGCTGTCGCGATTGCTATGCCTTTAGTAATTGCCTTGGTTGTATTTCCGACAGCATCTAGTTGAGTAAGAATCTGAGAACCTTCTCCGTGGACATCCCCAGACATCTCAGCAATGCCTTGCGCATTATCTGAAATAGGACCGAAGGTATCCATCGCCACAATTACGCCAACGGTAGTCAGCAAGCCTGTGCCTGCCAGAGCGATTGCAAACAAGCTGAGAACAATCGAGCCGTGTCCAAGGATAAAGGCACCAAAGACAGCAGCAGCGATCAAGAGTGCGGAATACACTGCCGATTCGAATCCCACTGCAATACCTGCAAGCAGAACTGTTGCGGCGCCAGTATCTGATGATGCGGCTACATCATTAACGGGACGGCGACCAATTTCGGTAAAGAACCCTGTCAAAAGTTGGATAGCAGCGGCCAGAACGATTCCAATCAGCACAGCACCAAAGGTCAGGATGCGAGGATTGACATTTCCTGGAGTGTGGGCAGGATCTAAACCAGTGAGCAACTTCATTGAGCCTGGGAGATAAGTGAATGTTGCAAATCCAACAAGTACTGCCGAAATAATTGCGGAGAGGAAGAAGGAGCGATTGATTGCCTGCATCGCTGAGCGATCGGTACTGCGCAAACGAGTAATGAAGACACCGATGATTGCAGTAACAATTCCAATTGCAGGAACGATGAGTGGATAAATTAGACCTGCATCACCAAATCCGGCTTTACCTAGAATCAAAGCTGCTACTAATGTAACCGCATAAGACTCGAACAGGTCTGCAGCCATCCCGGCGCAGTCACCAACGTTGTCACCAACGTTGTCTGCAATTGTTGCAGCGTTACGTGGGTCATCCTCTGGAATATTCTGTTCAACTTTTCCAACCAGGTCTGCTCCAACGTCGGCAGCCTTTGTAAAAATTCCGCCGCCGACGCGCATGAACATCGCGAGCATGGCGGCGCCAAATCCAAAACCTTCAAGAACTGAGGGTGCATTTTCGCGATAGATGATGACCACTAAAGACGCGCCGAGCAGCCCAAGTCCCACCGTCGTCATGCCAACAACTCCACCTGTGCGAAAGGCGATCTTCACCGCATTCTCTGCAGAGTTTTGCCGGGCAGCCTCGGCAACTCGGACGTTGGCGCGCACCGCCAACCACATTCCGTTATATCCAACGGCAGCGCTAAAGAGAGCGCCAAGAAGGAAGAAGATGGAGCGGCCGATACGAATATCACTGTGGCCGGGTAGCGCGAAGAGCAACACAAAGACAATGGCAACAAATACTGAGAGAGTTCTGAATTGGCGGCTGAGGTAAGCGGCAGCTCCCTCCTGGACGGCAGCAGCAATCTCCTTCATCTTCTCGGTTCCATCAGATTGAGCAAGAACTTGTGCTCGCAATCCATAGGCAATTGCTAGGGCAAGGAGGGAAACTCCAAGAACTATAAATACGTATATCAGGTTGGTACCGGTGACTTGTACGGGTGTAGACACTAGATGCACTCCTCATTGAGTCGATATGCGCGGTTCGCGACGGGTCTAAGGGTTGAAAGGTTACACATATAAATAAGGTGTATGACAAGTTTCTGCGAAGAAATCGGTATCCTTAGCCCTCTATGAGCTTTATAAGTGTCACCTC
>JANXZW010000011.1 GCA_025355305.1 Actinomycetes bacterium | reverse complement strand
ATAATAAAGAGTATCGGACCAACCTTGCGCTGGAACCCACTCGTGCCACTGATCTGCTTCATCTGCCCGCGCAACTAGGCGAATCCACTGCCCTTCCACCAACTGGGTAACCAAGGGTTCTGCTGCGATAGCCCCAGCGATTCGATCGAGTGGTGCCTGCACAACAACCATAAGTCGAACTGGCAGGTGATATGGAGCGGTTGGTGCGGCTACTGACTGCCAGGGCAGTCCCAAACGAAGGTCAGGATCATCTCCGGCTATAACTGCAAAGTCGCCAACAGGATTAAGGAGTGACTTATCTCCCGCGCCTAAAAGATCGGGAGCCACGGTGGAGAAGTAGTAACTCATATTGATCCAATGTGCGACAACCACGGGGGCAGCCAAGATCGAACGCAAGATCGCGCCGTCGCCATCGCTCTCTACATCATATGAGTGTAAAAATGATTGGCCGCCAAGATTGGCACCACGAATCGTTCTGCGATCGGCAATTACGAAGGAGACATGGTTGGCCAAGCCCCACTCTGGACGTGTCTCTGCCCAGTCCCGCGATTTGCGAAGCAGCGTGCGACGGGAGCGACTTATAGATCTTTGCTTTTCATCTCGCTCCTGAGCCAGCAGATCAGAGGCGCCCTTGAAGATCTGCACGAGTTCACGAACTTCGCTGGCGTTTTCTGAGTACATCACCACTGACTCGGTTGTTGTGTTGTGTTCTCCCGCCAAGAAGGTGGTCGTTAACGGAATTTCAATTCCACGGAGCAAGAGTTCGCCCCTAACGCCAGTCTCGTTGAGAATATCCGCCAGAATTTGCGCACTCGAACCCCCAGGATGTCCAGCGCAGGCACCACAATCCAGCGTTGCATAATGCGGATTTGCGCTGGTTCTGGAGGCGTGTCCCAAGAAGGCGACGAAGCGTGCAAAGTTCTTGGTCAAGCCCATTCCTTGGAGTGCACCCATCGCGATATCAGCTTTATTCTCCGTATCGAGCTGCCAGACCGTGATCGGCGAGGTCTGCGGCAGCGGTGTCGCGAGCCCACGAATTTTCTTGTAGGCGATCCAGGGTAGGCCAAACCATCCCGCTCCTTCTGCTAGCGCGAACATCGCCTGCGGTTCATGAGTTAAATCAGCGAATAACTCACTTACACGCAGCTCTAGATCGCGTGGAGCGAATTGCGCGCCAAGCGCTTCTACCTTGAGTGATGGTGTGACTAGCACAGGCAGCGCCTCGTAACTCTCTGCCTCACCTAGCGCCGTAATCTCCGCCGGGACTCCGAAAAATCCCGCGAAACCGAAGGTCGCAACGCGGGGGTCTACTTCCAGGGCGCGGCGCAGCGGTTCGGAGCGCACGTCAATGCAAGTGACCACCTGCAGAAGAGGTATTGCATCGGCAACGGACTCAATTTTGAGGCTCTGCAAAATCTTGGAGTACGTTGCATTTTCCAAGGCAACTAATCGTGCCGCTCCTTCTTTGGATTGCTCCCGCGCGCTTACTTCAGGGGCGGCGCCAGTTGTCGAAGAAGCCACCAGGTCAGCGGCGAGGGAGATCGTAAGAAATTGCGCGCGTGAGATCTTGGCCTTGTGTGTATCGCGCGCCCATTCATCGTTCCACTTAGCCCAGGCCGCCCAGCCCGGCAGCCTGGCGAAATGGCGACGAAATTCCTCAACTATCTGCTCTTCACTCCATCCACCAAATCCAGATATTAACTCGTCCAAATTTTTGTTGACGAGCAGATCCGCTAACTCACGATGAACCTTGTGCGAGGTACCAGACCAACTGGTGTAAGAGCACAGGACGTGGACCGCCCGAGAGATGAGGTCGAGATTGGCGCTGTTGTCCATTGTGGTCGCTTCCAGCATGAGTTGTCCCACCAGAGCGCGAACCCGCTGCGCGGCGCGGATATCTTCTCCTCCTCGCTCGAAGTACGTCCCGGGGCGAAGTTTCGGCGTTGAACTCTTTTGCGAATCGAATGAGGGAAGATTAAAACCGCGCTTTACTGCCTCCGTTGTGTGCACCACGGTCGGCCAAAGATGCTCTCCCAGTTGGCGTTCCAACTCGGTGAGAGCAACAAAGAACGGCTTGTCGTAAGAGTCGAGCAAGGGATTCACCGCAACGGAGCGATCCAGTGGCCAGCTCACACCGACATGGCTCGATGCGCTCTTTATCAGCGATTCAATATTCCTTGAATTCATATTCATTGAATTCATATTTATTGAATTCATATTGCGCCAACTCCTATCGATCCAACTTCGCTCCGTCTTTCAATAACTTGCGTGGTACTTGCTAAGGTGAGTACAGCCAGACCAAGACCCCACCACGGCGCATGAAAACCACTCCAGTAAATTGAGTTGCCAACTAGAGCGGCCAGAGCCCGAATAACAAGTGCGTATCCAACGAGCCCTCCAGCAAATATGAGCCAGACCGAAAGACTTGAGCGCATCGGCCCCGCGCTCTTGGTCCACCACATTGAAATAGCGGCCAAGACAAATACCGCCACGACCGCCCGGGCTTCGCTTCCTAAGACGAGGCCGAGTGCGGTCGCGATGAAGAGCAAAACTACAACGCCTAATATCCGCACGCGGGATGTAACTCGCTCTCCAGTTTTTACTCTCCGGCGAGAACGGGCTCGCTGCTCTGTCGCTCCGCCTGAACCCATAAAGCGCACCGCTTTATAGAACCCATGGCCGATCAGATGAGTGAAAGCGAGCAGCGGCCAGCCGATTGCGATCGCAAGCAACATAAAGGTCATCTGTGAGACAGTTGAAACTGCCAGTTGTCCCTTCAGATCTACCCGCGCATTGATTCGAGGTGCGAGAGTGAAGAGAACGATCAGGCAGAGAAGAGCAAGCCCATAGTTAAGGCCAGAGTAACTTCCGGTCCAATGATTAACCCGTAAGAGGAGCAGCGCTCCGGAGTTGACGACACCCGCATGCAAAAGTGCGGATACTGGTGTTGGAGCGTTCACCGTTTCAATTACCCATGAACGGCGCAGCGTTAAACCGGCTCTTCCCACTGCGGCGATCTCTGCGCTCAGAACAAGTGGCCAGGTGTAATGCGTAGGAAGCCAATAAGCAGATGTAAATCCGGCGAGTAGAAGAAGATCAACGATGAGAAAGGTCAGCGCAGCTTGTTGGCCGCTTAAACCACGCCAACCCTTGGCATCAAATCTAAAGAGTAAAACCAGCGTGAAGAGAGATGTCGATATCCAGGAGGCACAAAGAACCCGTGGAGTGTTGGCGAGGTCGGTGGAGATTAACGCGGCAACAATGCAGAGTGAGATCAGGAGAAATTGCCAGGAGCGCGGCTCCCCCTCAAATTGACGGAGCGCATATTTGCAAACAAAGGCTCCAATGACCAAAGTCGCTACTGCAAGCAGACCTCCGATGGCATCGAACTTCCAGTGCGCTGCCTGCATGGAATCGGGGTTCGTCAAGAGTAAGAATTTCATACGACCTACAATACACGAAAATCTTTTCGTGTATTACAAAACGGGCTATTTCTGGGCTTTCCGCCTCTTGTTAATAGATGGTTTATCTAACATATTAAGGAGATCACCCACGGTATGTGCGGCCTCCAGTGGGTGGCGAAAGGGGGCCTTTGCCGAAACGGTATAGAGATTGCGCCGGCCCACCCGCTCAATAGTCAGATAGCCGCTCTCTGCCAGATCGGCGACTATTGCCTGTGTCGCCCTTTCGGTGATGCCCACTGCGGCCGCAATGTCCTTGGTTCTGATAGTTGGGTCGCGGTCGATGCAGATCAGCACATGGGAGTAGTTGCTCAGAAAGGTCCACCCGGGTTTTTCTGCCGCGACCTTCTTAACCATTCATCCTCTTCCCCGACAGAATTTTCTCGGCGTACTTTTCAACTCTCAAGATTCGAGTCTCTTCCTTCTTAGCTCCGTCAAAGTGAAGCATGTACTCACGCTGACAACTTGGGGTCAGCTTCTTAAATGCAACGCTGAGGCCAGGAATCGTCTTCATGGTGGCAGCAATATCTTTGGGAAGCTCGGCGGGTGCCACTTTCTTCATCGGAACTTGCAGTCCAGCCTCTTCAATGGAGATCGCCTCATCCATGTAGGCCTTGATTACCTTCTTGGATTTCGCTATCTCTTCCAGGCTGGCGAAGCGAAGTTGGCGGCCACCCTGCACATTTTCGGTCTGCTGAATCAG
>JANXZW010000058.1 GCA_025355305.1 Actinomycetes bacterium | reverse complement strand
CTGATTCAGCAGACCGAAAATGTGCAGGGTGGCCGCCAACTTCGCTTCGCCAGCCTGGAAGAGATAGCGAAATCCAAGAAGGTAATCAAGGCCTACATGGATGAGGCGATCTCCATTGAAGAGGCTGGACTGCAAGTTCCGTTGAAGAAAGTGGCACCCGCCGAGCTTCCCAAAGATATTGCTGCCACCATGAAGAAGATTCCTGGCCTCAGCGTTGCATTTAAGAAGCTGACTCCAAGTTGCCAGCGTGAGTACATGCTCTACTTTGATGGCGCCAAGAAAGAAGATACCCGCATCTCGAGAGTTGAAAAGTACGCCGAGAAAATTCTGTCGGGGAAGCGGATGAATGGTTAAGAAGGTCGCGGCAGAACCCTTGGTTACCCAGTTGGTGGAAGGGCAGTGGATTCGCCTAGTTGCGCGGGCAGATGAAGCAGATCAGTGGCACGAGTGGGTTCCAGCGCAAGGTTGGTCCGATACTCTTTATTATTATCACTAAACTCATTAGTATCGCTAATAGTTATCAGCCTGATTAGAGGATGGAGCTCGCCATGAATTCACAGCCACACTTAGCTGCGGGATGGGATACCTCGCGCATTCCTGACCAGACCGGTAAGCGCTACCTGGTGACGGGCGGCAACAGCGGCTTAGGTTTTGAATGCGCTAAGGCGCTGGTCGCAAAAGGTGCGCATGTCACGATTACAACTCGCAGTGAGATTAAGGGTGTTGCGGCGATGCAGAGCACCGGCGCTCAAGATTTTCTGCAACTCGATCTTGCCGACCTCTCATCGGTCCGCACAGTTGCATCCGCAATTACTCAACCATTCGATGTCGTCTTTCTCAACGCTGGCATCATGGTCCCGCCATTTACTAAAACTGCAGATGGCTTTGAATCACAGATCGGCACCAACTTCCTAGGCCACTTCGCCTTCGCGGGGCTGATCGAAAAGTTCGTCACCGATCGCTGGGTGGTAACCACAAGTTTGGCTGCAAGAATGGGAACCTTTGGCGATCAGACGAAGGAGACGATCAAGAACCGCTGCCTTGGAGTCGGAAAGTACTGGCCATGGGCCTCCTATGGGGATTCAAAGTTAGCCGATCTGATCTTCGTCAATGAGTTGGAACGACGCCGCGTGGCGCGTGGATACGGGGCAATTCCACTCGCCGCCCATCCAGGTTGGTCAGATACAAATCTCTTCAAGCAGCCAACTAAGCAGAATCCGCTAGCAAGTTTCAGTGAATTGGTCGCTAGCAAGTTGGCGCAAACCGCAGCTGAAGGTGCCCTTCCTCTTCTCTGCGCAGCGACCTTTCCTGAAATTACTCATACCGCCTTCATCGGCCCGGATCGCTACTTCGGACTCAAGGGCAGCCCACAATTCACTCATGGCAAGGCCTTGGCCTACGATCAAACGCTGGCAACTAACCTCTGGCAGGTAGCGGAAGAGTTGACTGGCGTGGCATGGGAGAATCCGCCTCATGCATGAGGCTTATGACGTTCAAGGAATTCAAGAGAAGTGGCTGCCGATCTGGGATGAGCTAGAGCCCTTTAAATCTGGTCGCCTAGATGATCCTCGTCCTAAAAAGTATGTGCTCGATATGTTTCCATACCCATCGGGGGACCTGCATATGGGCCATGCCGAGGCCTATGCCCTGGGCGATGTCATCGCGCGCTACTGGATCCAAAAGGGATTTAACGTCGTGCACCCTATTGGGTGGGACTCCTTTGGACTGCCCGCCGAAAATGCCGCCATCAAGCGCGGCACGGATCCGCGTGCTTGGACCTATGAAAATATTGAAGTCCAGAAATCTTCCATGCGCCGCTACGCCTGTTCCTTTGATTGGGATCGCGTTCTACATACCTCTGACCCCGAGTATTACAAGTGGAACCAGTGGTTGTTCCTAAAGTTCTATGAGAAGGGCTTGGCCTACCGTAAAGACTCTGCAGTTAATTGGTGTCCCAATGACCAGACCGTGCTTGCAAATGAGCAGGTAGTTAATGGGCTCTGCGAACGCTGCGATACCCCAGTTACCAAGAAGAAACTCAATCAGTGGTACCTCAAGATCACTGATTACGCCGATCGCCTGCTTGATGACATGAAAGAGCTCGAGGGCAAGTGGCCAGAGAAGGTGTTGCAGATGCAGCGCAACTGGATCGGTCGCTCCCAAGGCGCAGAAGTCACTTTTGCGATCGAAGGTCGGTCAGAGCCAATCACCGTGTACACGACTCGTCCCGACACCCTGCATGGCGCAACCTTCATGGTTGTTGCCGTAGATAGTGCGCTCGCTGCCGAACTTGCAGCAGATGGCCCCGTTACAGAGGCATTTAGTACTTACTTGAACGCAACCAAGGCAGCCAGTGATATCGATCGCATGGCAACAGATCGCCCCAAGAGCGGTGTCTTCCTGGAGCGCTTTGCGATCAATCCAGTTAATGGAGAGAAGCTACCAATCTGGGCATCGGACTATGTCTTGGCCGACTACGGTACTGGCGCGATCATGGCTGTTCCGGCACACGATCAACGCGACTTAGATTTCGCGCGCGCGATGGGGTTGCCGGTACGTGTCGTCGTTGAAACTGGCGAGGAGGATCCCGCACTCACAGGCGTTGCAACCGCCGGGGATGGAGCGCTTATAAACTCTGGATCACTCAATGGACTTACCAAAGAGGCCGCAATTGCAACAATCATCGAGGAGCTAACGGCGAAGGAGCTGGGAAATTCCGCCAAGAACTATCGCCTGCGCGATTGGTTGATCTCTCGTCAACGTTTCTGGGGTACTCCAATTCCTATTATTCATTGTCCTTCGTGCGGTGAAGTTCCAGTACCACAAGATCAATTACCAGTCGAACTTCCTGATGCGGCAGGGCTTGATTTAAAACCGAAGGGTTCATCACCACTCGGCGCGGCGCAAGATTGGGTTAACGTCCCTTGTCCAAAGTGTGGAGCCGCCGCAAAGCGCGATGCCGACACGATGGATACCTTCTTTGATTCCAGTTGGTATTTCCTGCGTTACACCAGCGTGGAATTCCACGATCGCGCCTTTGATAGGGAAGCGGTCCAGACCTGGTTGCCCGTTGACCAATACGTGGGCGGCGTAACACACGCGATCTTGCACCTTTTGTACTCGCGCTTTTTTACCAAGGTGCTCCACGATCTGGGATACCTCGATTTTGAAGAGCCATTCACCCGCCTTCTCAACCAGGGCATGGTGCAGATGGATGGATCTGCGATGTCAAAATCGCGTGGCAACCTAGTGCGCCTCTCCGATGAACTCGCCACGCACGGCGTGGATGCAATTCGTCTCTCGCTGGTCTTTGCAGGTCCTCCAGAAGATGACATCGACTGGGCCGATGTATCACCAAGTGGCTCCTTTAAATTCCTTAACCGCGCCTGGCGCGTTTCGGGTGATGTAACCAGCGCACCGGGAGTTGATTTCTCCCAGGGAGATCTCGCTCTGCGCAAAGTAACTGCCAAGAGCCTCTTTGACATCTCATTCGCCGTTGAGTCCTTCCGCTTTAACGTGGCGGTGGCTCGCGTTATGGAGCTTGTTAATGCGACTCGTAAAGCGATCGATACTGGTTGCGGGGGCGGCGACCCAGCGGTCCGCGAGGCCGCGGAGGCGATTGCAATTGCACTCTCCTTGGTTGCGCCTTACACCGCTGAAGATATGTGGGAGCGTTTGGGCCATAAGCCTGCCGTTGCTCTGGCCGGCTGGCCCAACATTGATGAGTCACTGCTCAAGGCAGATAACGTCACGGTAGTTCTGCAGGTGAGTGGGAAGATTAAGGATCGTATCGAGGTATCTCCGGATATTTCGCAGAGCGATCTAGAAGAACTTGCTCTCGAAAATGATCACATCAAGGCAGAGATTGCGGGCGCCACAATTAAAAAGATCATCACCGTTGCCCCAAAGCTCGTCAACATCGTCATCTAGTCCACAAGAGGGTTGATAACGAGCTCTCGTTAAGGAGGGCTGGTTTTACTCTGCGCCTATGTTTGAATTTCCAGAATTTTCCACCCTACAACGGCGAGCAATTTATTTCGTCTTAGCAGCCTCCCTTTCGGTTGGCGCGATCTTCTTCTCACTCGCGCACGGCAACGCGGCTGCAGCTCCCACGCCTTCACTCTCACCACTTCCCACCTACTCTCTTCCACCTTTGCCGCCGGCAAAAATAGTGGTTGATGTAGCGGGCAAGGTTCTCCACCCTGGTATTTACAAGCTGCCTCGGGGCTCCCGCGCCGCTGCTGCCATCAAGGCGGCGGGTGGTCAATTAAGGGGGGTATCGCTCACTGATATCAATCTCGCCGAAGTTCTCACCGATGGTCAGCAGATCATTGTGGGAGCACCTCCCATCTCAACCGCCTCTGCAAAATCTAAGAAATCTGCCGCCTCCAAGGGCAAGATCACCTCTGGAACGATCAATATCAATTCCGCCACCGTGGCGCAGTTTGAGCAGTTACCAGGAGTCGGTGCGGTAATGGCCGCACGGATTTTGGCCTATCGCACCGCACATGGACCCTTTGCAACGATTGAAGATCTGACCAAGGTGAGCGGAATGGGCAAGAGCAAATTCGCCAACCTCAAAAGCTTCGTGCGGATCTAGCGCTCTTCACCGTAGGTGTTGCAATTTGGCTCGGTGCAGCCGGGGTTGGACTATTAGATCGTATCTGGCTCCTGCTAGCGCTCCCTTTATTTGTTTGGCTGCTGGGATGGCATCGCTCTAGCGCCTTTGTGCTTATCACTGCTCTCCTCGCTGGGGGAGGTCTCATGGCACTCCACCAGCGCGCTTTGGAATCTAGCATCGTGGCCCCGATACTCGATAAGAAGATTTCGGTGCACCTCGTGGCATCAATTGTGAGTGATCCAAAGCTTGGCGAGCCAAAGCAGATGCAGGGCTATATAAAACCAGCAACGACCACAGCGCTGATTTCAGTTATTTCAATCAAGATTGGGAAGGCGCTCTATAAGACGCATCTCCCACTGCGAATTACCACCGCAGAACATTTAACGGCGCTTCCAGGCTCTGTCATTTCGTGCGCCGGAATTCTCTACTCGACAGGAGAGAAGCGTGTAGCTGGGCTCTTCGCCGAACGTGGCCTCATTACGGTGGTTCATGGAAGCGCGACTACGGGAAGAATCACCGGCGCGATTCGCGCCGACTTTCGCGATGTAGCGCTGCGGGTTGGAGGGGCGAGCGGGGCTCTGATACCTGGTTTGGTTCTTGGAGATACCTCACTTGAAACACACGCCTTTGTCAACGATATGTTGCTGTCGGGTTTAACTCATCTCACAGCAGTAAGCGGTGAGAACTTCGCAATTATCGCAGCATTTGTTCTCTGGGCTTTGCAATGGCTTATTCCTAATCTTCGGGCACGGTTATTAATTTGCGCACTTGTCCTCTTGGGATTTATTTTCTTAGTGCGACCTTCACCATCAGTCTTGCGTGCTACGGTGATGGTGAGTGTTTTGTTGATCGCACAGGCGCGGGGCGTACGATCTTCAGCGCTTGCAGCACTTGGCTTAGCTATCTCACTTCTAATCCTGATCGATCCCTTTGAAGCCACCGATCCGGGATTCGCACTCTCTGTCGCTGCGACCGCGGGAATCCTGCTTCTGAGTGAACCCGTTACTGCCTGGTTGGTGCGCTATCTGCGCTATCGAAAACTTGCAGAGCTGCTTGCCATCTCTATCTCAGCCAACCTCATCTGTACACCACTCACCATTGCGATTTCAGGTCAATTCTCCATCATGTCCCTGCCGAGCAACTTTTTCGTGGAACCAGTCGTGGCTCCGATCACCATCATCGGATTCATCGCCGCCCTGATCTCGCCATTTGCTGGTGGCTTGGCGTACACCTTGACTCTCTCGCAGAAGCCAATGGCTACGGTGATCGTCTGGGTCGCCACCAATTTTGCCAAGGTGCCGGTGATACACCTCAGCAAGGGATTTGCTGGGGGCGCGATAGGAACGCTGGTGTTGGTATGTGGGTGGATCGCTTTAAGATGGCGCTCATGGGGATCACGCTGATTCAAGGTGGCGAGGAGTTACTTGCTGATCGAGCTATCTCGCTGGCGGTCGTCGGAAGTGATGGGGCGACAGCCACTCATCTATCTGCGCAAACGCTCGAACTCGGTCAGATCACCGATGCGCTCGCTCCCTCTCTCTTTGGCGACGCTCGCTTAATAATTATCAAAGATATTCAAGACCTGGCAGCCGAGTTAGGCGAAGAGATATCTACCTACATTGAATCCCCAGATGAAGAGGTGCACTTGGTGCTCTGGCACAAGGGGGGAGTGAAGGGCAAAGCACTATTAGAAAAAATCAAGAAGGTAAAGCCAACTCTGGTGGCAGCGGAGGCAATAAAAAAAGAGAGCGATAAGCTCGATTTTGTCCGCACCGAATTTGCCCGTCTCGGGCGCAAGATCTCACCAGGTGCTGTGCAGGCGATTGTGGATGCTCTTGGCTCAGATTTGCGCGAACTCTCCGGCGTCTGCGCGCAGTTAGCCTCAGACATCCCTGCAGGTTCAACAATTTCCGAAGAGGATGTGGCAAAATTTCAGCAGGGTCGAGTAGAGACATCAGGTTTCGATGTCGCCGATGCGGTGCTCGAGGGCCGCAGTGATCTCGCTTTAGTTACCCTGCGCCAAGCTCTGCAGAGCGGGGTCGACCCAGTCATGATCATCTCGGCCCTTGCTGGATCCCTCCGTGCTCTGGCAAAGGTCTCTGGGGCCAGCCGTGGAGCCAAATCCTTTGAGCTCGCTGGATCTCTCGGATTATCGCCTTGGCAGATCGATAAGGCGCGCCGCCAACTCACCGGGTGGACGCCGGCAACGCTCGCTGGAGCGGTCGTGGCCCTGGCGCAGGCCGATGCCGAGATCAAAGGCGCTGCCTCTGACCCGATCTACGCCCTAGAGCGCACCGTTATAGCCATCTCACGCTCAAAGCTGCACCAGAAGTAAGAGCAGAGCCTGCTCCATTTGAGCCTAGCCCCCGCTCGCTGGTAACCTTCCCACTCTGCTCGCCACCATCGTGGCTAGCTCTCGGACGTTTCATTGAAGAAGAAAGCAGTCAAATAAGTGGCAAACATCAAGTCTCAGATCAAGCGCATCAAGACCAATGAGAAGTCGCAGGCTCGTAACAAGTCTGTCCGCTCATCGATCAAGACCGCCATCCGCCGTTTTAAGGATGCCGCAGCTTCAGGAGATGTCACCATGACCGCTGCAGAGCTCCGCGCCGCTTCAAAGGCCTTGGATGTTGCAGTCTCCAAGGGCGTTATTCACGCCAACGCTGCAGCAAATAAAAAGTCTGCAATGGCGAAGGCTGCCAACAAGTCTTCTGCTAAATAATTTTTTAAGAACCCGCGGTAACGGCTAAGCCATGCCAGCGATTTCATTAGCGAAAGCTCCGCAACCCTCTCTCACTAATCCTGAGCAGATCCGCAACTTCTGCATCATTGCCCACATCGATCATGGAAAATCGACGCTGGCTGATCGTATGTTGGGAATAACCGAGGTAGTGGAACTGCGCAATATGCGCGCCCAATATCTCGACCGCATGGATATCGAGCGAGAGCGCGGCATCACCATCAAGTCGCAAGCGGTTCGCCTGCCTTGGCGCTCTGGGTTAGATGACCAGGAGTACATCCTCAACATGATTGATACACCTGGTCACGTTGACTTCACCTACGAGGTATCGCGTTCACTCGCCGCCTGCGAGGGTGCGGTTCTACTCGTGGATTGCGCGCAAGGAATTGAAGCGCAGACTCTGGCCAATCTTTACCTTGCGATGGAGAACAACCTCACCATCATCCCCGTACTTAACAAGATTGATCTGCCGGCCGCTCAGCCTGAAAAATTTGCCGAAGAACTCGCCAAATTAATCGGTTGTGAGCCAGAGGATTGCTTGCGCGTTTCAGGTAAGACTGGTGCGGGTGTTACTGAATTATTGGATCAGATTGTTAAACAGATTCCTGCACCTGTTGGTGATGCATCTGCAGCGACACGAGCACTGATCTTCGACTCGGTCTATGACACCTATCGCGGCGTAGTCACCTATGTCCGCGTTATCGATGGTCACCTCTCTACCCGCGATCAGATTCAGATGTTCTCAACGGGCGTGCGCCACGAGATGCTTGAAGTGGGTGTAATTTCCCCAGAACCAGTGGTTTCTAAGGGACTTGGCGTGGGTGAAGTTGGATATGTAATTACCGGCGTGAAAGATGTGCGCCAATCACGTGTGGGCGACACGATCACCACCTACAACAATCCTGCGAAGGTTGCCTTGGCTGGTTACAAAGATCCCCGGCCTATGGTCTTTTCGGGTCTCTTCCCGATCGATGGTGCTGACTTCCCGCTGCTTCGCGAAGCGCTCGACAAATTACAACTCAACGATGCTGCGCTGGTCTATGAACCTGAGAGTTCAGCGGCCCTTGGTTTTGGTTTCCGCTGTGGCTTCCTGGGCTTACTCCATATGGAGATTGTGCGTGAGCGTCTGGAGCGTGAATCGAATTTGACCTTAATTTCAACTGCTCCCAACGTGGTCTACACAGTCACAACCGGCGATGGAGCCATCTTGACCGTGACAAATCCCTCGGAGTACCCAGAGGGCAAGATTGAAAAAGTCGAAGAGCCCATTGTTCGCGCTACCGTCCTTGCCCCGTCAGAATTTATTGGAACCATCATGGATCTCTGCCAAGAGCGCCGTGGCTTGCTCCTCGGGATGGATTACTTGTCAGAGGATCGCGTTGAAATTCGCTACACCTTGCCACTTGCAGAAATTGTCTTTGACTTTTTCGATCAACTCAAGAGTCGCACTCGTGGCTACGCCTCACTTGATTACGAACCAATCGGTGAAGCCGAAGGCGATCTCGTCAAGGTTGATATCTTGTTGCAAGGCGAGAAGGTCGATGCTTTCAGCGCCATTGTTCACAAGGAGAAGGCTTACACCTACGGCACGATGATGACTGGCAAGTTGCGTGAGCTCATTCCGAGGCAACAATTTGAAATTCCAATTCAGGCTGCAATCGGTGGTCGCATCATTGCACGCGAAAGTATCCGAGCAATCCGTAAAGATGTTCTGGCAAAGTGCTACGGTGGTGATATCTCGCGTAAGCGCAAACTTCTTGAGAAGCAGAAAGAGGGAAAGAAGCGCATGAAGATGGTGGGCCGCGTTGAGGTTCCACAAGAGGCCTTCGTCGCTGCGCTCACCACTGATGCCGATATCGATAAAGCGAAGGCAAAAGCTAAAGAGCGCGAATGAGTACGCTCGCCTTTTATGTACATATCCCGTACTGCGTAAGGCGTTGTGGTTACTGTGATTTCAACACGTATACACCTTCTGAGCTTTCGATCAGCAACGATTTTTCAGGGACATCACGCTCCTATATCGAGCTATTGCTTCGGGAAATTGAGTTTGCGCGAGAAACCTCTACTGCATCGACGGTTCCAACGATCTTCTTCGGCGGCGGCACGCCAACCCTGATGGCGGCGGCAGATTTAGGTCGTGTCATCTCGTTGATCGGAGAGCACTTTGAGCTAAAGAGCGATGCTGAAATAACGACAGAGGCCAATCCCGACACTGTTACCAAATCAAAATTGGCAGAGTTACGCGAGGTGGGGTTTAATCGCATCTCCTTTGGAATGCAGTCAGCGGTTCCACATGTTCTGGCCGCGCTGGATCGAACACACAATCCCGAGAATATTTTTAAGGCGACAGAGTGGGCGCGCGAAGTAGGGTTTACCGAGATCAGCGTTGATCTGATCTATGGAACAGCAGGGGAGTCAGTGCAAGATTGGGAGGTCTCCGTTGATACCGCACTTAGCCTACCGATCACACATATCTCGGCTTATGCACTCATCGTTGAGAATGGAACAAAACTCGGCGCGCAGGTGAAGCGTGGTGAGGTGGTTATGCCTGATGACGATCAAACCGCCGATAAGTATCTGCTGGCAGATGAGAAGTTCACCGCCGCAGGATTTGATTGGTATGAATTAAGTAACTGGTCTAGGCCGGGATCGCAGTCGCGCCACAACTTGGCCTACTGGAACGGCGATAACTGGTGGGGGGCTGGGGCAGGTGCGCACTCACATATCGATGGCCGACGCTTTTGGAATGTGAAGCACCCCGCCGCCTACACCCAGAAGGTGTTGGAAGCGGGTAACCCGATGCAGGAAGAGGAGATTTTGACTGTGGAGCAGGCGCGTAGCGAAGAGATCATGCTGCAGATTCGTCTCGCTAGAGGCATTGCGCGCGCGACTCTCTCAGAGAGAGAAGAGAGTTCGCTCTCAGATTTCCTCAATGGTGGCTATCTTGTGAGAGAGAGCTGGGAGCGCGGATCGGTCGTTTTGAGTAAGACCGGACGACTTATCGCAGATCGCATCGTTCGCGAAATACTGTTGTAGTAGATTTAGAAAACTATGCAAGAACGCCAACTTGAAATCCTACGCGCCATTGTTGATGAGTATGTCGCGACCCAAGAGCCAGTGGGTTCTAAGGCGATTGCAGAGCGCCACCCGCTTGGAGTCTCCCCTGCAACAATTCGAAACGATATGGCGATTCTGGAAGATGCAGGTCTCATCACACAGCCGCACACCAGTGCTGGGCGAATTCCCACGACAAACGGCTACCGCGTCTTCGTAGATAAGTTGGCGCAGGTTAAACCACTCTCCCTTGCCGAGCGCCGTGCTATCGAAACTTTTCTCTCTCACGCTCACGATCGAGATGATCTCCTGATTCGCACCGCCAAACTCCTAGCGCAGATCACCAAGCAAGTTGCTGTCATTCAGTACCCGGACGAGGAGAAGGTCGTTCTCTCGGGAGCGGCCAATTTAGCGCGGGGCGGGACCCCGGAGTCAGTCATATCACTCTTCCCGATTCTTGAAGCTTTGGAGGAGCAGGTGGTACTCCTTCGGCTACTTGCCAATGCCAGCCAGAGCGTGCAGGTTCTCATCGGCGATGAACAATCTGAGAAGAGCTTGCAGACAACATCTTTAATTAGCGTGGGCTACGGAATTGAAGGACAATCAACCGGTGCGTTGGGGGTTATTGGACCCACGCGTATGGATTACGCCCAAACAATAGCCACGGTCAATGCCGTGGCGGGCTACATCGGAGAATTCTTAGGGGGAGCGACGCATGGCTGATCTTTACGAGGCGCTGGGAGTGCATCGCGATTCATCCTTCGATGAAATTAAGAAGGCTTATCGGAAATTAGCTCGGGAGTTTCACCCTGATGTAAACCCAGATCCGACTGTCAAAGATAGATTTAAAGAGATAACCGCGGCATACGAGGTGTTGAGCGATCCGACCAAGCGACAAAAGTACGACCTTGGTGGCGACCAATTTTCGCAATTCGCAGGGTCCCAAAACTTCGGCTTTGGCGACATCATGGATGCTTTCTTCGGCGGCGGGGGTCAGCGGGGTCCGCGTTCGCGCGCGCGTGCTGGTCAAGATGCCCTGATTGGGGTTGAACTCAATTTGGAAGAGATCGTCTTCGGCACGGAGCGAGAGATCACGGTAGAAACTGCGATCCGTTGCGAGAAGTGTCACGGAAGTGGCTGTGCCAACGATTCAAAGGCGCAAACCTGTGGGATTTGTAAGGGTCGCGGTGAGATCCAACAAGTCACGCGTTCCTTCATCGGAAATGTCATGACAAGTCGCCCTTGCAACAATTGCAGCGGTTACGGTTCGGTGATTCCAAATCCCTGCAACGAATGCGCTGGAGATGGTCGAGTTCGCTCGCGTCGCACCCTCAGCGTGAAGATCCCTGCAGGCGTGGAAGGTGGAAATCGTATTCACCTCCCTGGACAGGGTGAGGTCGGTCCTGGGGGTGGACCCGCCGGAGATTTGTATGTTGAGGTTGTGGAGAGGCCACACGATTTCTTGGCTCGGGATGGTAAGGATTTACATATTTCGATCGCAATTTCGATGGCGGCAGCTGCGCTTGGTACGACGGTGACTGTAGAAACTTTGGATGGTCCGCAGCCCATTGAGATAAAGCCAGGTTGCCAATCTGCGGATGCTATGACCTTGCGCGGATTCGGTGTTGCCAAGTTGCGGGGCGGTGGACGAGGCGATCTGATTGTTCATGTAGAGGTCGTTACGCCGCAGCGGCTCTCCCAGGAGGAGCAAGATCTGATGCGCAAGTTCACAAAGTTGCGCGGTGAAAAATTGAATACTTTTAAGGTACAAAATCGCAATAAGGATCAGCACGAGCACGGCCTCTTCGGTCGCGTTCGCGATGCGTTTAATCGATAGTTCATGCTAACTCTCTTCTTTGTTCCAGATTTAGGGGCGGGAAGCACCATTGAGGTAAGAGGTGAAGAGGCCCACCACGCCATCAAGGTTGTGCGCGTTGAAGTTGGCGAAGAGCTCATGCTCGCCGATGGTTCAGGAGCCTGGCTGCGTGGGCAGGTTGAACTGATTGGCAAAAAGAGTTTTATTCTCGCTGTCCTGGAGCGTGGTCTGCCCGAAGAGGTAGCGCAAGAATTGGTTGTCATACAAGCGCTGATGAAGTCAGATCGTGCAAAAGAGGCAATTGAACTGCTCACGGTCGCGGGCGCTACCACCATTATTCCTTGGCAATCGGCTCGTTCGATCGCAAAGTGGCAAGAAGACCTCGGCGAAAAATGGTTGGCAACCGCGATCGCCGCAGCAAAGCAATCTCGGCGATTGCGACTGCCTGAAATTGAATCTCCGATTACGACCGCGCATATCGCTAAGCGCTTTGGCGATCAGTCAAACCTCTTCATCCTGCATGAAGGCGCTACAACCAAACTTTCAGAGGCTAGCAAGCAGATAACTCCAGGAGCGATTGTCGTTGTAATTGGTCCCGAAGGCGGTCTCTCTGGGGAAGAGCTGGGTGAGCTAGGGGCAGCAGGAGGAAAAGTTGTGCTCCTGGGCAGCGAGGTCTTGCGTTCTGCTCACGCGGGCTTTGCAGCCCTTTGCGCTATTTCTGCCCTCACCGGGCGTTGGTAGTTATAGGCTTTTGGGTATGTGCATCTTCTGCAAGATTGCAAATGGCGAGATAGCCACAAACTATCTCTATGAGAGCGAGCAGGTCCTAGCATTTAACGACTTAGCCCCTCAGGCCCCAACTCATATCTTGGTGATTCCTCGTGCCCATTACGAGAACGCCGCTGAGCTCGCCGCAGCTGATTCTGCGACCATGTCAGAGCTCTTTGCAGCAGGCCGCGGACTCGCCGCAAAACTGGACTTAGATGGTTACCGAATTACTTTTAACACCGGAGCGAACGCTGGTCAGAGCGTTTTCCACGCCCACATGCATTTATTAGGTGGCCGTCCATTCGCGTGGCCGCCCGGTTAACCGTAAGATTTGGAAGTAATGGAGAGACCTTTGATTATCGTCCCAGCCGCCATTTCTATGGTCGCGCTCACCGGACCACAAGATTCATACCTGCGTATCTTTGAGTCCACCTTCCCCAATCTCCTCATCACCTTTCGTGGCAATGAGATTTTCGCTAAGGGGGATTTAGAGGAGGCCGCTCAATTTGAGGTCTTGGTCAAGGAGCTCTTGGTCCTGATTCGCGCCGGACAATCACTTACTCTTGATGCGATCCATCACGCCATCGGCATGGTCAAACGAGTTCCGATTGATCACCCGGCTGAGGTTCTATCGCTCAATATCTTGAGCAATCGTGGCAAGACGATCCGCCCCAAGACCGCCAATCAGAAGCGCTACGTAGAGGCGATTGATGAGAACACCATCACCTTTGGCGTCGGCCCCGCTGGTACTGGTAAGACCTACCTGGCAATGGCGAAGGCGATTCAATCCTTGCAGGCGAAGGAAGTTAATCGCATTATCTTGACCCGTCCTGCGGTTGAGGCAGGTGAACGCCTCGGATTCTTGCCTGGCACATTGCAAGAGAAGATCGATCCATATCTGCGGCCACTCTTTGATGCGCTCCATGACATGATCGACCAAGAGTCGATCCCGCGGTTGATGCAGTCAGGAATTATTGAGATCGCGCCTCTCGCCTACATGCGAGGTCGCACCCTCAACGATGCCTTCGTTATTCTGGATGAGGCCCAAAACACTTCTGCGGAGCAGATGAAGATGTTTCTGACTCGCCTGGGCTTTGGCTCCAAGATGGTAATTACGGGTGATGTCACTCAAGTAGACCTTCCAAATGGAACTCCATCTGGGTTAAAAGTTGTAGGCGATATCTTGGACGGAGTCGATGACATCTGCTTCATGCATCTGACCGCAGAAGATGTCGTTCGAAATCGTTTGGTCGGTGAGATCGTCAGCGCTTATGGGCGATTTGATGCTGCAAAGAGCGCGAACCTTAGAACGGTGCGCACTACTGGAGCTGGTGATCGCTAAGCTCGCCATTGCGAGTGCGCTATGAATATCGAGCTTTCAAATGAGTCGGGCGTTGTAGTTGGCGAGGCTGAGCTTATAAGCGTTGCCGAATTTGCGATGCGCCGGATGGGTTTGCACGAGGATTGTGACCTGGCGATTTCCATCGTGGATGAAGCGCGCATGAGTGAATTGCATGAAGAGTGGATGGATCTCAAAGGTCCAACCGACGTGCTCTCTTTCCCGATGGATGAGTTGATTCCTGACTCTCCAGAGCCCGGCATCGTGGGAGACATCGTGCTCTGTCCGCAATTTGCCGAAGTGCAGGCTAAGAGCGGTCTGGAAGCAGAACTCCACCTCTTAACAATTCACGGCATCTTGCATTGCCTGGGGTATGACCACGCAGATGTTGATGAAGAGAAAATTATGTTCGAATTGCAAGAGTCGATCTTGGCTAAGTGGCAGGCGCGTTAATGGTCGACAGAATTCTTAGAAATTTAAAGCGCTATGGGATCACATTTCCCACCATTTTTAATGATGAGAACGATCTACGCAAGCTTGTAGATCAAGCCGGGGAGCGTTCGATCATCGTCGAATCCCAGCGTGAGATGATTCAGTCGGTCTTAGACCTTGGTGACACTCTTGTGCGCGAACTTATGGTTCCGCGAACGGATATTGTCTGGATAGAGGGCAATCGCACCTTACGCCAAGGGCTCTCACTCGCGCTGCGCTCTGGATTTACTCGAATTCCCGTCATTGCAGAGAATCTCGATGACGTTATTGGTATCGCCTACGTTAAGGATTTGGCTAGACGCGTTCATGAACATCACGACTCCGAGCAGAGCGAGAGCGTCGCGGAACATCTACGACTTGCCTCCTTCGTTCCCGAAAATAAGACGGCAGCAGATCTTCTCAAGGAGATGCAGCGCGATCAGATTCATATGGCGATTGTGATAGATGAGTACGGCGGAACTGCCGGTCTGATCACCATCGAAGACATCTTGGAAGAGATCGTTGGCGAGATCGCTGATGAGTATGACGATGAGGCTGAAGAGGTCGAATGGCTCTCGGATTCACAGGCGCGTCTTTCCGCTCGCCTCAATATCGATGACTTTGCCGCCGCCTTTAAGATCGAACTAGAAGAAGCCGCTACAGAAGACGTTGATAGCGTTGGCGGGCTACTTGCTAAAGAACTTGGCCGAGTGCCTATTCCCGGCAGCGAAATAACACTTGCGGGCTGGACATTGGTGGCTGAACGCCCGGTTGGTCGGCGCCACCGGATCGCTACCGTGCTCGCTACCAAGGCCCAGCCGACCCTGGGTGAGGGTGAGCTTAAGTAAGCAAGATAGGCTTGGCCCATGCGTATTGTTAGATTTACGCCGAATGAATCGGTCGGCATCGGCACCGATCCCCACTTTGGAGTCATTAACGCGCAGGATCAGATCCTTGTCCTCAAAGGGGATCCCATTTATCAAGGGATTATCCCAACCGAGACCAAGGTGGATCTCAGTGAGGTCAAATTACTTGCCCCCGTCATTCCAAGGAGCAAAGTTCTCTGCATAGGAAAGAATTATGCCGACCATGCCGCCGAGATGGATTCTGCTGTTCCGGAAGAGCCAATTATTTTTTTGAAACCGAATACGGCAGTGATCGGTCCTCATGACACGATTCAATGGCCTCGTATGTCAGATCGCGTCGATTTTGAGGGCGAACTGGCAATTGTGATTGGGCGGATTTGTAAGGATGTCCCTATTGAGCGCTACAGCGATGTGATCTTTGGCTACACGATCGGCAACGATGTGACCGCCAGAGACCTGCAGAAGAAAGATGGTCAGTGGACTCGCGCCAAGGGTTTTGACACCTTCGCCCCCCTCGGACCGTGGATTGAGACCGATTACCAACCTGGATCTCAGGTCATTTCAACCACGGTGAATGGCGAGGTTCGGCAATCTGAACCTTTGAGTTCCATGATTTTCAACGTGCCACAAATTATTGCTTTTGTTACCCAGGTGATGACCCTTCTGCCTGGTGATGTCATTCTGACTGGTACACCAGCGGGAATTGGTCCGATGCCGGCAGGTTCTACCGTTGAAGTGAGTATCGAAGGACTCGGCGTTTTAACCAACAAGGTGAGTGCTAAAAATGTCTAGCACCAAAGAGGTACGAGTCCGCTTCGCCCCATCTCCAACGGGTGAGCTGCATGTCGGCAATATTCGTACCGCGCTCTTTGATTGGGCTTACGCCCGACACACGGGGGGAAGGTTCGTTTTTCGCATTGAAGATACCGATACCGATCGTGTCACTGACGAGTACATTCAGGCGGCGCTTGGAACGCTGCGCTGGCTCGGGCTGGAATGGGATGAGGGTCCCGAAGTAGGGGGACCGTACGGTCCTTATCTCCAATCGCAGCGACTAGATATCTACGCCAAGTATGCCCAACAATTTTTGGATACGGGCTTCGCCTATCACTGTTATTGCTCGGCCGAGGAGTTAGAGGCGGTTCGGGAGGCGCAGCGCGCGGCTAATAACGCTCCTGGTTACAACGCTCATTGTCGCAATCTCACTCCAGAGCAGGTTGCCGAATACCTCACTTTGGGTCGCAAGCCGGTTGTGCGCATGTTGATGCCTGAGGGCTCCACAACATTTACAGATTTGATTCGGGGAGAAGTTAGTTTTGATCACAACTTCGTTCCTGATTTTGTTTTGGCGCGCAATGACGGTTCACCGCTCTACACGCTAGCCGTTGCGGTTGACGATGTTCTGATGAAGATCACCCACGTGCTTAGAGGCGAAGATCTGCTCTCATCAACGCCACGGCAGATTCGCGTCTATCAAGCAATGGGCGTTGCACCAGAGGATTACCCACTCTTTGCTCACCTCCCATTTGTCATGGGCCAGGACAACGCCAAACTCTCCAAGCGCAATGGCGAAGTTTCGATTGCGTGGTATCGCGAGGCCGGTTACCTGCCCGAAGCTATTTGCAACTATCTCGCCCTTCTGGGTTGGTCACCCGGTGAAGATCGCGAAGATGTCACTATGCAAGAACTCGTTGAACTCTTTACCGTTGAGCGGGTGCACTCCAGTCCAGCGCGCTTTGATATGAAGAAGCTGGAAGCGATTAACGGTGACAAGATTCGCGCCCTGACTCCTGAGGCGTTTTTGAACTGGTCCCTTCCATTTCTCACTCGCGCAGGGGTAATAACGGGGAGAGAGTCCGAGGTTGCATTAGTGAAGCTGGCACTACCTATTATTCAGGAGCGAATCACGACACTGGCTGAGATTCCACCGATGCTTAAATTCTTATTCACCCAAGATTTTGCCGTTGCGCAAGATTCGCTCTCTAAGATCGCCGATGAGCAGAGTAAGAAGGTATTGCAAGTATCACTAGACCGCCTCACCTCCTTGGCGGAGTGGAGCCACGAAGGTATCGAGGGGGTCCTGCGTGCCGCTCTTATCGAAGAGTTAGCTCTTAAACCGCGCGTCGCATTTGGGGCGGTCCGGATAGCCGTTACTGGAAGCCATATCTCGCCACCCCTCTTTGAATCGATGGAACTTCTAGGCAAAGAGAAGAGTTTGGAGCGGATCAAGGCCTCCCTGTAATCTCCACCCGGTTTTACAGGTTATCCTTCTCCATGGCCCGAAAGGGTCAGCTTGTTGGGAGACCTTGGGGTATGGGGTAATTGGCAGCCCTGCTGATTCTGGTTCAGCGTGTCTAGGTTCGAGTCCTGGTACCCCAGCCCAGCACGAAAGATGTACAAGTAAATAGCGCGGCCCCGTCGTCTAGTGGCCTAGGACTCTGGCTTCTCAAGTCAGCTACGAGGGTTCGAATCCCTTCGGGGCTACCACTTCCGCGCTAAGACTGGAGCAGATACCCATGCAGTGGTCATCTCTCGTCAATATCTGTGATCTCATCGCCACCTTCGCCTTCGCCACTGTGGGAGCGCGCGTTGCTGCCGCCAAGGGAATGGATTACGGCGGGATCATTCTTATCGCAGGAGTTTCATCCCTCGCGGGTGGAACCTTCCGCAACCTCTTCTTGGTTCACCAGCCCGCCTGGATCCCCAATCCGTGGCTCTTTGCCGCCGTTTTTGTCGCTGTCCTTATTACGATTGTGCGCAGGAGCTCTGAACCTGTGGGTCGCTTCCTGCTCGCGCTGGACACCTTTGGGTTGGCGGTTGCAACGGTCTCCGGCACCAACTACGCCATCGGATTCCACTCGGGTGCCGTCATCGCAGTTGTCCTTGGAGTCACAGGCGCAGTGACCGGGGGATTGCTTCGCGATGTCTTGTCGCAGACCGAGCCAGTGCTGCTACACCGCGAGACGATTGGAACTTCTGCGCTCGCAGGTGCGGTGATCTATGTATTGCTCAACGAGTTCCAGGTGAATAAGGCGATCCCCGCCATTGTGGGAGGTCTGGTCGTTGTTCTGGTTCGCGAATTGTCGATTAGATACTCATGGAATTTGCCGCGCATTTCAAAATAGCGTTAAAAGGCTTTTGAGGCTCGCTAACAAATGCTTTGACCAGCCAGGATCGGATCAAAAGTAGGAGCTCTCAAACCCAAAGGGCTAAATATTCAAACCTAGGAAACACTGCCTTTTCCGAGAGCGATCGCTACTTGGGTTGCATTTTGAGCCATTTCATCCCTCTTCATAGAAAATGTACGGATTGAGGATCTCTCTTCCCATAAGACTCTTGGCCTCTGCCTTAGTAAGTTTGGCGTGGTGACAGGCATCCTGCCAACTACCTTTAATTGTCTGAACGACGTGATCAATGATCTCGTTGGCATCTTTTGGTGAGAGTAGAAAGGATGCAGCAGTTTTGCGACAAAGGCGGAGTTGGCTGTGGCGCTCCCCATCCCTCGTTATGCCAATAGCCTGGCTGGCCGTTTCCGCAGAGCGGCGTTGAGGAGTGAGATCGAAGGCTGGGGTAAGGCTCAGTACCTGACCATCCCAGAAAGCGGCGTGGTTCCGAAGGTGGTCATCGGTGTTGCCGATGCAGACATTGAAAACAAGTCTGGTGAAGAGCTGACGCAGGGTTGGGTCAATCTCACCCCAGGTCCCCTTACGTATTTCATCGGCCAGGTCCGGATATGAACTGTGGCGAGCACCCATTTCATTTTGACCTAATATCGTCAGGGCAGAGAGCATCTGCTTGCGCTCTCCGTTGGGCAGACGATCGAAGCGCTCCAGCAGAAGAACCTTCTTGCCCGAGACGATGCGGATTTCAGAGGGTGCGACGGAGATGCCGGCGCGAGCGGCAAGAAAAATTGCAGCGGCTTCGGCCTGTATGACTGGTCGGGTGTCAGTTGTGGAGGAGAACTTGGCAATTAGTTCCCTGTTTCCGTCAACCAGAAGTGCCTTGGGTGTGGCTCCGCCGATTGAGGTCCCGTGTCCTGCCGCAGCCTCAAGGTCTTCGGGAAGCTCCTCTCCAGCCTCGATCAGCTCGGCTGCGTTCATTAGCTGCTCCAAGGTTGCCTTTCCCCCTCTGGGTACGTACCTCTGCGAGGAGGTTTGGAAATCCAAGGCACCAATTCGATTACTGCCCGAGAAGGCAAGGTAGGTGAGTTCGTTTAGCTCGATATTCGGGTACCCAGCAAATCTCTGGTCAATAACTCTCCGCCCCCAGGCATCCGGTCCACCATCGCGGATGCAGCCATGAAGGGCTAAAACTGAACGACCAATTGACGGGTCGGATGGGAGTTGCGTCTCATCCAGCAACGGAAGCTCCTTAGAAAAGAGCGAGATTTTGTTTTCAAGTCCCAGATAACTCTGCGCATAGGTGAAAGAGAGAACTTTGTCATCACCCACTTTGAAATCTGTTGGGTAGAGGATCCCCGCCACCACCGGCTCAGATGTCTTTGGAAGCCAGACCCATACATAGAGCTTTTTGGGAGATTTCAGAGCCTGGCTCTCGCCCTTAGAAGTCATTGGGTACCTTGACGTTGCGCCGACGGGTGCGTGATGGAAGCAGAGCCAGACGCACGCGCTCCGTTTGCGCCACGTAAGCCATAGCCCTCACATCATGCGGATTAGTCTCGAACAGGGGGATCCCACAGAGCACTGCCGCGTCAAAAACTATTCCGACGCCCGTTGATGGTGCCCCCGCTTCGATACGGGTGACCACGCCAGAAGATACGCCTAGTCGTTCAGCCAAATCAGTTGCCTTCCAGCCCAGCTCCCGTCGAGCGATTGAAATCTGCGCCCCCAGTGCGTTTAGCGCATAGTTCGTGGATGGAAGGTGCGTTAGTGTCTTTTTCATTATTTTCCTCCATAAATCGAGAGTAAAGGTACTCTACTACGGTTTTATAGAGAATATCGTCCGATTTCCTCTCCAGGAGTCAAGGATTCTAGATCTGCTTAGGTCGGTGGAGGCTGGCTAATAAGTACTCTCTAATCAATCTTTGTTAGATCTCTCAGAGAGCATTTGTCTGCATGGCCCCTAACCAAATGTTAGGAACCGTTTGAGCGGATGACGGGAATCGAACCCGCACTGTCAGCTTGGGAAGCTGACGTGATACCACTTCACTACATCCGCGCAGTTTTACCTAGAAATGAAGGTATCAGTAAAGTCCGTTCGCTGCTAACCCTTATGTGCCCTTGCCAATTCATCAACCACCAGAAGAATGTGTTGAAACCCCTTGCCAGTGGCTCGAGACATCCCAATCTCACAGGTTAAATTCGTTGAGAGATAGGCGTCGAATGTCTCGTCTTTTAGTTCTGCTACTTGATCGCTGGTTGCTGAGGCGGTCAGCTCTGGATGCAATAAGCCGCGGTCTCCCGCGAAGGCGCAGCAACTCCAATCCAGGGGAGTAGAGGTGCTCTCGGAGATAGCCTCTGCCAGGGTTTGCAGATTGCCATTACTCCCAAGCAAAGTACTGGAACAGGTTGGGTGTAAGGCGATTGAGCGCTTCTTACTTGTAATTTCAATACGTGGTAGAAGGTACTCGACGGCAAAGTCGACAGCATCGATAATTTGCAATTTTGAATCTTTCTGGGCCTGAAGAGCTTTAAAGAGTCCCTCAGTACACGAAGAGTTTTCGCAGACGATTGGGAGTCGACCGCCTTTGCTGGCCTCCAATAGGGCTGCGTAAGTGGAATCGACCATGAGCGTATAGCCGTCGGTTAACCCCTTCGATTTCCAGGGGGTAGCGCAGCAGAGATCCGCTAGCCCCATTGGCGTTGTAAATATCAGCCCTGCCTTGTGAGAGAGAGATTTGAGAGACTCGATGGTTCTGGCTGCAAAGATACTTTCAAGGCAGGAGGCGAAGAGAACAAAGTCAGCGTTGAGATTTTGAACCTCCACGCGTTTCTTCCCGCCCCGGGAGAGATCTTTAGACCATAGCGGTATTCGCTCATTGCCAAAGAAGTTTCGCAGAGCGCTATTTGCGGGGGACAAGAGTTGTATAGGAAGGCTACGGGCGAGAGTGAGCGCAGCGCTAATCCCGGAGAGAGTAGCGCCCCAATGGGCTGCGCCTTGTTCCCACAAATTGGCATAAAGACCCGCATTGCGCTCTGCGCGCAGGCTGGTTACCAAGGAACCGGTATTGATCCCAACTGGACACGAACTCTCACAAAGCCCATCGACTGCGCAAGTTTCTTCGACGTGGTATCGCGCACTCTTCAAGAGATCACGCCGAAGTTCGTTATCACCACGTAATCGTGTGGCGGCGATTGCGCGCTGAATAACGATGCGCTGGCGAGGAGTGGTTGTGAGATCTTTGCTCGGGCAGATCGGTTCGCAATAACCGCACTCCACGCAGTTATCGGCAATTTTTTCGATGGTTGGATTGAACTTTATATTTCGCATGTGGGCTAAGGCATCGCTTGAGATTAAGACTCCGGGGTTAAGAATTCCCGTTGGGTCAAAAGCCTTCTTAATCCGGAGCATGATTGCGTAGAGCTCTGGACCGTATTGTCGTTCCACAAATGGAGCCATCATTCTGCCAGTCCCATGCTCCGCCTTGAGAGAGCCACCCTTCGCAAGAATGAGGGTGACCATCTCTTCAGTAAATTCGCTGTAGCGCTCGAGCGCAACTGGATTTTGGAAGTCTTCGTTAATCAGAAAGTGGATGTTGCCATCCTTCGCGTGGCCAAAGATAACCGCATCTTCGTAGCCATGTTTCGCAAATAGTAGTTGCAGTCCAATACACGTTGCCGCAACGTGATTAACCGGGACGGCAATATCTTCCAGAAGCGCCGTGGTTCCTGAGCGGCGCGCTCCTGCCACGGAGGCATACAGACCTTTGCGAATATGCCAGAGCCCTTCGCGTACCGCCTTATCACTCGTGAGTTCAGGATTGTTAACCGCGCCAACCTGTTGGAGTGTTTTAGTCGAAAATTCGATCATCGCAAGAAGTGAATCTTCACTCGCCGCTTGATACTCAATGAGAAGGGCGGCGTGATTTTTGAGAACAATTCCCTGTAGATCAACTTTGCCTGCGCGCAAAGAGGCGGCATCCATCAACTCGACAGTAGCTGGCTTTGTAGGTTCAAGGTGGACGAGTGCCTCGGTGGCAGAGTTTAGATCCTCAAAGATCAGCAGGGCTGTGGCGGCCCTGCTCAGTAGTGGAACGGTATTAAAGATCGCCTCTGCAATGAAACCTAGAGTTCCTTCGCTACCGATCAAAATGTGAAGAAATATCTCGATGACTGAGTCAAAATCTAGGAAAGAGTTGATTCCATAACCCATCGTGTTCTTTATCTGATACTGCCGTACGATCTCTGAAACTAGATCTTGCCGTGAGCGTAATTCACCCTTGATGGCCGCAAGTTCGGCATGTAGCGCAGGGGCGGCCTTCTGTAACTGAAGCTCGCTATCGAGATCTGCAGTGTTGATAATCGCACCATTTGCCAGAACCACCGTGGCACTTTGTAGAGTGCGATAGGTGTTATCGGTGATGCCACAGGCCATTCCGCTTGAATTGTTTGCGATAACTCCGCCAACTGTGCAGGCGATCTCACTGGCCGGATCAGGCCCGAGCTTGCGACCGAAGCGAGCT
This sequence comes from Actinomycetes bacterium, assembly GCA_025355305.1. Taxonomy (GTDB): domain Bacteria; phylum Actinomycetota; class Actinomycetes; order Nanopelagicales; family Nanopelagicaceae; genus PALSA-747. The sequence goes on along the minus strand of JANXZW010000058.1, from coordinate 81,510 downwards.
AGGCGGGCATTGACTGCTCGAACGGTTGCACCAGGTTCGACTTTGACTCGGGCACCAGCATCTAGAACTTCGATCTTTCGAAAATGGCGGCGAGTGTCAATCAAGATCGCCTCACTAACCGCCTGTCCAGAGAGGCTAGTTCCTCCACTTCTGAAGGTGACGCTCGTCTTATCCCGAGTTGCAATCTTGAAGAGTGTGGCGATACTTTCGGCGTTCACCGCCGTTGCGACACCTTGAGGAATTAACAAGAAGTGTGATGCATCCGATGAAACCCGGTAGCGATCAATTGTTTTTGTTGAAATAAGGTCGACGAGCCCAGATTTGCTAGTGGGACTCACGATTTACGGCGTCTCCACTAGATCCAACTAGGAAATCTAGATCGGCACCGGTATCGGCGCCTTGAACATGATCAACGTATAACTTGCTCCATCCCCGAACTGGTTTTGCATACGCAGACGTGGTCGCGTTATTAGGGGTGCGCAGGGCTAACTCGGCATCGCTGATCTCGATATTCAAGGTTCGATTCGGAACGTCTAAAGCAATAATGTCCCCAGTCCTCACCAGAGCGAGTGGGCCACCGGCGGCCGACTCGGGAGAGACGTGAAGAATGATCGTTCCGTAGGCGGTACCGCTCATCCGTCCATCACTAATACGAACCATGTCGCGAATTCCCTGCTCCAAGATCTTCTTGGGCAGAGGCATATTGCCGACCTCGGGCATGCCTGGGTAACCCTTGGGGCCACAACCACGCAGGACGAGGACGGTATCCGGCGTGACATCGAGCTCAAGGTCATCGATTCGATTGTGCAGATCTTCAATGCTATCGAAGACGAGGGCAGGGCCACGATGAGTTAGGAGTGCAGGGGTGGCGGCACTCGGTTTGATGATGGCACCGTTGGGAGCGAGATTTCCCCGCAACACGGCGATCCCGGCCCCCTCCATTAAGGGTTGCCCAGGGCTCCTGATCACCGCTGTATCAAAGACATCGTTGCCTGCGAAATAATCTGTGAGGGGTTTGCCGGTCACTGTAATTGGAGTGGAGAAGAATCGTTCAGAGATCTGGCTGAGCAAGGCGAGTAAGCCTCCAGCGCGGAAGAGATCTTCCATCAAAAATTTTCCTGCTGGTTGTAAATTAGCTAAGAGGGGAATGTCGCGCCCGACGCGATCAAAATCTTCCAACGTGAGGTCAACTCCCAGTCGACCTGCGATTGCGAGCAAGTGAACGACAGAGTTTGTTGATCCACCGACGGCTGCAACAGCAATTATTGCATTGAGAAAAGATTCTTTGACCATGATCTGCGATGGTCTGCGATCCGCGCTGATCATCTCAACAATCTGGCGTCCAGTCTGATGTGAAAGTGCTAGCAAGCGAGCATCTGCTGCGGGAGTTCCTGCAAAGCCGGGAATCGTCATCCCAAGCGCCTCGGCAACAACGGCCATTGTGGATGCAGTACCCATAGTGTTGCAGTGACCTTTGCTGCGGATCATCGAAGATTCTGACTTTATAAATTGCTCGTTAGAGAGCTGACCGCTACGGACCTCTTCACTCAACCGCCATACATCGGTACCGCACCCAAGCGCCTCACCACGAAATGTCCCTGTTAGCATCGGTCCTCCCGGAACCACAATCGCAGGAAGGTTAACGGAAGCGGCTGCCATCAAGAGGGCCGGGATTGTCTTATCGCACCCACCGAGGAGCACAACGCCATCAATAGGGTTGGCGCGCAACATTTCTTCGATTGCCATCGCTGCCATGTTGCGCCAGAGCATCGCAGTAGGTTTTACCTGTGTTTCACCCAAAGAGAGTACGGGCAGGTTAAGTGGAATTCCACCAGCTTCCCAGATGCCCTTCTGGACATACTCGGAAACTTCATTGAGGTGGGCGTTGCACGGCGTTAGGTCAGATGCGGTATTTGCAATGGCAATATGCGGCTTAGTGCCGTCAAAAGCATCTTCTGGCAATCCGCGGCGCATCCAGGCGCGATGAAGATAGGCGTTGCGGTCGCTGCCCGCGTACCACTGTGCACTTCGAAGTTCACTCATCACAACTCACTCACCCTTGCATTGAAAGGCATTCCATCTTAGGGATAGGCAGATTAAGATTTGGAAGACTATAACATGTGGTCTGCGACTTGAGATTAGGAAGTTATGAGAGCCCTACGCGTTATCGCTCCCTTTACAATTGAAATAGCCGAGCTTGCAGATCTCATCCCTGGAGCCGATCAACTGTTGGTATCGGTAGAGCGTGCGGGAATTTGCGGCACAGATGTCGAGCTCTATTCCGGCGATATGGCTTATTACGAGTCCGGGCGGACTACCTACCCCGTTCAAATAGGTCATGAATGGACCGGAATTGTTAGTGGGGTTGGGACGGGGGTTTCAAGGAGTTGGCTCGGGAAGCGAGTCACTGGAGACACGATGTTGGGTTGTGGACTATGCACTCGCTGCGCCTCGGGCAGGACTCACATCTGTGATCAACGTATCGAAATTGGAATTACCGATGGCTGGGGTGGAGGCTTAGCGGAGCAAATTCTGATTCCGGAGAGGTATGCCTTTGTCATTCCAGAATCGATCTCAATTGCTGCCGCTGCCATGATTGAACCTGCCGGTAACTCACTTCGAACTGTTGAAGCAACTGGTCTTGTTGATCATCAGAAACTTCTCATCTTGGGATTGGGGACCATTGGTCTGCTGGCAGCGCAATTTGCACGTGCAAAGAATATTGAGGTTCACGTGGCAGGGGAGCGTGAGAGTTCTTTGAATTTCGCCCGCGAACTGGGAATCATGCACACTCACACGATCGCTGATATCCAAGAGAGTACGGGGAGTGGATTCGACGCCGTTATAGATGCCTCGAGTAGTGATTTCATGCCAAACCTGGCTTTACAGAGAGTTTTACCGGGGGGAAAGGTGGTGCTGATTGGATTATCTGGTACTCCAAGTCTTATCGACACCCGCGTGCAGGTTCTAAAAGATGTAACGGTAGTCGGAATTCTCTCGGCCTCACCTGGTCTGCGAGGGGCAATTAATTACTTTGCATCTGGCGCGGTTAATCCTGAACCGTTGATTAGTGAGGTCATCGGGCTGCGCGATGTAGCAAATCGCTTAGCGGGAAATCGCGGCATTGAGGCTGGCCCGGGTCCCAAGATTCACGTCGATCCCCGGATTCTTTAAGGCTACCGAGCGTGTGGGATACCCGAAAATGCCACGCTCGGGAAGGGTCAATTGCAAACGGTCTCATTAAGACTCTGATTTAAATGAAAACTCTAGTGGTGGCGACGGCGATAGGTGACAATGGGGGGCGTGAGGAGTGCGCCGGCATGACCTTTGTCTTGGAAATCGATGTTGTAGGGAGGGGCGATTATGTCTTTGCAAGCTAATCCTCAAGGCGAGCAGGCTGGTCGCGTTGCAATTGTTACAGGTGGCTCAAGTGGAATTGGACGAGGCGCAGCAAATGAGCTTGCGTTGCAAGGCGCATCCGTTGTCGTACACGGCCTCACCCTTGATGAGGCGCACCTTGTGGTTCAAGAGATTCGGATCGCGGGTGGACACGCGATTGCTACGGCGGGTCCAATTGATGACCCCGAGACCGCTCTTGCGCTAGTTGATCTCGCTCTCTCTGAATACGGACAACTCGATGTGCTGGTGACGTCGGCAGGAATTCAACGTTATGGAACTGTGCTTGATACCCCAATTTCAATATGGGATGAAGTTTTTAACGTTAATGTGAAGGGCGTCTTCTTGGCATGCAAGGCCGCGCTACCCGAGCTTCGTAAGAGCGTGTCTGGGAGCATTGCAATCATTGCTTCAGTACAAGCCAGCGCTACACAGGCGAATGTTGCGGCTTACACTGCTAGCAAAGGCGCCCTTCTCTCACTAGCCCGTGCGATCGCGGTAGATGAAGGCCCCCACGGTGTCAGAGTTAATTCGATAAGCCCAGGAACGATTGATACCCCAATGCTCCGCAGTACTGCGCGATTGTTGAGTGATGGGACATCGGTGGGCATGCAAGCTCTGGTAGATGATTGGGGTTCGGCTCATGCACTCGGTCGTACCGGAACTATTCAAGAGCTCGGGTCAGTGATCTCTTTTCTCACCAGTCCACGGGCTAGTTTTATGACAGGTGATGACATCCGCGTTGATGGCGGTCTTCTGGCTCGTCTGGCAGCAAGTGCTCCCAAAGGAGAGAAGAAGTGATTTTTCTTAGTGAGCAGTTATCAGCTAGGCCGCTGCCTCTCTGGGAACTTGTTAAACAATGTGGGGTCAGTTATACCGTCTCGCTTCTGCAAGGAGCAGAACAGGAGCAACGAATGTTTGCCTCTGTGGGGGATGGAAAGCTTACGGTGGGTTTTGGCGATGGAATAGTTCCGTGGTCCGAGGAAGGAATCGCGCGTGACCAAGCAATTTTTGCGGCGCATGGGATCGAGATGATTGGTATTGAAGATACGCCACCGATGGACCGTATCCGACTGGGGCTACCCGGCCGCGATGACGAGATCGCCCAGATCATTGAGCAGATCAAGGCTATGGGGAAGTTGGGCATCGGAACGCTTTGTTATAACTGGATGGCCGTTTCAAGTTGGGCCAGAACGCGTACAAATATTCCTTCTCGGGGAGGGGCGCTGGTCACAGGCTTCAAACTTTCTGATACTTCACAGATGTCGCGCATCGCCGAACCTGGTGAATACCCTCTGGAGCGACTTTGGGAAGCGCTGCAATATTTCTTGGAAGCGGTGATTCCCGTTGCCGAAGCTGCCAACGTTCGACTTGGCATGCACCCGGATGATCCGCCGCTACCAGAGATTCGGGGGATGCCCCGCATAATGAATTCGATCGAGAATTATCGGAGACTTCTTGATCTATATCCATCGCGCTCTAACGGCATCACTCTCTGTCAAGGAAACTTCGCACTTATGACCGACGCACTTCCCAGCGTCATCCGCGAATTTGGAGCGCGCGATGCAATCGCGTTTGTGCACTTTCGTGACATTGTCGGAGATGCGACAGATTTTGAGGAGACCTTTCACGATGCTGGGCAGAACGACTTGCCAGCCTGTATCGAGGCTTATAAGGCGGTCGGTTTCGAAGGCCCAATGCGACCTGACCATGTTCCAACGATGTTCGGCGAGAGCAACGAGCGACCAGCTTATGAAACTCTCGGACGGATCTTTGCCATCGGTTACATCAGGGGGTTGATCCATTCGGCCTATGGCAAGCCCAAAATTACGGAGTAAATCTCGTCGGGATGACGGGATTCGAACCCATGACCATCAGAGCCCCTGCCTGGAGCCCTACCCAACTCTCGGTAGCAGATAGAGTTATCTCATGTGCACTAAGACAAAATGTCGCAAGTGCGGAAAAGCCTCTTGGTCTGGTTGTGGTCAACATGTGGATTCTGTCCTACAAGGAATTCCGCAGTCGCAGCGTTGTCAGGGGCATGAGGGCGAGGCTAAAGCTCCTGGATTACTCGCACGCTTACTTGGAAAGAGATAGGAAAGAGTTATGTGTAGTCCGATCAGTTGTGCGCGCTGCCAAAAGGTGACCTGGACAGGCTGCGGTGAACATATTGAACAGGCGCTAGCTGGATTTTCGCAGGAACAAATATGCGCTTGCGATGCTGGGAAACCGGCTGGGATTAACACCTACTAGAAGCGACGAGCTGCGACAAACTTCTCTCCGCCAAACCAGGCTCCAAAACTTTCAATACGGACTCGCGCTCCACTATGTGGGGCATCCACCATCTGGCCGCCTCCGAAGTAAATACTCACATGCGAAATAGGTTGGCCAAAGAAAACGAGATCACCTGGGCGAACTTGATTAAAAAGAATTCTCTTCCCATAAGAGGCCTGGGCGGCCGCCGAGTGTGGCAATGAAATTCCCGCTTGTTGCAGCGCTCTCATCGTCAACCCCGAGCAATCCCAGTAAAGCAACCCGGCCGCACCAAATACATATGGAGAACCAAGCTGTTTAAGCGCATAACGAAGTGCAATCGCTCCGGCGCCACTTCCAGCGATCTTTCCTCGTGCAAGGGAGAGGGACTTCTTCTGAAAGTTATTGTCCTCGGCGGCCTGTATGGCTGCGAGTCGAGCCCGTTCCGACTTCGTAAGGCCCGCGAGAAGTTTCTGGGCTTGAGCCAACTTGGCTTGCGCCGCAACCTCTTGCGCCTGATACTTCGCCTTTGCGGCGGCGACGAGGGCCACCTTTTGATTGAGAGTCAGAGCGGTGCTTTTCAAGGCGATATCGGCGGAGGCAAACTTGCGCATCCGGATTGCGTTCTGGGTTTCTACGATGCTGAGCGACTGAGCGCTGTTTAGGTACTGGGTGGGATTTGAAGAGAACATCAAGGTCATGCCCTGCCCGAGAAACCCATTCTTATATTGCTCTGCTGCCAAGGCGCCGATAGAGCGTTTGAGGGCGGTGAGACTCGCGGTCTGAATGCTCTCTCTGGCTTGGACCGAGTTCAAAGTTCGCGTTAAGGAGATCAGATTAACCTGAGATTGCTGCGCTGCTTCAGCGATCGCCGAGGCTTGGATCTGTAACGAGGTTACCTGGGCTTGAACAGCAGCGATCGATTGCGCGGCATTTGAGGATGGAGCTATGGAGATCAAGATCGTGGCAATCGCACTTGATGCCAAGGCGCAGGCCGTCGGGCGTTTGAGTGCCGCTCGAAAACTCATTGGGTTAGGTTACCGCAAGGTATCTCGCAAGAAGCAAGATGGAGTTGGGCTAATATTGAGCGTATTGCGTCAGAGTTTACTGAGAATGCGCAGTCGATCAGGAGTTTTCGGGTAATGAAATACCTGCAAGCGATGCGTATCCAGCAATGGAGCAAGAATCTATTGGTGTTGGTGGCTCCCTTTGCCGCAGGTCATGTCTTTCATTACACGATTTTGAGTAAGACCCTCTACGCCTTTCTCGCCTTCTCCTTCGCCGCGAGTTTCAACTACATCATCAACGACCTACGCGATATTGATCGCGATCGCACCAATCCGAAGAAGTCCAACCGGCCGATAGCTTCTGGACGATTGACGCTTAGCGCCGCGCTCATACTGGCAGCCCTCAACGCCTTCGCGGCCGTTCTGCTATCTGCGCTCTTACCCGGCGCCTTCAAAATTACCCTGGGCATCTACGTCCTTTTCACTCTTCTCTATTCATTCGGGCTAAAACACGAACCGATTGTTGAATTACTGATTGTCTCCTTTGGTTTTGCGCTTCGTGCCATCGGTGGCGCTAGCGCAACCCACACTCCAAGTTCGCGTTTATTTCTGGTTGTAGCAACCTTCGGACCGTTGGTGATTGTGACGGCGAAGCGGATTGCTGAGAAGAAGAATCAATCCGAAGTAAATGCGCGACCCGTTGTTGCACAATATACGGGCGAGTTCCTTCAATTGGTTCTTACCGTTGCCAGCGGGATTACCCTGACTGCTTATAGTTTGTGGGCCTTCTCGCTCACTGGCAGCCATCCTTACGCGGAGATCTCTGTGATCACAGTTACCTTCGCCCTATTGCGGTACATCATGGCGGTAGAGAGACAGAGTGGTGAATCTCCAGAAGAGGTCATGTACAGTGATTATTACTTTTTGGGAGCGGGCGCTGCAACCGCTCTTCTACTAGTTCTTTCGGTCTATGCAAATAACTGACCTTGTCATGACCTCTGGCTGGGGAAATAACTTTCAATCTCTTAGTTCGCGCAAGCCGGCAGACACCGTTGCCCAAGTGCAAGAGGTGGTGGCGCAGACGGGCTCAATGCGTGGGTTGCTTGCGGCTGGTTTGCATAGAAGTTATGGCGATTCAGCCCTTAACTCGGGTGGAACACTTGTAGCACTCACCGGGCTTAATCAGATCGAGATTGACCGCCCCTCTCGAATTGCGATCCTCGGTGCAGGTGCAACTATTCGTGACCTTGAAGTTGCTGCTTTAGCGCAATCGCTCTTCCCTCCAGTTGTACCCGGCACAGGCTATGTCACTATCGGTGGAGCGGTTGCCGCAGATATTCACGGAAAGTCGCACCATCGCACAGGTGCGTTCTCGCAGTGCTTGCGTCGCATCAAGCTTTTGCTCTCTTCTGGAGCGATCGCTGACTATTCACCGACAGATATCGAATTTTGGGCGACCGTGGGTGGATTGGGCCTGACGGGAATTATTCTTGAAGTAGAGATGGAACTTCGCGAGGTCTCTTCCAACTCGGTCACAGTTCTGGAGAAACGAGTTAAGAATTTAGATGAGATGATCGCGCTCCTCGATCAATCAGATTCGGATTTCGAGCACACCGTTGCCTGGATCGATCTCTCCGGAGATTATCGCGGACGGGGAGTGGTCAGCCTCGGTAATTACGGCGATAGCAGTCCTCACGCCTCAAGCCAGATGAAGGGAAGAGCCCCATCTACCAGGGGATTATCCCTACCTACCCTCGGTGGGATGAATTTCATAACTCCTCTCACCGTTCGAGCATTCAATGAGTTCTGGTATCGAAAGCCTCTCAAAGATGGCGCGGCCTCCATTGTGAAGTACATGCATCCATTGGATGGTGTAAATAATTGGAATAATGTTTATGGTCGCAGTGGCTTCCTGCAATATCAATTTGTCATCGACCTCGGCAAGGAAGAGATCTTCGCGAAGCTTTTCGCTGGTCTGCGCGCGCTCAAGGCCGCATCATTCCTCGGTGTGCTCAAGAAGTTTGGGGAGCAATCGAACTCTCCCCTCAGTTTTCCGCGCCGAGGGTGGACTCTTACCCTGGATTACTCAGTCACTGTTCCGGGGCTCGAGAAATTTCTACGCGAATTCGATGAAGAGTTGGCTGCTGCTGGCGGTCGAATTTACTTAATCAAAGATTCGCGGCTAGATCCCGGACTCATCTCCGCGATGTACCCGCGGATTAACGAGTGGCGTTCTACGCGAAATCTCATGGATCCCAAAGGGTTGTGGCAATCAGACCAAGCCAGGAGGCTGCAATTATGTTAAATGGATTTAAGAGCCCAGGTCGGATCGCGCTGATCGGCGGTGAGAGTGAGATCGGGCTATCGATCGTCGCACATTTAGCCGAGGATAACGCTCGCGAGGTCATTCTGGTTGGTCGCACGGGTGAGTTCGGTATGGATATCACGGAGAAGGGTGCGCGCGAGAGAGTGGTACACGACCTCTTTGGAAATGGCGATCTTGATCTGGCAATCGTTGCTGTGGGGTTACTGGGAAATGACGCTACAAAGAGTCCGGCTGATAATTTGTTGGCTGCAATGGATGTTAATTATTTGAGCACCGTTCATTTCATTGAGTTGCTCTCAGAGCGCATGAAGGAGCAAGCGCATGGAACAATTTTGGTGATTAGCTCTTTTGCGCAGGTGAGGCCACGGGATGACAACTTCGGTTACGGGTCAACCAAGGCAGGGTTGGATTTTTACGCCCGTGGATTAGCCTCCAAACTCAAGGGATCTGGAGTCACTATCAAGATTCTTCGCCCTGGCTTTGTAAAGAGCAAGATGACCGCAGGTATGGCGTTAGCCCCCTTTGCTATTACCGCGCAAGAGTGTGGAAAATATGGAGTGCAGGCACTTCGATCGAAAGGGCTCGTAACGTGGGCACCGCATATCTTGAAATATGTTGCAGTGATTTTCAAGGCTTTGCCCTCCAGAATTTTCAGCAGGATTTCACATCGCTGACTGGTATCTTCGCCATGTGAAGTGGATAAAAGAGCGCTTTCAAGCGCTGGTTGCATGGGCAAAGAAATTAAGTAGGGTAAAACGCACCTTTATCGCTATTCCTTCACTCTTTCTCATCGTCATTCTCTGGTCAGTTAGCACCGCTCTTCTCGCTCCTGGTACTGATCCACTATCTGCTCGTCTCGCCGAATGGGGTCGCAACCATTACTTGGGCTTTGTTGTGACTGCCTTAGAGAATGCGCAGTACAACATCGATAAACCGAAAGTGGGGGGCGCTCTCGACCCAAATCTTTCCAAAGCGTTGGCGCAAAATGCCATCCAATATGCCATGAAAATTCCAACTCTTGTTACACCCGCTCTTTCGGGTGAAGGTGATTTGAAGACGGTTTACAAGGTGAATGGAAGGCCCGCGATCCAAGTTGGCTTTCTGCGACCCGATTCCCAACACACCTCTTACCTAGCCGGAATTGCCATCATGCAGAGTTCCATGTTGCGCTACGTGCAACATCCAGGCTTCTCTGAACCCGGAGAATTGGCGAAGATTGGTTCCGCCGATCACTTGGCGGGCTCCGATCTCCCAGGTCTGGTTGCTACCTTTAATAGCGCCTTCAAGATTAAAGATTCTTTGGGCGGTTATTTCCAAAATGGCGTCACAGTGAAGCCTCTGGTACCCCAGACAGCGTCACTCGTTATCTACTCAGATGGACACCTAGATATTGGCTTATGGGGGAGTGAGGTTTCGATGAACTCCACAGTTTCCTCTGTAAGACAGAATCTCAATATGCTTATTGATCATGGCGTTGTCACTCCCAATTTGAATCAGAGCGTCTTGAGGAATTGGGGCTTCACTGTCAAGAATGCACACTTTGTCTGGCGTTCAGGAATTGGCATTGATCCGTTGGGAAATGTTATTTACGTCGCGGGTAACTCTTTGTCTGTGCAGAGTTTGGCTGAGCTCTTAAGGAACGCGGGGGCGGTTCGCGGGATGGAGCTCGACATCAATCAAGATTGGATCTCTTATATGTGGTATCCAGAGAGCAAAAGAACAGGTGCTTTGAATCCCATCAAGTTGGTCGCATTTACTCGCCCCGCCAAACGATATTTAAGCCGTAGCAGTCGCGATTTCTTTGCCGTTTACTCTCGTTAAGACCAAATCACTTCTCTTGAATTAAATAATCGCTTAAGCGAGCCGCAGTTGCCATAACTTGCGCGGCATGAGCGCGTCCCGGTTGTCGACTCAAACGCTCCATCGGACCACTGATACTCACGGCCGCAATAACTTTATTGTTGGGACCGCGCACGGGCGCGCTAACAGATGCGACTCCGGCTTCACGTTCACCAACTGATTGTGCCCAACCACGGCGGCGCACCGCGGAGAGAGTGGCGGCGTTGAATTTTGCATTTACTAAGCCACGATGCAATTTATCTGGTTCTTCCCAAGCGAGAAGAATTTGGGCGGCAGAGCCCGCCTGCATCGTGAGAGCGGTGCCTACAGGTACAGAGTCACGGAGACCCGACAAACGCTCCGCCGTTGCAACGCAAATTCGCTGGTCACCTTGACGGCGATAAAGCTGTGCGCTTTCACCACATGCATCGCGCAAAGCTGCGAGAGCGGGTGCGGCGACCGAGAGCAAACGGTCCTCGCCGGCGGCGGAAGCCAACTCCGCAGCGCGCGCTCCAAGGACGAAGCGGCCCATGAGATCACGCGTCACCAGGCGGTGAAATTCCAGAGCGACGGCCAGACGATGAGCGGTGGGGCGAGCTATTCCGGTTGCTGCCACAAGTTCTGCCAATGAATGAGGTCCTGCTTCTAAGGTGGCCAAGATTCGCACGGATTTGTCTAATACGCCGACTCCGCTATTCTTAGTGTCCATACTCTAATACTGGCATCTTACACTTTGAGATGCAAGGTTTGAGAGGAAATTTATCGTTAGAAGGAGGAGGAGCAATGAGTAAGACACTTGCCGAGAAGATATGGGCCGATCACATTGTCCGTAGCGCCGAGGGTGAACCAGACCTCCTCTATATCGATCTCCACCTCATTCACGAAGTTACCTCAGCGCAAGCCTTTGATGGGCTGCGCCTTGCGGGTCGCACGGTTCGTCGCACTGATCTAACGATCGCCACGGAAGATCACAACACCCCGACTCTTAATATCAATCTTCCGATCGCCGATCCCGTCTCCAAATTGCAAGTAGATACATTGCGTCAAAATGCCGCTGAGTTTGGAGTCCGCATCCATTCCCTTGGCGATGCAGAACAAGGAATTGTCCACGTTGTTGGTCCTCAGCTAGGAATTACTCAGCCTGGGATGACAATCGTTTGTGGTGATTCTCATACCTCAACACATGGAGCATTTGGAGCTCTCGCCTTCGGTATCGGCACCTCAGAAGTTGAACACGTTCTTGCCACACAGACACTTCCGTTGGTCCGTCCGAAGACTATGGCGATCAATGTTGATGGAGTTCTTCCCGAGGGCGTAACATCGAAGGACGTCATTCTTGCGATTATTGCCAAGATTGGTACTGGCGGCGGCCAAGGTTTTGTCATCGAATATCGCGGCTCGACTATTCGCGCCCTTTCGATGGAGGGACGCATGACGATCTGCAATATGTCCATCGAGGCAGGAGCTCGTGCAGGTTTGATTGCCCCAGACGAGACAACCTTTAAATACGTTAAGAGCAAGCCCCATGCCCCCGAGGGTGCAGATTGGGATGCGGCTGTCGCTTATTGGAAAACTTTGCAGAGCGATGCCGATGCAAAATTCGATACCGAGATTTTCTTGAAGGCAGAAGAACTCGCTCCCTTTGTTACATGGGGAACTAACCCTGGTCAAGGACTTCCCTTAAGCGCTTCAGTTCCAAATCCAGCAGATATCGCAGATGTGGAAGAGCGTGGTGCGGCAGAGCGTGCACTTACCTATATGGGGTTGGAGGCCGGTCTACCTCTTAAGTCGATCTCTGTCGACACCATCTTTTTAGGTTCCTGCACAAATGGACGCATTGAAGATTTGCGAGCAGCCGCAGAAATTCTCAAGGGCAAGAAGAAGGCAGACTCAGTTCGCATGTTGGTTGTGCCTGGGTCGGCTCGTGTTCGTTTACAAGCTGAGCAAGAAGGGCTCGATCAAATCTTCATCGACTTTGGCGCAGAATGGCGCAATGCTGGTTGCTCAATGTGTCTTGGAATGAATCCAGATCAACTCGCGGTCGGCGAACGTTCTGCATCAACATCAAACAGAAACTTTGAAGGACGTCAGGGCAAGGGTGGTCGCACACACCTTGTAAGCCCATTGGTTGCAGCTGCAACCGCTATCCGCGGAACACTCTCATCGCCTGCAGATCTCTAAGGAGCCCATCATGGAGAAATTCGTTACACATACCGGAACTGCTCTTCCACTTCGCCGTTCTAATGTAGATACAGACCAAATCATTCCCGCGGTTTACCTCAAACGAGTTACTAAAAACGGTTTTGAAGATGGTCTCTTCGCCGCGTGGCGCAATGATCCCGATTTCGTTCTGAATCAACCGCAGTATCGTGCGGCTACAGTTTTGGTTGCAGGTGCGGATTTTGGAACTGGTTCATCACGCGAGCATGCGGTTTGGGCGCTGCAGAACTATGGCTTTAAGGCAGTTATCTCTAGCCGTTTTGCAGATATCTTCCGAGGTAACTCGCTCAAGGGCGGCCTCCTTACGGTGATCTTGCCGCAAGAGAAGGTCGAAAAGATCTGGGAGCTGATTGAGGCTGATCCAACGACCGCTATCACGGTAGACCTGGAGGCGAAGAATGTACGTCTGGGAAGTGAGATCTTCCCCTTTGAACTCGATGATTACACCCGCTGGCGACTGATCGAGGGACTCGATGACATCGGTTTAACGCTGAAAAATATCGATGCTGTGAGCGCTTACGAGAGTTCGCGCCCTTCCTACAAGCCTAAAACCCTTCCAGCACGCTCATAATTTGCCCCGTGACGAGTGGAGAGAGAACTCTCCACTCGTGATTTAGAGTTTTTTACGCGTAAATAGTGCAATTTTTACCCGCGACACACCGTTATTAATAGGGCTGCTTTGAACTCTGCACGCGTAGATTTCTTTTCTGTAGGCAAAAGCCTAATGAATACGCATATTTAAGGGGAACTAATGAACAAGGCCCAGTTCATCGCATACTTGGCTCCACAGTTTGGGGATAGCAAGAAAGAGGCAGCTCGCGCTGTTGATGTAGTTTTTGATGCAATCGTGCGCAACATCTCTAAGGGCGACGATGTGATGATTAACGATTTTGGTAAGTTCAAGAAGGTGGATCGCCCTGCACGCAAGGGTCGCAACCCATTTACCGGTGAGACTATTCAGATCAAGGCAAGCAAGAAGGTTCGCTTCCTGCCAGCAAAGGCACTTAAGGAGATCATCTCAGGAGCTCGCAAGCTTGAGGCCGCTCCAAAGCCACCAGTTAAGGTTCTTCCAAAAGTTGCCGCGAAGGTTGCTGTAAAACCTGTCGTTAAGGTCGCTGCTAAGAAGGCAGCACCTGCTAAGAAGGCAGCACCTGCTAAGAAGGCAGCACCTGCTAAGAAGGCAGCACCTGCTAAGAAGGCAGCACCTGCTAAGAAGGCAGCACCTGCTAAGAAGGCAGCACCTGCTAAGAAGGCAGTCAAGCGTTAATTCTGCTCTGACTTTATTAGGGGGAGGCGTTATCGCTTCCCCCTATTTCTATTTCTAGATGATGAAGAGCGACTAAACTAGCGCCGTGGCTAATCAAGGCAGCGATCTCGCACCCGTTTACTCGCCACCGCGGGGAAGTCCGTTGGGAAGTAACCCAACGTGGAAGGCTGGCGCTGGAGTTGTAATTCCACTTCTCAATCTAATATCAAAATCACATTGGTTGGGAGAAGAGAACATCCCGCCTAGTGGTCCGATGATTGCAGCCTGCAATCACATCTCCTATGTCGATCCACTTATTTTTGCAAAGTTTCTCTACAACAATGGGCGAGCCGTTCGTTTTCTCGGCAAGGCCTCACTTTTTCGTCTTCCTCTGGTTGGTTGGGTGCTTCGTCATGCCGAACAGGTTCCTGTCGAACGTGAAGTAAAAGGTGCTGGTCTACTCGCGCTTGCCCACGCTATCGCCTTTTTAAAGGCGGGCCACTGCCTGGGTGTCTACCCAGAGGGGACTCTCACTCGCGATGAAGAGCGCTGGCCGATGGTCGCCAAGACCGGTCTAGCTCGGCTGGCTGTCACGACCAAGGTTCCAGTCATACCCTGCGCGCAATGGGGAGCTACAGAAATTCTTCCACCCTACGGCAAGCGTCCCAAGATTTGGCCGCGCACTAAGGTCACGGTGATCGCGGGCAAGCCCCTGGACTTCTCCCCTTGGTATGGCAAAGAAGATGATCACGAAGCGATGGTGGAGGCAACCGCCTACGCAATGGCCGCCATCACTAAGTTGTTGGAAGAGATCAGAGACGAGAAGGCACCCTCTCAGATATTTGATCCGCATCTATCAGACTTTCCAAGAACGGGAAATTTCAAAAAGAGGAGGCGGGGCTGATGTCTCAGGTGACAGTGCTAGGAACTGGTGCATGGGGAACGACGCTCGCCCAGGTGCTCTGCGACGCTGGGCACGAAGTTCTAATATGGGGTCGCAATGGCAGCGTCGTGACAGAGATTAATTCCTTGCGCAGCAACACTACCTTTCTCCCGGGGATCCATCTCCCCGACAATCTGCATGCGACGAGCGATATTGAGGAAGCCTTTGCCTTCGGTGAGGCGATCGTGCTTGCAATACCTGCGCAGACTTTGCGAGAAAATTTGAAGAATTGGCAAACTATCTTTCCGAAGGATCTCCCCATCATCTCTACCCTCAAAGGAATTGAGGCGGAGACAACCTCGCGCATGACTGAGGTGATAGTCGAGGAACTCGGCAGTGATCCCGCGCTTATCGGTTTAATCACTGGTCCCAACCTTGCAGGTGAATTATCGCTTCGTGAGCCCGCTGGTGCGGTAGCTGCTTCTTCTAATCCGCAATTGCAACTTTTAATGATCGACTTATTCACCACACCGTATTTCCGAATATACCCATCGGATGATTTAGTTGGATGCGAATTAGCGGGCGCGGCTAAGAGCGTGGTGGCGCTAGCGGTTGGAATGACCATTGGAATGAACTTAGGGGAGAACACCCAAGCGATGATCATCACTCGCGGGTTATCAGAGGTGGCGCGCTTTGGTCAGAGTTATGGCGCAAACCCCCTGACCTTCTTGGGCCTCGCAGGGATGGGCGATATCGTGGCAAGTTGTGGATCCGCTCTCTCGCGAAATCGCCAATTCGGTGAGGCATATGGACGGACCGGAACGATGGCTGGTGCGCGAAGTGAAGTGGCTAAAACCGTTGAAGGTGTTGCATCAGCACCCGCAATTCGCGAGTTGGCGCATCGCGTTGGTGTTGAAGTTCCAATCATTGAAGTGATGGCTGATGCTGTGACGGGTTCGATCACTCCGCATCAGGCGATGGAGCGACTCATGTCGGTTAGCACCTTGGCCGAACTATGAACTCAAAGAAGCGCGTTGCGATTCTCTTCGGAGGCCAATCAGCAGAGCACGAAATTTCATGTATCTCTGCGGGCGGAGTTTTGAGCGCTATCGATAGAGAGCGCTTTGAACCGATTCTGATAGGAATCACCAGATCTGGTAAGTGGGTCTTAGTCGATCTTGCGACCACGTTAGCTATCGAAAATGGCCACCTGCCCGAAGTAGATGAAACTCTCCCCGCTATCGTTGCAGATATTCATGGATTTAGAGCTGACGGGCGCGCTCTGGATTTTGATCTCCTTTTTCCGCTGCTGCATGGTCCATATGGGGAAGATGGAACGGTTCAGGGGCTCTGCGAGATGGCGGGGATTCGCTACGTCGGTTCTGGGGTCTTGGCCAGCGCTCTGGCTATGGATAAGAGTTTCGCAAAACCAATTTTCCAAGCACACGGATTAAATGTGGCTCCAGGAGTAGTACTCAAGGCGGGTGCGTGGAGCGCTGCTCAGATCGAGGGACTGCACTATCCGGTCTTCGTAAAACCAGCGCGAAGTGGCTCTAGTCGTGGCACCACCAAGGTAAAGAGCTTTGCAGAGCTGCAATCGGCCATTGATCGCGCTTTTGAATTCGATACAAAGGTAATGATTGAAAGGGCGATCATCGGGCGCGAGATTGAATGTGGAGTTCTGGAGAGAGGTGGGAGCGCGCAGGCATCACCGATCGGGGAAATTAAGATCCTGGGTGATCATGAATTCTATGATTTTGAAGCAAAGTATCTGGATAGCGCCACCACCGTTCTCTTTCCCGATGATCTACCCGACGGAGTTGAAGCGCAGATTCAGGCTGCGGCGATTGCGGCATTTAAAGCCCTGGATTGTGAAGGTCTGGCCCGGGTTGATTTCTTCTATACAGATGGCGGTGAGATCGTGATCAATGAACTCAACACCATGCCTGGATTTACTCCAACCTCAATGTTCCCCAAGTTATGGGGACGTGGTGGCGTGAGCTACCCCGAGGTGATTACAAGGCTGATTGATGCGGCGCTAACGCGTTCGGGGCATGTTACGCGTTAAAAGGAGTCACCGAAATTTCTAGGGTAGAGCGGTCAACTTTTAGCAGGTGATGGTTCGGTATTTCTGTCCAACCTTCTTGCGTCCATCCGGATGAAGCAACCAAGACCTCATTGCCTTCGGTTTTGTAAAAGAGGTCGTAGTAATCCGCACGTTCACTCTGGGGGATCTTTTCATTGTGATGTTCGTTAATGACGAAGAACTCGGTGGGGGTAAGGAACATCGCATTGATGCTCGAGTAGGTGGTCACTTCACCGATTGCCTTGATTGCGGATCGAATACCACTTTCTACACCGTACTTTTCAATCTCATTGATGATCAGATAAAAGTAGCTCTCACTGTCGGTGGTACCGCGGCGCAGCGCCAAAAACTTGGCTTCGATCAGAGGCAGGATTGGGTCGGGAGGAGTGAGCGCTCCATTATGGATGAAGGAGTAGTCGTGATACGCGAAAGGATGAGTATTTCCCTCGTTGACCGCCAACGCTCCCGTGGCCCAGCGCAGGTGGAGTAGCGCCCCATTTGATTTAAGGTTGTGAGTTGCCTGATCAAAGACGATGCTCTCCTTGGCGCGGGTGGGCTCTACAAGAAGGGTGGGATGCTCTTTGACGTTGCAGGTTGCAATTCCCCAGCCATCACCGTGGCGGGATGAGAGCGCTGCGAATTCGGCAAACTCTGGACCGGCTGCCTCAACCAGCGTCTTCTCATCTGTAGAAACAAATCCCATTAGGCGACACATATCTGACTCCTTTTCGTGAGTAGGTTATATATTCGAAATTAGGAAATGGATATTAGCTGCTAGATATTGGTATCGAAGAAGACGTTCTTAGTTTCGGTAAACGAGTCCAGAGCATCCGGGCCAAGTTCGCGGCCTAAGCCAGATTGCTTATAACCACCAAATGGAGTCCAATAGCGGACAGAAGAGTTCGAGTTAACCGAGAGGTTCCCAGCCTCCACCGCGCGAGATACTCGAACGGCGCGACCGATATCGCGCGACCAGATGGAACCCGACAGACCATACTCAGAATCATTGGCGAGGCGTATCGCATCAGCCTCATCCTCAAAGGGCAGGACCGAAACCACAGGTCCAAAGATCTCCTCGCGATATGCACGATCCGAAGTTGAACGAGCAAGCAGCACGGTGGGAGCCATCCAGTATCCAGCGCTATCGGGCTTACTACCGGTAAAAGCGATCTCTGTTCCCTCTGGGATATATTCACGAACACGTTCTAGTTGACCAGCTGAGATGAGCGGGCCCATCTCAGCGCTTTCAAGTTCAGGGGACTCCACGCGGAACTTCTTAACGGCAACTTCAAATTTCTCCATAAAGGAGTCGAGGACTGAGCGTTGTACCAGGATGCGAGAGCGCGCACAGCAATCCTGACCCGCATTATCAAAGACCGCACCTGGCGCGCTGGCAGCGGCCTTCTCGATATCGGCATCGGCAAAGATCACATTCGCGCTCTTGCCGCCGAGTTCAAGGGTTAGGCGCTTTACTTGATCGGCGCAGCCGCGCATGATTCCCTTGCCGACCGTGGTAGAGCCGGTGAAGACGATTTTGCGAACCAGTGGGTGGGTGACAAAGCGCTCACCGACGATACTGCCCTTGCCTGGAATTACCGTGAAGACTCCCTCGGGAATTCCGGCGAGGAGCGCAAGTTCACCTAGGCGGATCGCGGTTAACGGTGTGAGTTCGGCGGGCTTAAGAACGACGGTGTTACCAGCAGCAAGTGCAGGTGCAAAGCCCCAACCAGCAATTGGCATGGGGAAGTTCCAAGGCACGATTATTCCAATAACGCCCAGTGGTTCCTTGAAGGTGATGTCGATGCCATTTGGAACCGGGATCTGGCGGCCGAAGAGGCGCTCAGGAGCGGCGCTGTAGTAATTGAGGCAGTCGCGGACATTGCCTGCTTCCCAACGTGCATTTGCGATGGTGTGACCCGAGTTAATAACTTCAAGTGCGGCGAGCTCTTCAATGTGCTCGTCCACTACCCGGGCAAAGTTGCGAAGTAATCTAGCGCGATCTCCAGGGTTGACCTTGCGCCAACTATCAAAGGCGTTGTGGGCCCGTTGAATGATGAGATCGGTATCTGCGAGATCGGCCAGTACGACTTCGGCTACCGGGAGTGCACTGGCAGGATTAATGACGGTAAATATGCTCATAATAAATGGGTACCTTACATCCGTTCGAAGTTACGCACGCGCTCCCAGTCGGTGACTGCGCGGCCGAACGCATCAATTTCAGTATCTGCCATATGGGTGTAGTGCTTCTGGACATCTTCTCCGAAGGTCTTCCTCACCCATTCGCTATTGGCCCAAAGATCACGAGCCTCGTGGAGCGAGGTTGGCACACGCGCAGTCTCTAGAGCGTAGGCGTTACCCTCAAAGGCCGGCTCCAGGAGAAGCTCACTCTCGATTCCATCGAGCCCGGCTGCCACCATTCCTGCGACCGCGAGGTATGGATTGGCGTCCCCACCAGGAACTCGGTTCTCAATCCGGAGGGAGTGCCCCTGTCCGACTAGGCGCAGCGCGCAGGTGCGGTTATCACGGCCCCATTTGAGAGCGGTTGGGGCGAAGGTGCCGTATTGGAAGCGCTTGTAGGAGTTGATATTGGGAGCAAAGAGCAGGGTGAGTTCGCGCATATGAGCTTGAATTCCCGCTAAATAATGGCGACCGAGCGTTGAAAGTCCATCGCCCGCATCCCCAGCGAGAATGGCAGAACCATCCTTCTCGCGGAAGGAGAGGTGGATGTGGCAGGAACTTCCTTCACGTTCATTGAACTTCGCCATGAAGGTGAGTGAGCAGCCTTGCTGGGATGCAATCTCCTTTGCACCCATCTTGTAAATAGAGTGGTTGTCACAGGTGCGCAGCGCATCTTCGTATCGAAAGGCAATCTCGTGCTGTCCAAAGTTGCACTCGCCCTTGGCCGATTCCACGATCAAGCCAGCGCCATCCATGTTCAGGCGGATAGCGCGGAGCAACTTCTCGACGCGTGATGTTCCTATCAATGAGTAATCAACGTTGTACTGGTTGGCAGGTGTTAGGCCTTTGTAGCCCTTATCCCAGGCTTGCTCATAGGTATCTTGGAAAACAATGAATTCAAGTTCCGTACCGCAGAGCGCCAGCATCCCGGCCGCATCTACTCGCGCGAGCTGCTTCTTCAGAATGCTGCGAGGGGAGACTGAGATGTCGTGCTTGTGATGATCAACGAAATCAGCCACGACCATCGCAGTTCCTTCATGCCAAGGGAGATAGCGCAATGTCTCAAAATCCGGCGCCATACCCATGTCGGCGTATCCGGTATCCCAAGAGGAGACGTCATACCCCTGCACGGTATTCATCTCGATATCTACCGCTAGAAGGTAGTTGCAACCCTCGGTCCCATTCTTGATGGTGTCGGCGATGAAGAAGGGTGCGTGAATTCGTTTACCTTGCAACCGGCCTTGCATATCTGTTGCACCGACAACAACGGTGTCGATCTTTCCACTAGCTACATCTTCCTTTAACTGCTCCAAGGAGAGAGACACAAATACCTCCGACTAGGTCGACCACTCTGGCTCAAGTGGCCTAATGAAGGGAGGCTACTAGGGGGTGAAGGGGCGCACAATAGAAGTAGTTTGGTGGCGGCATCTATAAAAACCCTGTGAAATCCCCCCGAATTCCCTTCCAAAAGCGATGGTGACAAGGCACACTTGCGCTCAACCCGCGGCTGGCGCATCCCCTGGCGTCCCTCGGAAATCGGAAATCGGAAATCGGATCACCGACAAACGGATGGGACGCACATATATGAGCACCACTCATGATGCAGATGCCAAAAAATTAGCGGAACTTGGTTATAAACAAGAGTTTGACCGCAAGTGGTCAGGCTTTAACAACTTTGCAATTTCTTTCTCCATTATCTCGATTCTCTCAGGCTGCTTCACAACCTTTGGGCAAGCTTGGAATAACGGCGGCCCAGTTGCTATCGCACTCGGCTGGCCTCTCGTTGCCACCTTCGTAATCCTCGTGGGTCTGTCCATGTCGGAATTGGTCTCAGCAATGCCTACCGCTGGTGGAATTTATTATTGGTCTCTCAAGCTTGGCCGCCCAATTCATGGATGGATTACCGGTTGGCTTAACTTGATGGGTCTTATTGCTGTTACAGCTGGTGTGGACTTTGGTCTAGCGCTCTTCGCGCAGAATGCTGCTGCTCAGTACTGGCATTGGTTTAATCCAACCAATCTCAAGCAAACATTCTTAATCTTCTTAATTATCTTGCTCGCTCACGTCTTCATCAACGTCTATGGCGCAAAGTTGATTCACCAATTCCAAGGCGTCAACGTTTGGTGGCACGTGGTTGGTGTAGCACTCATCATCGGAATCTTCATTTTCTACCCAACCCACCACGCCTCTGCTTCATGGGTATTTAGTCATCAGATTAACAATGGTGGATTTGGAACTGGTAACGGCAAGTTCTGGTGGTACATCTTCCCACTTGGCTTCCTACTCTCTCAATACACCCTTACAGGTTTCGACGCATCCGCTCACGTCTCAGAAGAGACCGGTGGAGCATCGACAGAGGCAGCTAAAGGTATTTGGAAGTCGATCGCTTACTCCGGTGTTGCTGGTTGGGTAATGCTTCTTGCAATGCTCTTCTCGATTACAGGTGCACAGGCTGATGCAATCACAAAGGGCGGTGGATCATCTGGCGCTGTTATCGTGACGGTTCTTGGTCTTGGAATCTGGGCGAAGCTAGTCTTTATCGTCAGTTGCGTGGGGCAGTTCCTCTGCGGAATGTCTTGCGTAACTGCTGGTTCTCGGATGTTATTCGCCTTCTCTCGCGATAAGGCAGTACCTGGAAGTAAGTTCTTCTCGAAGCTCGATAAGAACCGTAATCCCTCAAATGCGGCTATTGGTATAGCAACAGCAGCATTGGTAATTACTTTGCCGGCGCTCTACGCTCCAAAAGGAGTACCTGGATACCCAGTCGCTTTCTTCGCTGTCACATCAATCACTGTCATCGGTCTATTCACCGCCTTTGCAATTCCGATCTTTTTGCGTTGGCGCATGGGCGATAAGTTCGTTCAAGGTGATTGGAATCTCGGCCGACATTGGCGTTGGATTGCACCACTTGCTGTGTCGGAAGTGGCCATCGTTTCGATCTACTTCATCTTGCCAGCCACCCCTAGCGCTATTCCATTCCGTAAAGGATTCTCTTGGACTAGCTTCAATTACACCCCACTTGCAGTTATTGTAATTTTGGGTGGTGCTCTGATCTGGTGGTTCGCTGGAGCCAAGAATCACTTCAAGGGACCAGTTCGTACCATCGAAATGTAACTCCTGTACTAGGTAGAATTCACCCGTTGGCCCTCAAGGTTGGCGGGTGAATTTCTTTTCTCTCAATTTTGCTTGGAAGGAGTTTTCGCATGACAGGCAGAGTCGAAGGGCTGGTAGCAATTGTCACGGGGGCCGGATCCGGAATTGGACAGGCGAGTGCTGTGCGGTTGGCCGAGGAAGGCGCAACTGTGATCTGTGCTGATATCAATGAGAGCGGCGCAAAGGCCACTGCTGAGTCGATAAACGCAAGCGAAGGCCACGCGACTTGGGCCGGAATCGACATTTCGGACTCCGAGGCCTGCGCTGCTCTGGTCTCAAAGACCGCTGCGGATTTTGGCAGCGTAGATATCCTCGTCAACAATGCGGGAGTGAATCTGCCTGGCGTATTTCATGAGGTGAGCAATGAAACTATCGATCGCACCCTCAATGTAAATGTTAAAGGCGCAATGTTTCTAACTCGCGCAGTAATTCCCTTCATGTTGAAAAAGGGCAATGGCTCCATAGTTAATATGTCGAGCGTCAATGGCTTGGTCTCTGAGCCTTATCTCAGTGTCTACTCTGCGAGCAAAGGTGCACTTGTTATGTTCACTCGTGGTATCGCGCTGGATTACGCCAAGATGGGGATTCGCTGTAACGCTATCTGCCCAGGATGGGTCGACACTCCTATCAACCATGCTCATGCCAAGATGATGGGCGGTTTGGATCATGTCTACAAGACCATTGATTCTTTCCAACCAATTGGCCGTCCTGGTACTTCCAGAGAGATCGCCAACTTAGTTCTCTTCTTGGCCTCTGACGAATCTTCCTTTATGACTGGTTCGATTGTTTCAGCAGATGGTGGGATGACGGCGCAATAGTCTTCAAAACTTCCCGCCCCCAACTTTGAATGATCGGTTTCCAGGTGGCGATCAATTCAGATTCCACCGCGGCCATCTCGCTTTGGATCGTGGATTTTCCGGAATCCTTAAAGGCGTCATCCGCTTCTGCCTCCCACCACTTTACAATTTCGAGATCAATCTCGGGGTGGAACTGCACTCCATAACTCTTCGAACCAAGTCGATAGATCTGATTCTCACAGCGTTCACTCGATGCTAAGAGTGTAGCTCCGGCAGGAAGTACAGTCACTTGATCTTCATGCCACTGTGCCGCGGGGACCGCGTTAAAGTCAAAGATTGGATCAGCAACATCCAGGCGATTGATCGTATAAATACCGACCTCACCGAGTTCGGCCTTCTCAACCCGACCGCCTCCAGCTACAGCTAGAAGTTGGGTGCCTAGGCAAATTGCAAAGATAGGAATGTCGCGATCGATGGCATCTTTAAGGAGGGCACGTTCTGCCGCAAGCCAGGGGTGTAGATGATCTTCATTTGCATTCATATGACCGCCGAGAGGAAGGAGCGCGGCAATTCCAACTGGCACGTGTGTAGGAACGGTCTCACCCGCGAAGGCACGAAGCACCTGGATCTCAAAGCCAATTTCTTCTAGCCAGAATCCAACTAGGTGCGGGGCATCGGTCTCATCATTTTGAATGGCGAGAATTACAGGTTTTGGTGCAACCATTCCTTAGTAGGTGGTCACTGGACAGGTAAGGGTGCGAGTGATGCCTGGGACGGCTTGCACTTTCGAAAGTACGCCACGGCCAAGTTCTTCCATGCTGGGGGATTCTGCGCGCATGATCACGTCGTAAGGGCCAGTTACTCCCTCAGCCAAGGTCACGCCCGCAATTTGCGAGATTGCCTTTGCAACGCTGGAAGCCTTGCCGACATCGGTTTGAATCAAGATATAAACCTGTACTGACATGTTGACTCCTTCACTGAACTGGTCTTACACAATCAAGATCTAGCCGCACTGCTAGTTTCGCTTTACGGGCTCTAGGCTACTCCCAGAACCTACTGGGCAGGAGCGCAATTTTCTATGGCGAGTGAATCAGAGCTCATCGCCGCGCTACAGGCGATCTTTGAATCCGCACCTGAGCCCGACGATCGACTTCTCGTTGGAATCGGAGATGATGCGGCGGTGATTTCGCAGCCGAAGGGAGAGGTTGTACTGGCTACCGATATGTCCGTTGAGGGAGTCCACTTCAAGCGAGAGTGGTCATCGCTCTTTGAGATCGGCGCAAAAGTCGCCGCGGCCAATCTTGCCGATATCTATGCAATGGGCGGAAAACCCGAATACCTCCTAGTTGCCGCAGCGCTTCCTGCCGGATTTAGCGTTGGTGAGATCCAAGAGTTGGCACGTGGAATTGTGGATGAGGCCTCCAAGGTCGGGGCGCGAGTCGTCGGTGGGGATTTAACTGCTGCGAAAGAACTTGTTATCTCGATTGCCGTGTACGGCTCGGTCAAAGAACCGGTTCTGCGCAGTGGGGCACGAGTAGGGGATCTGGTCATTATTAACGACCTACCTGGGAGATCTGCTGCGGGATGGGATCTGCTGCAGGCAGGCGTGAGAGATGAGAGAACCATGCAGCATCGTCGTCCCGTAGTTGATTACCTGGCGGCGCGCGACTTCGCTCTTGCGGGAGTATCTGCGATGGCAGATGTGAGTGATGGATTGGTCTCTGAACTTTCGCATATTGCGCGCGCCTCAGGAGTAGGAATAGAAATTAGCACGGATGAACCAATCGATTTTCATGGCGGTGAAGATCACGTCTTTGTTGCAACTATCTCTCCGCATCTACCCTTTCCACGTCAGGCCATCGAGATCGGTCGAGTAGTTCTTGGAAAAGGCGTGCGCGTTAATGGTGAGATGACCTCACATCAAGGATTTAGCGCCCTTCCAGAATAGCTCGTGCAAAGGCCGGGCGATCGGTCATCATCACATCAATACCTTTTGACTTGCAGAGCAGGATCTGTTCTTCGGTATTTGCGGTCCACACAAAAATCTTACGATTTCGCAGGCGAGTGGGCCGTAAGTTTTTTATCGCACTTACGGAGGGTCCGATTGAATACCCGGGGCTAAAGAGTGCAAGCCAGCGAGCGGGGATCAGGTAGACGGTATTCCAACCTGAACGCCGCAGCTTTGCGATCGCAAACCACGAGAATGACATGATCGAAATGCAGATCCCGGCCTCTGCGATTAAAACTTTGTAGCTATCGAGAACTTTAAGAAGTTCGCGCTCTACCGCCCCGTGTGATGCAACGGGATGCTTCGTTTCTAGTGCCAGTCCTTTGCGATGTTCCAGAGCGATTTCTAAGAGTTCAACGAGAGTGAGGATGGGGTAGGCGGAGTTGATTTCGCTATAGGTTGAATCCGCAATTACCAGATCGTAATCGGCAACTCTCTTCATTGTGGCATCGTGCCAACAGACA
This sequence comes from Actinomycetes bacterium, assembly GCA_025355305.1. Taxonomy (GTDB): domain Bacteria; phylum Actinomycetota; class Actinomycetes; order Nanopelagicales; family Nanopelagicaceae; genus PALSA-747. The sequence continues at coordinate 55,654 of JANXZW010000058.1, read as the reverse complement.
AGGACAGAATCTTTGGTTAGCCGCAGATCGCATTCAAAACCATCGGCGCCTTGGTCGACGGCGGCCCGGTAGGCCTCACGCGACATTTCAGGATGATCAAAAGAGGCCCCGCGATGGGCATAGATCTGTGGGTTTGCTGCAGGGTTCACGCGCTTACTCTAAAGAAGAGGGAGTTAGCGGAGAACCTTTCCAGCCTTGAGGCAAGATGAACAGACGTTTTGACGCTTGGTGGCCCCGGCGACCAAGGTACGGACGCGTTGGATATTTGGGTTCCAGCGACGGCGGGTCTTACGCATTGAGTGCGAGACGTTATTGCCAAAACTCGGGCCCTTGCCACAGATGTCGCAGTTTGATGCCACGATGGCTCCTTTAAATTCAGGTACGGTGAAATTCCAGTACGGCTAAGTGGGGAAGATTACCGCCCCACGCGGCTAAAAGGCTAATCCAAGGGGCGATAGTTGGCAGAATGGCGCCATGTCCACGCTGGAAACCCCGCTCAAAAAGGAGTTGGGGGATCGCACCGCCGTTGCTCTGGCCAAGGCCTTCGGCATGGAGAGGGTGGGGGATCTCCTTCGCCATTATCCCCGCCGCTATGTGGTGCGGGGGGAGCTAAGTGATATTTCAGAACTCCGCGAGGGTGAAGAGGCCACCGTCTTGGCGGAGATCTCCGCCGTTCATCTGCGCAGGGCTACCGGGCGCACAATCCTGGAGGTCGTTGTAACGGATGGTTCGGCGAAGCTCTATCTGACCTTCTTTAATCAACCGTGGCGCGAAAAAGAGTTGCGGGTTGGTCGCACAGGGATGTTTGCCGGCAAGGTGGGCCTCTTCAACGGCAAGCGCCAACTCTCACACCCTGACTATCAACTGATACCTGATGGCGATGATGTCGATGAAGCGGTCTCGGGATTCGCTGGCAAGTTCCTTCCTGTTTATCCTTCGGCCTCGAAATTTCCATCATGGAAGATCGCACAATGTGTTGAAATCGTTCTCGACGGAGTTGAAGAATTGCCTGAATACCTTTCGGTCGAACTCTTGAACGAGTTGGGCTATCCGCGCATGACGCAAGCTTTACGTGAAATTCACCAACCCTCCTCGCTTGAAAGTTCTGCGCTCGCCAGAGAGCGACTTACCTTTGATGAGGCTCTTCTCTTACAAGTTCTGCTCGCCCAGCGACGCGCTGAGTACAGAGCGATGCCAGCGATTTCGCGAACAATAAAGCCTGATGGATTGGTCTCTCGTTTTGAAGCGTTGCTTCCATTCAAACTTACCGAGGGTCAACTCGCGGTCTGTGCCGAAATTGAGATAGATATGTCGGCGACGCATCCGATGCATCGGCTGCTACAAGGTGAAGTTGGTTCCGGTAAGACAGTCGTCGCCTTGCGTGCCGCACTCACCGTCGTGGATTCGGGAGGGCAGGCCGCGCTTCTTGCACCGACCGAGGTGCTTGCACAGCAACATTTCAAGACAATTACAAAGTTGCTCGGCCCCCTAGCGCAGGCGGGGACTCTTGAAGGTGATGCGAGTGGAACTCAAGTTGTACTCCTTACTGGATCTATGAACGCGGCGCAGCGCCGCGATGCCTACGTCAAAATCGGATCAGGCGATGGCGGGATAGTGATAGGTACACACGCCTTGCTCACTGAAGCACTGGCCTTTCACGATCTAGGTCTGGTTATAGTTGATGAACAACACCGCTTTGGGGTCGAACAGCGCGATGCCCTGCGCACCAAAGCACAGGTTCCACCTCATGTACTGGTGATGACTGCGACACCGATTCCACGCACGGTGGCTATGACGATTTTTGGAGACCTGCAAATATCAACGCTACGTGAGCTCCCTGCTGGCCGCACACCTATCACCACGCACGTGATTCCTGTTCTTCTGAAGCCGCACTATTTGGATCGCGCGTGGGAGCGTCTGCGCGAAGAGGTAGAGAAGGGTCATCAGGCCTACATCGTCGCAGCTCGAATTAGTGCAACCGAGACCGAACCCGAAGGCATGACTGATATGGATCGCGCGATCGCACGACTGGTGGATGGTGAAAAAGAGGAGAAGTTATCTCTCACATCGGTTGAGGAGTTAGCGCCTGAGTTGGCGCTCGGTGCTCTCAAAGGATTGCGAGTCGCACCACTACACGGTCGACAGAGCGCCGAGCTGAAAGATGCGACTATGCAAGCTTTTGCAGAGGGCAAGATTGATGTACTTGTCGCAACTACGGTGATTGAAGTTGGAGTCGATGTTCCCAATGCCTCAATGATGGTCATCATGGATGGTGATCGGTTTGGAGTATCACAACTACATCAACTCCGAGGTCGAGTCGGTCGTGGTGAGGTGCCGGGTCTCTGTCTCCTAGTCTCAGCCGCCGCGGAAGATTCTGATGCAAAGGTTCGGCTCAGCGCAGTTGCGAGCACCCTTGATGGCTTTGAACTTTCCCGCATTGACCTCGATCAACGTAGTGAGGGGGATGTGCTGGGTAAGGCACAATCCGGAGTCCGTTCTCACCTGCGCTTGCTTAAAGTGTTGCGCGACGAGCCGCTCATCGAGAAGGCGCGACTGGTTGGAAGTAAACTTGTGGACTCAGATCCAACCCTGGCTGGGATGCCAACTCTTGCCGCAGCGGTTGCGCAATTGCGCAGTGAAGAGGCGAGTTCGTTTGTAGATAAGGGATGAAGATGCGAATTATTGCGGGCAGTGCCAAAGGCAAAACCTTGATCTCGCCTCCTGATACAAGAACGCGTCCGACATCAGATCGCGCACGGGAGGGGCTCTTCTCCTCGCTACTCTCAGAGTTCTCCTCACTAGCGGGAATTCACTTTCTCGATCTCTTTGCTGGAAGTGCAGCGGTGGGTGTCGAAGCTCTCTCCCGTGGTGCGCAGATCGTGCATGCCGTGGAATCTGAGGGCGATATGGGTAACGTTGCAATCAGAAACTTCCAACTTGTTAAATCTCCCGCGGGCTCCTATCGCGTCTTTCATACCAAAGCAGCGCACTATCTGGAATCAGATCATGCCATCGCGAGCGGGCAATACGACGTAATCTTTATGGATCCTCCCTACGAGCTCTCCAACGCGGTCATCGAAGAGATGCTCGCGACGATTCTGACGCGCAAGTTGCTGCAACCCAAGGGAATTATTGCAATTGAGCGAGAGAGTAAAGGTTCTGCTTTTTCTTGGCCAACCCCTCTTGAAGAGATCAAAGTACGCTCATATGGTCAGGGCAGTATCTTCTACGGGGGCTACTCTGCTAGCGTTTTGCCGTGAAGAGAGTTGTTTGCCCTGGATCTTTTGATCCCATCACCTTCGGACACCTCGACATTATTGAACGCTCGGCCAAGATGTTTGATGAAGTTGTCATCGCGGTCCTGGTAAATAAGACCAAGAGCACCCTCTTTACTGTGCCAGAGCGGATCGAGATGATCTCTGAAGTCACCGCAAAATTCCCTAATGTTCGCGTCGACTCTTGGTCGGGCCTGCTCGTTGATTACTGCGAAGCAAATCATATAACTGTGATCGTCAAGGGCTTACGTGCCATCACCGACTTCGATTACGAACTTCAGATGTCTCAGATCAATCTGCAACTCAAGGGGATCGAAACTCTCTTTATGTCCACGGCCCCCGCGCACTCATTTCTCTCATCATCGCTTGTGAAGGAGATTGCCAGTTATAACGGCGATGTTTCAAATTACATCCCGGCAACCCTTCTCGAAAAGCTCAAGGCCAGGTTGGCGCTCGTACATGGAGGTAACTAATGGAGACAGTAGATCGCCTACAGAGCGCAATATCACTGGTTGAAGAGGCTCGTGGAGTCCCACTCTCCGCCAGTTGCGTTGTCCACCGCGGAGAGCTACTTGAACTTCTAGACGGTGCTCGTAACTCCTTTCCGAGTGACTTCGCTCTCGCGCAGCAAATAATTGAAACTCGCGAACAGATCATTGAAGAGGCGCGAGTCAGCTCTGATGCTCTTATCGCTCACGGCCGTGAAGAGGTTGCACGAATGGTGGAGCAGACCGAGATCGTCTCGGCGGCTCACGCAGAAGGGAAGAGGATTTTGGCTGCGGCTGATGAAGATGCTCGAGTCCAGCGCGAAGAGATTGAAGCTTATATCGATTCTCGATTAGCAACTCTTGAGGTCATTCTCAATAAGAGCCTTGATGTTGTCCATCGTGGACGCGAGAAATTGCAAGGATTTGAAGAGAAGCACCTCCTCTCTGGGCTCGCTGAATAATTTGAAATGACCACCAAGAATCCTTTCCTCTTTAGTTGTCATGATCTGCCCCGACGCGCCGGGGAGATGCGCGTATACGAACTTACCTTTGACCTGCACGAGCCGATCGGAGTCCCGCTGCTCGCCGTGCCCGGCGATGGTGAGATCTTCCTCGACCTGCGAATTGAAGCCGTGGAGCAGGGGGTACTGGCTACTGGTAGCGTCTCAAGTGAGGCAATCGGGGAGTGCACTCGCTGTTTAGACCCCGTGACCTTTGACATAGATGAGAGCTTTCAAGAGCTCTATCACTATCAAATTGACTACCGCCAGAAGCCCAAAGCTGCCGCTAAGGATAGGGAGGTAGATGTTCAAGATGAGGACGAAATTCTGGAGATGGATGAGGATTTCATCGATCTCGACGGCCCTATCCGTGATGCGTTGATTCTTAACCTTCCGGTCAATCCGCTCTGTAGCGAGGATTGCGAAGGGCTTTGTCAAGGGTGTGGCGTAAAATGGGCCGATCTACCCGATGATCACGCTCACTCCGCTGCCGATATCCGTTGGGCTGGCCTCACCGATTGGAAGGGGCCAAACTCCTGATCTCCCTCGTTTTTACTATTTTGGGGCTATGGGGGATACTTTTCCTCTTGAAGAGGCTGCCGCCCAGCGGCCGTCGGTAATTACTTTTTAAACGAATAACAAGGAGTGAACCATGCCAGTCCCAAAGCGAAAGATGTCGCGCTCGCGCACTCGCTCACGCCGTAGCTCATGGAAGACAACTCCTGCAGCAACCTCACTCTGCTCACAGTGCCAGCAGCCAAAGTTGCAACACACGGCTTGCCCAACCTGCGGTACCTACAACCGCCGTCAGGTCCTAGAGGTCTGATCTGACCGTTAGCCTGACCGAACGCCTCGGCATTTCGGTTTCAGGGGAGTTGCTAGAACTTGCTTTGACCCACCGCTCATTCGCTTATGAATCGGGCGGTCTGCCCACCAATGAACGCCTAGAATTCTTGGGCGATAGCGTCCTCGGGCTAATCATCACTCGAGAGTTGTACACAAAATTTCCTGGTCTCGATGAGAGTCGGCTATCTCCGCTGCGCTCCGGCGTTGTTAACACAAAGGCGCTTGCGATGATCGCTCGCCAACTTTCGCTCGGTGATTATGTTCGCATCGGCAAGGGTGAGGAGAGCTCCGGCGGTCGCGACAAAAATTCGATCCTCGCAGATTCGCTGGAAGCACTTGTCGGCGCTATCTATTTAGAGCACGGGCTCCACCTGGCAACCTCAAAAGTCTTAGAGTGGTTCGGACCTTTAATTGAATCTGCTAACGCGCAGGGCGCAGGAATTGATGGCAAGACTGCCTTGCAAGAGTTGGCGGCGGCGCGTGGAGTCAACGCACCTGAATATGAGATTGAAGAATTTGGGCCAGACCATGACAAGAGTTTCCTAGCCCTTGTGGTAATCGGGGGTGAGCGCTTCGCCCAAGGTGGTGGGAAGAGTAAGCGCGAGGCCGAACAAGTAGCAGCGAAGTTAGCGCTTGAAGTTTTAAATGCCCGAACTACCTGAGGTAGAAACTGTCAGGCGAGGTCTTGAACGTTGGTGCCTAGATCGCATTATTGAAAAGGTAGAGTTATTCCACCCGCGTGCAACCAACCCTCGTTCGATGGCACCCATCACGGAGATTGCTGGCGCAACAATTAAAAAGCTCTCTAGGCGTGGAAAATTTCTCTGGTTTGAAATCGACCGCCCCTTCACCCTGGTTGCCCACTTAGGCATGAGCGGGCAATTCCGAATTCAGCCTATCCACGCCGTCGATGAGAGACATCTGCGTGCTCGGTTTCTCTTAGGCGATAGCGAACTGCGATTTGTCGATCAGCGTACCTTTGGGTGGCTCGCCGTAGATGAATTTGCCGCTGGCATTCCGACTCTCGTTAGAAGTATTGCGCCCGATCTCTTTGACCCGCAATTCGATCGAGCGGCCGTCATTAAGAAATTCCGGAGTAAGGGCAGTGAGGTGAAGCGCGTTCTGCTAGATCAGGGGGTCATGAGTGGAGTTGGAAACATTTATGCTGATGAAGCGCTCTGGCTTTCTAGGATCCACCCGCAGAGCGCGGCATCTTCTCTCGCGCCAAGGAAGATTGGTCAGTTGATCAATGCCGCGGAGCGAGTAATGTCTCAAGCGTTACTTGAGGGTGGCACCTCCTTTGACTCTCTTTACACAAATATCAACGGGGAGAGCGGCTATTTTGCGCAATCGCTACAGGCTTACGGGCGCGAGAATGAGGCTTGTTCGCGCTGTCACATCCAGATCCGCCGCATAGTTTTTGGTGGGCGCTCTTCACACTTCTGTCCAAAGTGTCAGCGGCTCTAGCGCTTCCTGTCTAGAAAGAGCATCAGATAGAGATAGGTTTTCCCCGTGTATTTGAAGAGCATTAACCTCAAGGGATTCAAATCCTTTGCCTCCAGCACCACTCTGCTCTTTGAGCAGGGAATTACCTGTGTGGTTGGTCCAAATGGCTCGGGAAAGTCCAATGTTGTCGATGCCCTTTCGTGGGTGATGGGTGAACAGGGAGCAAAATCCCTTCGGGGTGGAAAGATGGAAGATGTCATCTTTGCCGGCACCAGCGGCCGCGCTCCACTAGGACGCGCCGAGGTCTCGGTCACGATTGATAACTCAGATAACGCTCTGCCAATCGATTTCGCTGAGGTCACCATCTCGCGCATCCTTTTTCGCAATGGCACGAGTGAGTACCAACTCAATGGCGAAACGACCCGCCTGCTAGATATTCAAGAGCTGCTCAGCGATAGCGGTATCGGTCGCGAAATGCATGTGATCGTTGGACAGGGTCAATTAGACGCTATCTTGCTAGCCAACCCAGAGGAACGTCGCGCCTTCATCGAGGAGGCTGCCGGAGTACTAAAGCACCGCAAGCGCAAAGAGAAGGCCCTGCGCAAGCTCGACTCGATGCAGGCTAACTTGGCTCGTATCCAAGATCTCACCGTTGAATTGCGCCGCCAACTCAAGCCATTGGGCAAGCAAGCTGAAGTCGCTCGCCGCGCTTCAACTATTCAATCGGATCTTCGCGATGCAAAACTCCGTCTCCTCGCAGATGACCTAATTTCACTACGCCAGAGTTTTGACGCAGATATCGCCGATGAGACCTCGCTGCGAGTCCGCCGCGACCAGGTGGAAGCGGCGCTCACCCAATCGCGCACCCGCGAAGAGCAACTCGATGCAGTAGCACTGGTTGAGAATCCGCAATTGGTACAGGCGCAGGAGAACTTTTATCGACTCACGGCGCAACGGGAAAAATTCCGCGGTATCCAATCTCTCTCTGCAGAGCGGGCTCGATTCCTCTCTGAAGAGCGCGATGAGGCCCGCGCCAACGGTCGCGATCCTGAAAGTATGGATGCTGAAGCAGCTTCACTGCGTCAGGAAGAGAGTGCGCTGGCGCAACAAGGGCAATCCGCACGGGTAACACTTCAAGAAATTACCGAGGCCCTGCGCGCAACCGAGGCGCAACTGGCTCTTGAAGAGAATCAAGTTGCGGCGGCGCAACGATCTATCGCTGATGCTCGTGAAGGAACTGCGCGTCAAGAGGGCCACATCAATGGTTTACGTGCTCGAATAGATGCTACTGATGCAGAGATCACCCGCCTGACTACTGCCAGACAAGAGGCAGAGACACGCCTACATGGATTTAGAACTGAGTTTGCATCCCTGGAGGCAGAGATTGCAGGAGTTGATCGCTTCGAGCCAGAGTTAGATGCCGACTTCGAGAAAGCCCTTGCAACGCTCACTTCGGTAAATGCGAGGCATGCTGCTCTCCTTGAAAACGAACAGAGCGCTAGTCGTGAACGCGCGGGGCTTAGCGCTCGCCTAGCGGCACTTGAAGAATCACTCTTACATCGTGACGGCGGCGAAGCAATTCTCACCGGCCGCGGTGGAGCCAAATCGCGAGGTCGCCTCTCGACCTTGATCTCCGTCAGCTCCGGTTGGGAGAGTGCTGTTGCGGCTGCTCTGGGTCCTCTCGCTGAATCTATTGTTGTCTCGGATTTAGCTGACGCAGTTCATGCCCTCTCCATGCTCAAATCCGAATCAGCAGGACAATCTGAGCTGCTAGTCGTTGATGGGGAATTCAACTCGCGCTACTCGATTCCAGTCGGCTTCACCTCCCTTGCCTCACTTATTAAATCTGAGGGGTTGGAGGAGATGATTGAGGCGCTTCTGGGTGGGGTTGTTGCAGTTGATGACATTCACTCTGCGCAGCGGCTGATTGCCCAACATCCATCTTTGATGGCTGTGACTCCAGAGGGCGACCTCATTAGTCGCAACCGCCTTCGCGGTGGATCCGCCGGATCAACTAGCGCCATTGAAATCTCGGCTCTGATCGAAAAGACTCGTAGCGCCCTCAACGAGATCGTTGCACGCTGTGACTCACTGAAGTTTGAACTCGCTTCATCCTCAGCTGCGGTTGAAGTTGCCCTTAAGGCGCACGACAGAGCGCTGGCCGGTCTCAATGAGTCCGACGCTAAAATGTCAGGACTGGCCGAGCAGATGGCGGTCGCCGGGCAGAATGTGAAGAGCTCCCAGGCCGAGGTTGAACGTTTCAATACCACCCTCACCGCAGCAGGTGCACAACGTGCCGCTGATGAACGCGACCTTGAAGTGGCCGTGACTCAATTTGAATCACATCAGACCCCTTCAGAACCGGATCTTGCGACGCTGGATGAGATTCGCGTGCGCGTTACTGCGGCGCGCGCGGTTGAGGTGGAAGCGCGACTTGAACTTCGCACGATGGAGGAGCGCATTACCGCCGTAGCGCAGCGCGCCCGCACCTTGGAGCAGAGTGCCCAGTCGGAGCGAGATAGCGCTGTCAAGGCGATTGCCCGAATGGCTGCGCGTTCTGTCGCGGCTACCAAGGCCCGCGAGATCGCCGATCTCGCCTATGAAGTTTTAATCCAGATTGAAGTCACGCTCGCGAAAGCGCTTACTGAGCGAGAGCGCTTAGAAGCCTCTCGAACCGATCGCGAGGGCGAGACTCTTAACGTTCGTAGCAAGATCCGCGAGTTAACGGCGGAACTCGAACAGTTAACCTCGAGTGTGCATCGCGATGAGATTGTGCGCGCCGAACAACGGTTGCGTTTAGAGCAATTGGAATCTCGTTCTATCGAGGAACTCGGTGTAGATATTGAGACGCTGGTGGCGGAGTACGGTCCAGAGAACGATGTTCCGACTTTGGTGGAAGATGAAGAGGGAAATTTTGTTCCCGGAGATTTGATTCCTTACCGCCGTGATCAGCAGGAGAAGCGTCTGGTGCAGGCAGAGCGGGGCCTGGCGCTGCTCGGCAAAATTAATCCGCTGGCTCTGGAGGAGTACACCGCTCACGAAGAGCGCTTGAAGTATTTAGCGGAACAACTTGAAGATTTGAAGAAGACTAAGCGCGATCTACTCGACATAATTAAAGAGGTTGACGATAAAGTTGTCCAGATCTTTAGCGATGCATATCACGACACTGCTCGCGAGTTTGAGAAAATCTTTGCCCGTCTCTTCCCAGGTGGCGATGGCAGGTTAATCCTCACCGATCCAAATAACATGATGACTACGGGTATTGACGTTGAAGCTCGCCCTCCAGGAAAACGCGTAAAGCGTCTCTCCTTGCTCTCGGGCGGTGAACGTTCGCTCGTCGCAGTTGCCATGTTGGTTGCGATCTTTAAGGCGCGTCCAAGTCCCTTCTACGTCATGGATGAAGTTGAAGCAGCGCTCGATGACACCAACTTGAGCCGTCTTCTTGGGGTCTTTGAAGAGTTACGCGAAAAATCACAATTGATCATCATTACCCACCAGAAGCGCACCATGGAGATTGCGGACGCTCTCTATGGCGTAACGATGCGCGGTGATGGTGTCTCCGAAGTTATTTCACAGCGCCTGCGCGAATCTGAATCCGTTTAACCCTAGCTCGCGATACTCATGGCGCTTTTTAGCAAGATACTCGCCAAGATTCGTGGCGGAAATATATCCGCTAGCGACTGGCAGGAGTTGCGCTCCACTCTCATCGGAGCAGATCTCGGGGCGAATTTGAGCGATGAGTTGATTGCGATTGCCCAAGGATCAAAAACCGATGGCGTTGAAGCCGCAATTACCACAGCCCTTCGCTCGACTTTGAGTAAAAACTCCAGGGAACTCGTGCTCGTGGAATCGCGACCAACCATGATCTTGGTGGTGGGAGTAAACGGAACGGGGAAGACAACCTCTGTTGCAAAACTGATGCACTTACTCACGGGTGGTGGGAAGAGCGTCGTTGTCGCGGCCGCAGATACATTTCGGGCCGCGGCGATTGAACAGTTGCAGACATGGGGGGAGCGAATCGGGGTTCCTGTCATCGCCGGGAAATTTCAAGGTGATCCCGCAGCGGTCGTCTTTGATGCAGCTAAGCAGGCCCAGCAGCGAAGTTCTGACTATCTGATAGTGGATACCGCAGGGCGTCTGCACACCAAGTCCAACCTGATGGATGAACTGGCCAAGATCCACCGAGTACTTGAGAAGGCCGGGGGAGTGGATGAAGTTCTGCTTGTCGTAGATGCTACAACGGGACAAAATGGGATTATTCAGGCACGCCATTTCGCGGATAGCGTAGGAGTCACAGGACTAATACTGACCAAGATGGATGGGTCGGCAAAGGGTGGGATTGCACTGGCTATCGAGCGCGAGACCGGGATCCCAATTAAATTTATTGGAACGGGTGAGGGGGCATCTGATTTCGTGCCTTTTGATTCCGACTCATACATTTCAGGGTTACTTGGTTCCTAATCGGGGATTCCTCTGTTAAATTAACGCCGTTCGTAAGACGAAAAAGTCTGTGCCAGTGTCGGCCCACTTTCTTCGAACCTCTCAATGATGAGATCTCCTCACCTTAAAATAAAAAATGGAGAATCTATGCATTTCATAATGGGCGCTCTCGTGTCCGCAGCGGCTACAAGTACCGATGCAACGAACCACGCAGATACTGCGTGGATTCTGGCATCTTCTGCACTCGTCCTTCTTATGACACCTGGACTCGCCTTCTTCTACGGTGGCATGGTTCGCGGCAAGAACGTTCTCGGTATGTTGGCGCAAAATTACGCCACTATGGGAATGGTCTCAATCCTTTGGATCACTGGTGTTTACTCACTCGCCTTTCAAGGGTCAAATGGCTGGATTGGAAATCTGAAGAACTTTGGACTCAATCACATCTGGATGCAACCAACCGGGCTAGCCCTCACTATTCCTCCAATGGTTTTCGTTGCCTTCCAATTGATGTTCGCCATCATTACCCCAGCCCTCATCACGGGCGCAACAGCAGACCGACTTAAGTTCGGTAGCTGGGTTGCATTCTCTTCTCTCTGGATAATTCTTGTTTATGCGCCAGTCGCTCACTGGGTATTCTCCCCAGCCGGTTGGTTGGCAAAGAAAGGCGCAGAAGATTTCGCTGGCGGAACTGTTGTGCACGCCAACGCTGGCGCCGCTGCCCTCGCCGTAATTCTCGTTATCGGCAAGCGCAAGGGCTGGCCCAAAGAGCGTATGCGTCCACACAATGTTCCATACGTACTTCTCGGCGCAGGTCTACTCTGGTTCGGTTGGTTCGGTTTCAACGCTGGATCGGCTCTCTCTGCTAATACCCTCTCTGCATATGCCTTTGTCAATACCAACACCGCCACCGGTGCCGCACTTATCGGTTGGATCTTGACCGAGAAGATTCGTGATGGCCACTCCACAACTCTCGGTGCCGCATCGGGAGCCGTTGCCGGCCTTGTCGCAATCACACCTGCATGTGGTTTCGTCAGCCCAATGGGGTCGATCGTTATCGGTATTGCCGCCGGCGTGGTTTGCTGCTTGGCAACTGGACTGAAGAACATCTTCAAGTTTGATGATGCACTCGATGTGGTCGGCGTTCACCTTGTCGGCGGTATCTTGGGCGCTCTCTTGATCGGTCTCTTCGGAACCGCAATGGTTAATGGTGCTAATGGCGTCTTCTACAAGGGTGGGTGGACCCTCATGGGTCACCAAGCTCTCGCGGTCGTAGCAGTAGTTGCCTACTCCTTCATCGTCACCTATATCCTGGCGCAAATCCTCGATAAGACGATTGGACTACGTGTTTCTGAAGAGGATGAGGCCACCGGCCTTGATCTCTCACAGCATGCAGAGACCGCCTACGAGTCGCCAACGTTTAGCGATGGCTCTCGTTTCCTCTCCAACTTCACCTCAAGTAAATAATCCACTAAGGGGCCACAATGAAACTTATTACAGCAATCATCAAGCCATTTAAGTTGGATGACGTTAAGAATGCACTCAACGCATTTGGTATCACCGGCATGACCGTCTCTGAGGCTATGGGCTTTGGTCGTACTCGTGGCCACACCGAGGTTTACCGCGGTGCTGAATACACGATCGATCTCATCCCAAAGATCCGCTTGGAGGTAGTCGTTGATTCGGCAGATGCTGAAAAGGTCATCGACGTCATCGTCAAAGCTGCTTCTACCGGCGCTATTGGAGATGGAAAGGTCTGGTCAGTTCCTGTTGACCATATCGTTCGTGTCCGCACCGGTGAGCGTGGAGTCGATGCAATTTAACAAACCGCTTAAGTAGGCTACTCGTATGGGTACTAGAGAGCGCCGGGAAAGATCAGATGCGAGTGATCGCGAACTTTTTGATCTCTTCCACGGCGCTCTTGCCATCTCTGGAATTACCGAGAGACAGATTGCTCTCGCCGCTGTCGGTGGCTTTGGGCGTGGCGAGCTAGCGCCCGGCTCTGATCTAGATATCCTCCTTATCCATGTGGGGTTAAGCGAGAAATTCTTGAGCCCATTTATTAAAGCGATGCTCAATCCACTGTGGAGCGTGGGGCGTCAAATCGACTATTCAGTGCGCACCCGGGCTGAGACAAAAGCGGTCTCGCGCGCAGATATCAAGGTTATATTCGGGTTGCTCGATATTAGGCATATCGTCGGAAATGAAACGCTTACAACTTCGGTGGCCGCCGATGCTTCGCGACAATGGCGACGCAAAATTCGTACCTACCTACCCATGGCTCAAGAGACGATTGCAGAGCGCAGTCGTACCTTTGGAGAGCTGGCCTTTCTCCTGGAGCCTGACATTAAAGAATCCCGAGGCGGATTGCGCGATATCACAACAATTCGCAACTTAGCTAAGAGTGAGTTCGTGCCGGTGACTCTTGACCGCCTGGCCGCGGCAGAAGCGCTCTTCGCAAGCGTAAGAGATACTCTGCACGGAATCACGGGACGTTCGCGCGATCAACTACTTCTCACGGAGCAGGATGAAGTCGCAGCGGCGATGGAATTTGTGGACGCCGATGCCTTGATGCTCGAGGTTTCTAAGGCGGCGCGCGCCGTCGACTATGTCATGCAGATGACATGGACAACTATCGAAGAGCGTTTGCAGAGGATCTCCTTACGCAGAAGCAAACGTATCCCGCTGGCAAAGGGGTTGGAGCGCTATCGCAACGAGATAAGCGTGGTTGAAGGGTATGAGATCGCATCTGATCCGGGAATTGGCTTGCGAGCCGCGGCTCTTGCTTCCCAAAGGGGAGTTCGGTTATCCCTGGAGAGCGTTCTGCGAATATCAGAGGATTATCGCGATTTGCCAACTCCGTGGCCGCGCCAAACCCGTGAAGATCTCGTCGCATTCATCGGTGCCGGTAGCGCGATGGTTGCTGTCTTTGAGGCCTTAGACCAGGAAGGGCTGATAGCGCGTTGGATTCCAGAGTGGGAGCATGTGCGCTTCTTGCCACAGCGAAATGTGTTGCATCATCACACCGTTGATCGCCACATGTTGGAAGTTGCCGTCCGCGCTGCCGCGCTGATACGCGAAGTGCACAGACCTGATCTGCTCTTGGTGGGGGCGCTCTTTCACGATATTGGGAAGGGATATCTAGGCAAGGATCATTCAGAGTATGGCGCTGAATTAATTGAACCATTGGCTAGGCGGTTGGGCTTCGCTGAAGGAGACGCCAAGGTTCTTGAAAAAATGGTCTTGCAACATCTTCTACTTCCGACAGTGGCAACGCGCCGCGATATCGATGATCCACAGACCATTGAATATGTACTTTCACTTGTATCAACCGCCGAGGAGCTCGAACTCCTACACGCGCTGAGTATTGCCGACGGTGAAGCGACTGGAAGAACGGCATGGAGCGATTGGAAAGCAGGTCTGGTAGCGAACTTAGTCGAGCGCACTCTATTGGCGATGAAGGGAGTCACTCCGCCTGCGCAACCAGAACTCACGAGCTCTCAACTTGCGAAGGTTGCCGAGGCAACACTCTCGCTCGAAATCTTTGATCGTGGCGATCTTCTTGATATTGAAATTGTCTCGCCTGACCAAGTTGGACTGCTATCAGCCATTGCAGCGGTTTTCACGGTGGCACGCTTGGATGTGCGCTCCGCAAAGACACGCACCGTCAGCGGAGTTGCGGTCATGAATTGGATCGTGAATATTGACGTCAATGTTCCTACTCCCTCCCGCGATGGGCTACTCGAAGCGATTCAGCGCGCTCTGGTTGGTACCCAGGAGCTGCAGATTCGGATTGAAGAGCGCATCCGCTCTTACCGTAGGAGGCCGGGAATTTTGGTTCCACCCCCCGTCGTCTCGGCGATTACTCAGATTGTTACAGATGCCACCATCATCGAAGTCCGGATGCACGATCAACCCGCTCTTCTCTACACCGTGGCTTCCGCTATCTCGGAGTTCGGAGTCGATATTCGTGGCGCAATCGTTTCGACTTTGGGAGCTGAAGCCTTCGACACGCTCTATGTAACCGATCTCCATGGTGCGCCATTAACCAACGATCAAGCGCACAATCTCGCGAATCAATTGGAGATTATTTTGAGTTCGCAGGACTAGTACCCTTACCCCGTGTTCGACTCCTTATCCGCACGCTTCTCCTCGGCTCTCTCCTCCCTGCGCTCTCGCGGCCGAATTGGGCCAGGCGATATCGATGAGATCGTGGCCGAGATTCGTACCGCGCTGGTGGAATCTGACGTAGCCCTTAGCGTCGCAGATAAATTGAGCGAAAGCATTAAGAGCCTCTCCTTGGCCTCTCTGGAAGAGATCAACAAGAGCACCAATCCCTCCAACGGAATCTTTGAGATTGTTAGCGCTGAACTTACAAAGATTTTGGGTGGACAAACTCGTCGAATCCGAATGGCAAAGAAGGCGCCGACCGTCATCATGCTGCTCGGACTGCAAGGTGCCGGTAAGACTTCTCTTGCTGGGAAACTTGCGCTCTTTCTCAAGAATCAAGGCAATACCCCGCTTCTCGTAGCCGCAGATTTGCAACGGCCCAACGCCGTTAATCAATTGCAGCAAGTAGGAGCAAGCGTTGGCACTCCGGTCTTTGCCCCAGAACCCGGAAATGGAGTCGGGGATCCAGTAAAGGTTGCCCTGGCGGGTAAGAAATTTGCTGAAGATAAATTACATAATTTTGTGATCGTTGATACAGCCGGTCGATTAGGCGTTGATGCGGAGTTGATGACACAGGCAGCAAAGATTCGCGATGCGCTCAAGCCCGATGAGATTCTCCTGGTCGTTGATGCGATGTTGGGACAAGATGCGCTCCGCACTGCTCAGGCCTTCTTAGAAGGCGTTGGATTCGATGGAGTTGTACTAACAAAGTTAGATGGCGATGCTCGCGGTGGCGCCGCACTTTCGATTCTCTCGCTCACCAACCGACCAATTATGTTTGCGGCCACCGGTGAAAGACCCGCTGATTTCTCTCTCTTCCATCCCGATCGGATGGCCTCGCGAATTTTGGGATTGGGGGATATCGCGACTCTCGCGGAAGAAGCGAAGGCTGCGTTAGATCCCGATCTCACCAAGAGATTTGAAGAGAAGTTCGCAAGTGGAGATGACTTCACCCTCATTGATTTCCTGAGTCAATTGCAGGCTATCAAGAAGATGGGCTCCATGACGAAGATGCTGGGGATGTTGCCCGGTATGAATAGCGGGGCGATGAAGAGGCAGCTAGCAAGTATTGATGACGGCGAATTGGTCCGCACTGAGGCGATTATTCAGTCGATGACTCCCACCGAGCGCCACGATGTGAAGATTTTAAATGGCACTCGTAGAGCTCGCATTGCCAATGGAGCGGGCCGTCAGGTCTCTGAGGTGAACAACTTGGTTGACCGCTTTACCGCGGCTCAAAAGGTAATGCGCCAGATGCGAAATGGTGGGGGTCTGCCACCTGGCATGTCCGGCATGCCCGGCATTCCGGGCATGACAGGGCTAGCGGGGATGCCGAAGATCAACAAGCAGCTCCCACCCAAGAAGAAGTCCAAATCGGGAAACCCTGCTAAGCGGGCGGCTGAGCAGGGCTAAAAACCCAATTTGGCCAGTTTGGCTAGAGGTGGCAAGATTGGCTACCTGTGCAAGGGCCCTCTACCCCTTCACTAGAACTGCAGCCCATCCAATATGGCTTGGTTCTCGCCTGTCGCTCCCACTGACAGCGAGAGAACTGAACCGAATCATTCAAGGAGTAACCACAGACGTGGCCGTTAAAATTAAGTTGATGCGTTTCGGAAAGATCCGCACCCCGCATTACCGTATTGTGATTGCAGATGCTCGTACCGCTCGCGACAGCCGCGCTATCGAAGAGATCGGTCGCTACAACCCAAATTCTGAGCCATCTTTCATCCAGGTCAACGCTGAACGTGCTGCCTACTGGCTTGGAGTTGGCGCGCAACCTACAGAGGCGGTAGAGGCCATCTTGAAGGTCACTGGCGATTGGCAGAAGTTCAAGGGTCTTCCCGGGAGCGAGGGAACTCTGCGCTTTGCTGAGCCAAAGCCAGATAAGCGCATTGCCTATGAAGCAGCCGTAAAGGATGCAATGAATGAGCCAGCAGATGGCGCGACCACCGCGAAGAAGAAGGCAGCCGATAAGTTGGCCGCTAAGCATGCACCAGTAGTTGAAGAAGCCGCACCAGTAGTTGAAGCGGTCGTACCAGTGGTTGAAGCGGTCGTACCTCCCGCTGCGCCAGAGGTAGCCGTTGAAGAAGTTCTCGCTGTTGTTGAAGAGGCAGCTGCTGATGCAGCTCCAGAAGTGAGCGCTGAATAACCATGATTGACGAGGCTCTCGAACATCTCGTAAAGGGAATTGTTGACAACCCAGAAGAGGTTGTCATCACTGAGAAGACTCATCGTCGTGGAACAACATTAGAAGTGCGCGTGCATCCAGAAGATATTGGCAAGGTAATTGGTCGCAATGGCCGAACCGCACGCGCTCTTCGCACTGTCATCAGCGCTATTGCTGGTCGCTCCGTTCGAGTAGATCTCATCGAGGCTGACGAGGCTCGTTAGCCATGTTGCTCGTCGTCGGGCGTATTGGTCGGGCGCACGGAGTTCTCGGTGAAGCCACAATAGAAATTCGCACTGACCTGCCTGAGGAACGCTTTCTCGTTGGCAATCGCCTAGAGACTGACCCGGCAATGCACGGTCCGCTGACAATCGAATCCGCACGCGATCACAACGGCATCTTGCTCCTTAAATTTCTTGAAATCAAAGATCGCACCTCCATTGAACGGGTTCGCGACACCTTGCTCCTCGCCGAAGTAGATATGACCGAGGAGGCGCAGTACGAAGACGAGTATCACGTTCAACAACTTATTGGGTGCGAGGTTGTGCTTCAAAATGGCGAAAAGATTGGTCAACTTACCGATGTTCTCAACCTTCCCGGGCAGGACTTGCTGGCAATTTCCGGGGCGCACGGGGAGATCCTTATTCCATTCATCGCCGAATTTGTTCCTGAGGTGGATCTTGAAAATCGGAGAGTTGTGGTTCTGCCTCCTGTGGGATTGCTCGAACTTCATGAAGCCAATGAACTGAGGGCGAGCGATGAGTAGCCTCTCATTTGACCTTATCTCGATATTTCCAGATTACTTTGCCCCGTTAAAGCTCTCTCTCATTGGCAAAGCGCAGGAGTCAGGGCTGATTGATATCACTCTTCATGATCTGCGTGATAAGGCTGCGGGCGTGCATAAGAGCGTGGATGACACCCCATATGGCGGCGGCGCAGGAATGGTGATGTCACCCGAACCGTGGGGTAGGGCAATCGATCAAGTGGTGGCAGGTTCATCGGCTGCGCATCATGATCTGATTATCTTGACCCCCGCTGGTGAAAAGTTGACGCAGAAAATCGCGACTGAGCTTTCGCACTCTGAGCACATCATCTTTGCCTGTGGTCGCTATGAAGGCATTGATCATCGCGTGAGCGAGTATTACCAAACCCTTCCAAATATTCGGGTTCGAGAAATTTCTATTGGTGACTATGTCCTCGGTGGGGGAGAAGTTGCAACTTTAGTAATCATGGAGGCGGTGATCCGCTTGATCCCGGGTGTTCTAGGCAATCCAAACTCTCTTGTTGAGGAGTCGCACTCGTTACCCGATGAGATCGTTGAATACCCTAATTACACCAAACCCGCATCTTGGCGTGGGCTAGAGGTTCCAGAAGTCCTTCTCTCTGGCAACCACGCTCTCATTAAGGCTTGGCGTCTGGAGCAGGCAAAGGCTCGAACGCAAAAGCTGGGCCGTCAAACTAGCGAGTAACCCACACCTTAGGGGTACCTTTCTGCTATTAGTTATTAACATTTGGTCTCCCTAACCGGGCCTACTCTCCAAAGGAGTTTATTCATGGCGCAGATCGATCCAAAGATTCAGTCGCGTTTGATTCGCGATCTTGAACCTGCCGTTGCGATCGAGATTGAGCGTCACATTCGAACAACTAGAGACTGGTACCCACACGAGTATGTCCCTTGGTCGCAGGGTCGCACCTTTGCTGGGCCCCTCAATGGAGATGCGTGGGAGGCAAAGGATTCAAAACTCACCTCAGTTGCGCAAGACTCGCTCATTCTTAATCTATTGACGGAAGACAATTTGCCGTCTTATCACACGGAGATCGCCTTTGCGACGAGTCGCGATGGCGCTTGGAATACTTGGATCAATCGCTGGACCGCGGAAGAGGCGCGTCACGGCATCGTCTTACGTGATTATTTGATGGCCACCCGCGGGGTAGATCCTATTGAACTCGAAGATCTTCGCATGGCTCATATGCAAGTTGGATATCAAACACCATATCCCAATGACATGCTCCATACGATCGCGTATGTGACTTTCCAGGAATTAGCTACGCGAATTTCACACCGCAACACGGGTCGAATCTCAGATGATCCGATCTGCGAAGGCATGTTGGCGCGCGTCGCACTGGATGAGAATCTTCACATGTTGTTCTATCGCAATCTCCTAGCGGAAGCTATCAAATTAGAACCGAATGCAGCGATGTGTGCGATCAAAGATGTCTTGATCCACTTCCAGATGCCAGGTGCTGGCATGCCTGGTTGGGGTCGCAAGTCAGTACAGATCGCACTTGCTGGTATCTATGACCTGAAGCTTCACCTAGAAGATGTGGTCATGCCTGTGCTTCGCGCCTGGGGAATCTTTGAACTTGAAACTCTAACGGGTGAAGGCGCGGTTGCTCGAGATGAGTTGGCCGCCTATATCAAGAAGAGCACGAGCGATGTTGCCACCTTCGTTGATAGGCGTGAATTGCACTTTGAGCGTTTGATCGCTCGAGGGCAGGAACCACTTCGCCTCTCATAAATTTGCGTTAAAGGCTCATCTGAGCGCGATTAGGCAGGCTTTTTATTGGAATGGAGAGCCATTCAGGGAATAATCCCGACACGCCGAACGTTAAGTAGCGAGATAGGTGCGTTATAAGACATTATCCGCCCCGTCAGGCAGTTCAGTTTGCGCCACTCTGGCGGAACGAAGCTGACCACAATGATGTGAAGGAGGTGCACCATGGCAACCGATTACGACACACCCAGAAAGACCGATGAAGAACTTCATGAGGAATCCCTTGAAGAACTAAAAGCTCGTCGCGCAGATGCTCAGTCCGGGCAAGTTGATATCGATGAAGAAGATGCTGCGGAGAACCTAGAACTTCCAGGCGCAGATCTATCGGGCGAAGAGTTGACCGTTCGAGTGGTACCAAAGCAGACCGATGAGTTCACCTGCTCGCACTGCTTCCTTGTCCATCACACCTCGCAACTCGCTCGTGGTGAAGGCGCAAAGACAGTTTGTAAGGATTGCGAATAGCTTTTTATAAATCTTTTTTGGAGAGCGCAGCCAACAGTGGCTGCGCTTTTTTGCTGCTAATTAACCAGTAAGGAGTTGGATCTTTCGGATCAACAACCTCTATTTTGACTCCAGTTGGGATCCAGAAACGTAGCGCCATGTAACCAGCAGGATCGGAGAGCGGTCCACGCCACTGGCGCATTTGATCCGCCGTGAGAGCCTCTACTCTTCCCAAGAATTTTCGTTCAATGTGCGCAGAACCAACCAGCAATTCACTACCAGTGACCTCGATCGCTAGCGCACTGCGTTGCGAGAGAAAGATCAAGCCCAGTAGCTGGAGCAATCCCGTGATCGCCCCCCAACGGTTTCCGAGGGCAGCCCAGAAGGCAAGCGCGAGAGAAGCGGCCAGGAAGATAAGAAAGAGCCAGAGCCAGATCGGCCATGGGGAGTGTTCCTTAAATTTCAGTGAGGTCTCGCTCATACCTGAACGCTACTCGTTCGAAGGAGGTGATCCATTAGGCTGAAGACATGAGTCGAGTAGCGAGTACAACTCCGCCGCGTGAAGCAGTGGTGCCAGAACGACACCCTCTAGCTCCGGCCCCCGGAACGCAGATTCCTTCTCACTACGCAAATTGTTTCGGATGTGGCGATTTGCATCCGACAGGTTTACACCTCGTTGCACAGGCTGGCGAAGGTCAAAACATCACCGCAATCTTTACCGTGACAGATAAACATCAAGGCGCTCCGGGCCTGGCACATGGTGGACTTCTCACCTTGGCATTTGATGAAGCGTTGGGAAAGTTGATGTGGTTGCTACGCGCCCCTGCCGTGACTGCGCGGTTAGAAACTGATTTTATGCTTCCCGTTCCGGTTGGCGCCAACCTATACATCACTGCAGAGATCACTGGGCAATCTGGCCGGAAGGTTTATGCCCAAGCGCAAGGCCATCTAGAGTCCTATGAAGGGCCTGTTGCTGTTCGCGCCAGTTCGCTCTACGTGATTGTGCCAATGTCACACTTCCTAGAGAAGGCGCCTAAGGAATTCATCGACCATATCCGTGAAAACCCAAAGTTGTTGGCCTTCGTCGATCCAGATTTTGAGATAAATCCATGAGCGGCGTTGAAGTACTTGTAAAGCGTCTTGACCCATCTGTTCCCCTTCCCGTTTATGGGAAGCCAGGAGATGCTGGTGCAGATATCACTACACGTATTGATTTCACTATTGAACCAGGGGAGCGACTCTTGGTCCCAACCGGACTCTCCATCGCGCTTCCCGCTGGTTATGCAGCATTTGTTCACCCTCGCTCTGGGCTTGCCATCAAGCATGGGGTGTCGATGGTTAATACCCCTGGCACCGTCGATGCTGGTTATCGCGGAGAGCTACAAGTGATTCTGATTAATCACGATCTTCGTGAGGCGATCTCCTTTAAAAAAGGAGATCGCATCGCACAACTTGTTATCCAAAAGGTGGAGGCCGCGGTATTTATTGCAGTCGCAGAACTTCCAGGTTCCGAGCGCGCAGCGAGTGGCTTTGGCTCAACAGGAACACAATCCTCATGAGTTATGAAGGCCACGAAGAAGATAGAGATAAGGTTTACAAGGCGCTAGGTGGAACGCGTGGCCTGCTCGATAGCGGGTTACCGTCAATTCTTTTTTTAATCGCTTTCAACATTACGCATAATCTTAATGAATCTGGGATTTTGGCGATCGCACTATCTGTACTTCTGGCCGCGCTGCGTTTATTTAAACGCGAGACTTTGCAGCATGCGGTCTCTGGTGTGATCGGCGTTGCCATCTGCGCCCTCTTCGCGCGCCACAGCGGTAAGGCCGCGGATTTCTATCTTCCAGGACTCATCATCAATCTGGTCTATGGATTTATTTACTCAATTTTAAATCTTGTTGGGTGGCCGTTACTTGGACTAATTCTTGGACCAATCTTGGGCGAAAATTTTGCCTGGAGGGGTGTTCCTGCTCGAAAGAGCGCTTATAAAAAAGGGGGATGGGTATGGGTTGCTCTCTTCCTCTCGCGATTACTCGTGCAATATCCGCTCTATAAAACCAATCACCTCAACTGGTTGGGAACCGCGCGACTTGTCATGGGGTACCCGGGATTGATCCTGACAGGCTGGGTGACTTGGTTGATTCTGCGCAAAGTTCCTACCGTTAAGCCGGAGTTAGCCGCCGAGTAGGCTCTCTTTGAGCAGGTGCTCGGCCGCCGTTGTCGCAACAAATATCAACTCATCGCCACCCATCAACATATCTTGATCTTTGGGCGCAATCACATGCCCATCGCGCACGATTGAGGCGAGTGAAGTTCCAGAGGGAAAAGTAATTTCTCCAACGGTCTTGCCGCAGGCATATCCATTTTCAGGAAGAGTTATTTCAACGAGATTTGCCCCGCCGCGCTTGAGAGAGAAGAGTCGTACAACATCGCCAACCGTCACGGCTTCTTCAACAAGGGCAGAGATAATGCGTGGAGTTGATACGGCAACGTCCACACCCCACGAAGAATCGAAGAGCCATTCATTCTTTGGATGATTGATACGAGCCACTACGCGAGGCACACCATATTCGGTCTTAGCGAGGAGTGAGGAGACGAGATTCACCTTGTCATCACCGGTAGCCGCAACAAGCACCTGACAGCTTGCAAGTTTGGCATTGTCGAGGGAGGAGATTTCACAGGCATCGGCGAGCAACCACTCTGCTTGCGGAACACTATCCATCTTAAGGGATTTCGGATCGCGGTCCATCAGGAGAACATGGTGGCCGTTATCAATCAACTCGCGCGCGATGGCGCGGCCGACATTTCCAGCTCCGACGATTGCTATCTTCATGGGGTCGCCTTAATTAACTTCTGGTTCACGGGCGAGGATCTCATCGATCTTTGTGCGTTCAGATTCAACGAGGATGACATGCACGAGATCGCCCTCTTGCAAAACAGTATTGTGCTTGGGGATTAGCCCCTCACCGAGGCGAGTAATAAATGCCACGCGCGCCTTGGTTGCCTCTTCAATAAGTAGCACAGGAAGTCCAAACCACTCCCGGTGCAGGGAGACCTCACAGAGTTGGATAGTTCCGCTGGCATCTCGCCACTGTGATTGTGAACCTTCAGGGGCGAGGCGTCGCATCATCTGGTCGGTCGTCCATAAGACGGTTGCCACGGTAGGAATGCCCAAGCGTTGATAGATTTCCGCGCGCTCAGGGTCGTAGATACGAGCGACGACATTGGGAACGTTGTAACGCTCACGAGCCACTCGAGCGGCAAGAATATTGGAGTTATCGCCGTTGGAGACTGCGGCAAAGGCGGCAGCGCTCTCAATTCCCGCCTCTAGCAAGATATCTTGGTCAAAGCCGACACCAGCGATAGTACGACCGTTGAAATCAGGCCCCAGCCGGCGAAAGGCTTCGCGGTTTTGGTCAATAACTGCTACTGAATGGCCGGCGGCCTCTAAAGCTTTGGATAAGCCGGAGCCAACACGACCGCATCCCATGATTACTACATGCACGGGAGGAACTTACACCTAACCCTCGCCTCGGGCTATCTTGCGGATCACCCGATCCCTAACCACTCTAGAATTAGATAATGGATGCACAATTACCCACGGGTGAACGTTTACAAGTTGGCCAGCAGGTGACCGTTGATATTGAGAAGATCGCGCACGGCGGTCACTGTGTAGCTCGCTTTGAGGGCCAGGTGATCTTTGTACGCTACGCAATTCCGGGAGAGAGCGCCCTGGTTGAAATAACTGCTGTCAACTCCAAGATGGCTCGTGGGGATGCGATCTCGATCCTAACCCCATCCAAATATCGCCGTGCAGCACCGTGCCAATACGCGCGCCCAGGAGGGTGTGGGGGGTGCGACTTCCAACATATCGAGCTAGCCCATCAACGCACGCTGAAGGCAGAGGTAATCGTCGAGCAATTCTCGCGGTTGGGGGGTCTAGAGCTCTCTTGTGAGGTGAAGGAGGTTGCACCAGAGGATGGCCTGCACTGGCGAACCCGGATGGATTTTGCGATAGGAGCGAGCGGCCGAATTGGACTCTTCGGCAATCGGAGCAATGAAGTTGTTGAGGTCGAAGATTGCCTGATCGCCGATGCTCCGATGAACGTTGCGGCACTTTCAAGCAGGCGTTGGAATGGAGATGACCGCATAGAGGTCGCATCGACCAGCACTGGACAGGTCAGCGTTTCTAGAGCGGGTCGTAGCATTTCGGGTCCCACTCAACTCGTTGAGAAGGTAGGCGGCTTTACCTATCAAATCTCACCGCAGAGTTTTTGGCAGGCGCATAAATCAGCGCCCTCCACCTTGGTGGCGGAGGTGATCGCGAAGCTAGAGCTCAAGCCAGGAGAGGTGGCGTGTGACCTCTATGGTGGGGTTGGTCTCTTCACTGCAGCGATGGCGAAGGAAGTTGGTCCCCAGGGCAAGGTACATCTCATTGAGGCCGATCGCCGGGCTATTAGTGATGCGCAGAGAATTTTTAAGGGTGCAGGAAATGTGGAAATTCACCCAGGCACCGTCGAATCTCGACTGCCGAAGATCTCTGACCCCGATGTCATCCTTCTGGATCCTCCGCGTACCGGTGCCGGTGAAGAGGTCGTTACCGTTATGGCTCGGACTCACCCGCGCGCAATCGTCTACGTCTCCTGCGATCCCGCCTCCTTAGCCCGGGATGCCAAGCTTTTCTTGGCTAGCGGCTACAAAATAGATTTCCTGGTGGGTTATGACCTCTTTCCGCAGACCCAGCACGTTGAATGTGTCGCGCGCTTCATTCCGGCCTAGCAGAGGAGTTTATTTGCCTCTAATCGAGGTGGGATAAGATGGAGGCACGATGAGTAAAAATACCTTTAACGCGAAGAGCAACCTAAATGTTGCCGGTAAATCCTATGAGATCTTCGAGATCACGGCGCTAGAGGGCGCGCAAACTCTGCCCTTTAGTCTCAAGGTACTTCTTGAGAACCTGCTGCGCACCGAAGATGGCGCCAACATCACGGCGAGCCAGATCACCGCTCTTGCACAATGGGATCCCGCGATTGAGCCAGAGACCGAAATCCAATTCACACCTGCCCGCGTGATCATGCAAGATTTCACCGGTGTTCCCTGCATTGTTGATCTGGCCACAATGCGCGAAGCGATCGCCGACCTTGGGGGAGACCCAACAAAGGTCAATCCGCTAGCTCCCGCTGAACTTGTCATCGATCATTCAGTGATTGCAGATTTCTTTGGAACCCCACTCTCCTTTGAAGAGAACACCGATGTGGAGTATCAGCGCAATAAGGAGCGTTATCGCTTCTTGCGTTGGGGACAGAGCGCATTTGATGAGTTCAAAGTTGTTCCGCCTGGAACGGGAATTGTTCACCAGGTAAATATTGAATTTCTCGCTCGCGTGATCATGACACGCACTGTCGATGGTGTTTTGCGCGCCTATCCAGATACCGTTGTTGGAACCGATTCGCACACGACGATGGTCAACGGCCTCGGAGTATTGGGTTGGGGAGTAGGCGGAATCGAAGCTGAAGCGGCACTGCTCGGTCAGCCGGTATCAATGCTCATTCCACGAGTCGTCGGATTCAAGTTAAAAGGTGAGTTGCCAGTTGGCACAACAGCCACCGATCTTGTTCTCACCATAACCGAGCGTCTGCGCAAGCACGGCGTAGTTGGTAAATTTGTAGAATTTTATGGTCCGGGTGTCGTTTCCCTCCCAATGGCTAATCGGACTGCGATCGGAAATATGTCCCCTGAATACGGATCCACCTGTGCCATCTTCCCTATAGATGACGAGACTCTGCGCTACTTAACTTTAACTGGTCGCTCTGCAGAACAGATTGAACTCGTAGAAAAGTATGCCAAGCGCAATGGACTCTGGCATGACCCCGCAATTGAGCCGCGTTTTTCAGAATATGTTGAGCTGGATCTCGCTGAGGTAGTTCCTTCGATCTCTGGGCCTAAGCGACCGCAGGATCGTATTTCACTCAGCAACTCGAAGAGAGCATTCAATGAGATCATTCCCAGTTATCTCGGCGAGAAGAGCTCACGCGAGGCGATCAACGTTTCAGTAAATGGAACTGCTACCTCGATAGCAAATGGCGCTGTCGCAATCGCCTCAATTACCTCCTGTACAAACACCTCAAACCCTTCGGTCATGATCGGCGCCGCACTTCTCGCTAAGAAAGCGGTTGAAAAAGGGCTGCGCAGCAAGCCTTGGGTAAAGACCACCCTCGCACCCGGTTCTAAAGTCGTCACTGATTACTACGACAAGGCAGAACTCACCGGCTATATGAACCAACTGGGATTCAATCTTGTCGGCTATGGTTGCGTGACGTGTATTGGTAACTCCGGTCCGCTACCACTGGAAATTAGTAAAGCCATCAATGAGAACGATCTAGCGGTGACAGCAGTTCTCTCTGGAAATCGTAACTTTGAAGGTCGCATCAGCCCTGATGTGAAGATGAACTACCTGGCTTCACCACCCTTGGTGGTTGCGTATGCGCTCACTGGAACCATGAACCATGACTTCGAGAGCGAACCAATTGGAAACGACCAAAATGGTCTGCCGGTCTTTCTAAAAGATATCTGGCCAAGTGCAGCGGAGATTGATGCAGTGATTGCATCATGCATCTCTTCAGATATGTTCAAAAAGGATTATGCAACCGTCTTTGATGGCGATTACCGTTGGAAGTCCCTTGAAACCCCAACGGGGAAGACTTTTGACTGGGAAGCAGATTCTACCTACATCAGAAAACCTCCCTACTTTGACGGGATGCCACGCGAACCGAAGCCCGTAACAAATATTGCAGGTGCTCGAGTTTTGGCGATCCTGGGGGACTCTGTCACCACTGATCACATTTCACCTGCCGGAAATATCAAGGTTGATTCACCAGCTGGCAAGTATTTAGCGGAGCATGGAATCGAGCGGTCTGACTTTAACTCGTATGGATCGCGCCGTGGAAATCACGAAGTAATGATCCGCGGAACATTCGCCAACATTCGATTAAAGAATTTACTACTGACCGATGTTGAAGGTGGATTTACACGCAACTTCCTGCGCGATGGAGAGCAAGCCACGATTTATGATGCATCAAGTGAGTACCAAGCTGCCGGTGTTCCACTCGTAATCCTGGCAGGTAAAGAGTACGGCTCTGGTTCATCGCGTGACTGGGCGGCTAAAGGAACCGCTCTACTTGGGGTGCGAGCTGTGATTGCAGAGTCCTTCGAGCGCATCCACCGCTCCAACCTGATTGGAATGGGCGTTCTTCCGCTGCAATTCTTTACCGGTCAAAATGTGACGAGCCTTGGCCTGCGCGGTACGGAAACTTTTGAGATCACTGGGATCGCTGCACTCAACACAGGGGCTGCCCCCAAGACCTTGACTGTAAAAGCGGGCGAAATCACATTTGAGGCGCAACTACGTATTGATACGCCTGGCGAAGCGGATTACTACCGTCATGGCGGCATCATGCAGTACGTCTTACGCTCACTACTTAGTTAATTTATCGCGATCTCCCGACTTGCTCTACCTCGCAATGGGAAGAGTCCTCGCGTAGAATTATTCTATGTCTAGCCCTCGGATCTTGCCTGCCATACAGGCGCCACAAGATCTTCGGGTTCTTAACTTCGAGCAACTCAATGCGCTAGCTGCGGAAATTCGAGAGTTTCTTATTGAGAAGGTCTCCAAGACCGGTGGCCATCTTGGCCCCAACTTGGGAGTGGTTGAACTGACCATCGCGATGCACCGTGTCTTTGACTCCCCGAAGGATGTCATCCTCTTCGACACCGGGCATCAGTCCTACGTGCACAAGATCTTGACAGGGCGCCAGGCAGGCTTTGACACTCTTCGTCAGCGTGGCGGATTGGCTGGCTACCCCAGCCGTGCAGAATCCATTCATGATGTTATCGAGAATTCGCATGCCTCTGGAGCGCTCTCGTGGGCCGATGGTGTGGCCCGTGGATTTAGCGTGCAGGGAATAAAGAATCGAACCGTTGTCTGTGTAGTGGGCGATGGAGCTCTCACCGGAGGGATGGCCTGGGAGGCGCTCAACAACATCGCCGCTAATGAAAACTTGCCCTTGGTTATCATCGTCAACGATAACGAGCGCTCGTACTCGCCAACGATCGGTGGAATGGCGACCTACCTCTCGACCCTGCGGACCACTGGGGGGTATGAGAAGTTTCTCGACTGGGGGAAGAATGTTCTAGAACGCACCCCCGTTATCGGCCAGCCGATATATGAAACATTGCATGGAGTTAAAAAGGGGATCAAAGATATTGTTGCTCCTCAAGGAATGTTTGAAGATCTGGGCCTAAAGTACTTCGGCCCCGTCGATGGTCACAGCTTCGAAGCGTTGGAGAACGCCTTCCATCATGCAAAGTTATTCGGAGCGCCGGTACTCGTCCATGTAATTACCGAAAAGGGTCGGGGCCATGCTCCGGCAATCAACGATGAGGCAGAGAAGTTTCATGCTGTTGGTGTGGTTGACGCCGAGACGGGAATACCACTAAGGAAAGCTGGCCTCTCCTGGACATCTGTCTTTGCGCAGGAACTCGTTGAAATCGGAAGAGAGCGTCCCGATGTTGTGGCTATCACCGCCGCAATGCTTGGCCCTACGGGTTTGGATCAATTTCAAGCGGCATTTCCTCATCGCACCTTTGATGTGGGGATTGCCGAGCAACACGCGACTACCTCCGCCGCTGGTATGGCTTATGCAGGGTTACACCCGGTCGTTGCTATCTACTCGACCTTCCTGAACCGCGCTTTTGATCAGCTCTTGATGGATGTCGCGCTTCACAAAGCTGGCGTTACATTCGTCCTGGATCGTGCCGGAGTAACCGGTGATGACGGGCCCTCACACCATGGAATTTGGGATCTTGCCCTTACGGGAGTAGTTCCAACACTGCATGTAGCAGCTCCTCGAGACGGTGCCAGACTCGTGGAAACCCTTCGTGAGGCCGTTGAAATTAGCGATGCGCCATCATTGATTCGCTACCCAAAGGGAGCGGTCTGCGCCGACATTCCTGCCTTTGAACGCCGTGATGGAATTGATGTTCTTTATCGTGGCGAGAGCGCCGACATTCTTCTTGTCAGCATCGGATCGATGGCGACAATCTCCGTGGAAGCCGCCTCGCAGGCCTACCGCGAAGGTGTTGGAGTGACAGTTATTGATCCCAGATGGGTCAAGCCGCTACCTCACTCGCTCGTGACGATGGCAAGGCGCTATAAGAGCATTGTGGTTGTTGAAGACGGAATTAAGCACGGTGGAATTGCTAGCACGATCTCCGAGCTATTCCGCGATGAGGGCTTATCAGTCCCGATCCATTCAATCGGAGTTCCTTTGGAGTTTATCGAGCACTCTAAGCGCGATGAGATTTTTGTAGATCTAGGAATAACGGTGCAGACGATTACTCGTTCGCTGGTGAGCTGGTCGTCAACGTTGAAGGCGCTTGAAATTGATGCAGAGGTTGCAGAAGTCCGCCAAGACTCAAACTGATACCGGCTTCTTGCTCCGACCCATTCTTAAGAAGAGCCAACTGCCACCGATCAAATAAGAGAACCAGACCAAGCCTTGTAGCGTTGTTGGACGTTCTGCGTAGCCCACCAGAGAATGCAAGACATCACCAATATTTGAACCTTCAGCGACGAAGCGGGAGGAGTTCCACAGTTCATGGTGCATAAAGGGAATCCAGTTGAGTTCTTGCAGATTTTGAACGGCATCTGAGAGCAATCCAGCTGCGAAGATAAAGAGCGTAACGCCCAATACTCGGAAGAACAGGCGCATGTTGATCTTTGCGCCTAGCCGATAGATTCCAAAGGCGATCAGTAGAGCAACGCTTAAACCTAGAAGGGCGCCGATCCATAGTAGATTTCCTTGGAGTGGAACCGCAGACTGTTTAGAATTTGCAAAGACTATAGCGAGGGTAAATACCATTGTTTCCAGACCTTCGCGCCCTACTGCCTGGAAGGCGAGCAGTCTTAAACCCCAACGGCCCCCCTGAGAGATTGCCCGATCACTGCGCTCTTGGAGTGCATGAGAGAGTCCACGCGCGTGGCTCTGCATCCAGAACGTCATGTAGGTGAGCAGAACGGCGGCAAGTAAATAGGTAAAAGTTTCAAAATAGACCTGGACTCGAGAGCCGTTGTATTGCTTGACGATTAGGTAGGCAGCGGTGCCGCCGATAAAGATGAGCCCAAATGCAGCGATCAACCCGATGTAAACATCTCGAAATTGAGAACGCTCCCCAATCTTCTTTAGATAGGCGAGCAAGATGGCGATGACCATCGCGGCTTCAATTCCTTCGCGGAGGAAGATCACAAACGTGGGAAACATGCTTAAAGCCTAAACTTCACCTTAGAATTACGCAACTTTAATGTTGCGTAATTAATCTCACTCGGAGTCAGCAGCCCCATCGTCCGCCTCTGCCGCAGGAACTGGATCTGGAACCGGAGGCGGCTCGGTAGCGAGCATAGGCTCCGCGAGAATGGAGGCGATCTGAGCAATCTGCCAGGGTCGCGCTCCGTGAAGCGCCAGCGTCTGCTCAATGTAAATCTCGAGATCTGAATCGGGCGGGTTCTTCCACGTAAGCTGCCTAATAACCTCTGGCGATATGAGATTTTCGACCGGAATATTTAATTCGGCCGCTCGCGCAATGACCGCAGCGCGCGCATGAGAGAGGCGCGCGTTTCCCAGAGGATTGCGATCTTTCCAGAGTTTGATGGGCGGCAAACCAACGTTTGGAACTCTAATTAAAGGAAGCTCAGAGTCCGGGAGAAGCAAGGTTGATTGTAGAAGTGCAAACCACTCTGTTGTTGGTGGATTGCTTACTCGGCTACGTCGCTTGATGATTTTTGTGAAATCTTCGATCTTCGCAGGGCGCTTGGTAGCAAGTTCAACGAGCGCTTCATCATTAAATATTCGACCTGGCGCGATATCTACCTCGCGCGCGAACTCATCGCGGGCAGCCCAGAGAGCTCGGATGAGAGCAAGGGTCATGCGATCGCGCACCTTGTGCATTCCCGATGTTCTGCGCCAAGGATCAACACGCGCAGGCGCGGATGGATTTTTAAGTATCTGGGCAAAATCCTCATGCGCCCAGGCTAATTTTCCGCTTTCTAACAGCCGTGCCTCTACCGCGTCGCGCAGGTCGATGAGGACATCCACGTCAAGGGCTGCATAGTTAAGCCAATCTACCGGCAGGGGTCTAACCGACCAATCAACTGCGCTATGTTCCTTGGCGAGTTGCAGATCCAAGAGCGCCAGCGTCAATGGTCCGAGCCCAACTCGTTCACAACCTGCAATACGACCACCGAGTTCAGTATCGAAGAGTATTTGTGGAGAGATTCCAAGTTCGCGTAAGCATGGCAGGTCCTGTGTGCTGGCGTGAATAATCCATTCACACTCTTTAAAAGATATATCTAGCTGCTGCCATAGATCAGGATCGCCTACCGCTATGGGGTCAATGAGGTGAAGACCGCCACCCCGCCTAAAAATCTGAATTAAATAAGCACGTTGACTGTAACGATAACCTGAGGCCCGCTCAGCATCCACTGCAATCGGACCATCACCATTTTTTAACTCCGAGAGAGCCGCAAGGAAGCCCTCTCGATCGATAATCAATTCTGGCAACCCCGGGCGCGGGGTGGTTAGTGGTTCGGGCATAAGAAGAATGGATTACTTAGTAAGTTGGTTACGCGTCAAAGGAATGGTCCCTTCGGGGATTGGCTGCATCCCTGCGCATCGCTCTAAAAGATCGAGCCAGGCGCGCAGATGATCGGCAATCGCGTGAGAATCAGTGGGAGTCCAAGAGGCACGTACCTCTAATTCAGAGTCATCGGCCCGCTCACCGAGAGTTCCAAAGGATGCACTTGCAACGCGCGTAACGGTGCCACTGGGTTGCACATATTGGCAGCCAAATTTTTCGAGAGATTCAATTAACCAACTCCACCCGACGTTGGCGACCATCGGATCTGAGGCCATCTCTTGGTCTACATCGGCTCTCACAAAGGTGACACAGCGAAAATCTCCACCCCAACCCTCTTGGCCGGCGGGGTCGTGGAGAAGTACCCAACGAGCGGTGGCGATCTCATCCTCGGTGTCGGCGGTCATGGCAAAGGCAAAGGGGGCAAGTTTTTGTGGAGCGGGGATCTCTTCCAGGATCAATTCTGCTCGCGTGCTTATCGCTCGGATATCTGCCAAGATCTCGGGAAAGCTCTTCGCATTGGCCATGTCTTAAGGGTAATTTGTGGGGGAGTTATTCGTGGGAAGGCGCGAGTCGATAGTGCAAGAAAAGACCCCCCTCAACCTCTTCGCACGAAAGCTCATTTGCCCCTACAACTAGTTGGGTAGCCTCAACGAGATTCTCACCTCCTGTGGCGTGGGAGAGAGTTAGATAGAGATCGGTCACTAGGCCTTGCGCAAGCGCACTTTTCACCAGTACAGGGCCTGCTTCAATCAGCAGATCGCCATAACGTGACTCCGCTCTTTGCACAGCCTGCGCTAGGGGCATATTCCAAGCCACGGCTTGCGAATTGCCTTGCAGCCGGGTCGGGAGCCCGCGATGGGTGAGAACGATGAGGGGCAGCGGGGTTTTGCCATACGGCTCGTTGTGGGCGGTGTTACCACCAATGAGTATGGCGCCGAATCCTTCTCGAAGTTGGTGAAATCGCACGCGGTCGGCGGGGAAGGAGAGCCCCGCTGAACTACCGGCAAGAGTGCTCGAGCCGTCGGCCCCCAGGACGAGGTTTGCCGCAACTCGTGAGCTCATGGCGTTACTGTAGATGTCAGTGGTGCAATTTAACCTTCCTAACATGATCATCGACTGCGATACCTGCACAATGCGCGATCTAGCCTGTTCGGATTGCGTCGTCTCCGTTCTCCTTACGATCTCGCAGCGAACAAGCGCTGAGATCACCGAGGTTGAGGTAACTGCCATCTCCGCCCTTTCAGATAAGGGTCTTGTTCCACCACTGCGCTTTCGCGCCTAGATTGGATGCCAGAATTTGAGGCGTGAATTTGGGGCGCGAATTTGGGGCGTGAATTTGGGGCGCGGCGCCGAGGCTGACTAGCCTTGTGGAGTGTCTCCTAGAAAAATTCTTCTCGTTACCAATGATCTTGGTCCACGAGCAGGAGGCATAGAAACCTTTATCTTGGGACTTCTCGATCAACTCGATGGTTCACAAATAGTCATCTACACAGCAGCTCAACCCGAGAGCGCCGCATTTGACAGTGCATTAACCGCCAAGAACGGTGTGATTGTTATTCGCGATAAGAGTTCGATCCTTCTGCCTACACCCGCCATAAATCGTAGGGTCCGCGCGGTGATGCAGAAATATCAGAGTGAGGTCATTTGGTTTGGCGCGGCGATGCCGCTGGCTTGGATGGCGGGGCTCTTAAAGAGATCTGGCGCGCGTCGGATTGTTGCCCTCACCCACGGTCATGAAGTCTGGTGGGCCAAGCTGCCACTATTTCGCCAAATCTTTCGCCACTCCACTAAATCGATAGATGTTCTCACCTATCTCGGAGATTTTACTCGAAGCGCCATGGCTCCTATCGTGGCCGAGCGATGTTCAATGGTACAGATTGCCCCTGGGATCTCCGTTGAGCATTTCTCTCCTGGTGTGAAATCAAAGGCGCTGGTGAAGGAGTTGCAACTCGAAGGCAAGCAGGTTTTATTATCGGTCGGTCGTCTGGTGCACCGCAAGGGTCAGGATAAATTATTGGCAGCTCTGCCGCAGATTCTCAGAGAGCATCCAGATCTCGTTCTGCTTTTGGTTGGTGTAGGTCCACGTCAGAAGAAGTTAGTACAACTCGTACGACAAAATGAGTTGCAAGAATACGTACGTTTTATTGGGCGTGTTACGTACGACAATTTGCCCGACTACTTTCGTTTAGCGAACCTCTTTGTTATGCCTTCGCGCTCACGGCTCGCAGGTCTTGAGGTCGAGGGACTCGGGATCGTTTACCTCGAGGCGAGCGCCTCGGGAGTGGCTGTCTTGGCAGGGAGATCTGGGGGCGCTCCCGACGCACTTATTTCGGGAAAGACTGGAGAGATTGTCGATGGGCGATCAATAGATCAGATCGCTCTATCAATCAATCATCTACTTGACCACCCTTCTCGCCTCCTTGAGATGGGCCTTCAGGGGCGCGAGTGGACGCAGGAGCGTTGGAGTTGGCCTATCTGGGGCGAGAAATTTAAGAGGGTTTTATTCGGCGATTAAGTGATTTGCTAGCGCGACAACGATCGCCTGTGTGCGGTTCTTGACTTCGAGTTTTCGATAGATGGAAGCGAGGTGCGTTTTCACAGTGGCTTCCGATAAGAAGAGATGGGAGCCCATCTCCTTCGCGCTCCAGCCAGTTTGTAAGATCTGAATAACATCCAACTCGCGTTGGGTGAGATCAAAGCGGTTCTGAGGCAGGGCAGGCGCAGCGAAGTGGTACTTCGAACTTTCTAGTTGTTCAATAATGGAGAGTAGGTGATGGACGGGTTCGCCCTTGAGAACGTATGCCGCCGCCCCGCGTTGGTGCGCTTGGCGTAGCGATAGCGGATCATCGCCGAGTGTGAGAACCACAAATTTCATGAGGGGAGTGATGAGTTCGAGCCCCGAACCATCGGGCAGATTCACATCCACAATTACCAAGTCGGGCCTCGTGAAGAGTAATTGCGCACGCGCCTCGGCAAGGCAAGTTGCTTCACCGACAATGTTGTGTCCGGCCCCGCGCAGCGCTTGAGTTAGCCCAGTCCGTATTAATTCGTGATCGTCAACGATGAGGATCAGCATTACGGTAGGCGCCTGATCTCGATCTGATTAAACCCCGTTGTAGTCGTGAGCTCCCACCCAATTCCAGCCAAGCGCTCGGAGATGCCGACGAGTCCAAAGCGTGAGTCGCTGCGCGCCGCCATATTCACTCCATCATTTTCAAAATGGAGGAATGAGCTGGTGATATCAATGGCCACGCTGGTAGCACCACCGTGTGCGAGGGCATTTCGCACCAACTCTAAGAGAACCTTGCCGAGTTCCGCACCGACCTGATCGTCAGAGAGTTCACCGTTCACAAGGAAATTGATTTCGAGGGATGCCAACGAGGCCTCTAAATTTCTCTGCGCTGATGGGGAGCGCGCGGAGCGCAGGCGGAAAATCTCATCGCGTACCGTGGCATTTACTGCGGTGATCTGCTCGCGAATCGAGCGCAGTGCTTGACGAGAACTCGGATTGGTATCAAAGCGCCCTATTTCGCTATCTAGCGCATAGCCGATTGCCACTAAATCTTGTGCGATACCGTCATGGAGTTCGCGCGCGATACGGGCGCGCTCGGCGGCGATATCAGCCAAACAGATCGGCAATCT
This sequence comes from Actinomycetes bacterium, assembly GCA_025355305.1. Classification (GTDB taxonomy): domain Bacteria; phylum Actinomycetota; class Actinomycetes; order Nanopelagicales; family Nanopelagicaceae; genus PALSA-747. Next base: position 19,996 of record JANXZW010000058.1, on the reverse strand, counting down.
CTTGGGAAAATTCTTGATTCACGACGTGGCGCTTAACCGAGAGTTTGGCGGTTAGTTGTCCGGCTTCAATGGTGAAGTCAACGGGCAGGATGGTAAATTTGCGAATCGATTCGGCGCGGCTTACGGCTTTATTGGCCTCATCGACCGCCGCTTGGATGACATCGATGAGCGCAGGATCCTTAGCCAGCTCCGCTATAGATGCGCCACCTTTCTTATTGCCCAGCGCCCATGATTTCACTGCATCTGGATCCAGCGTGATGAGCGCTGCAATAAATGGCTTGTTGTCGCCTACGACCATGCACTGACTCACAAGGGGATGTGCCCGTAAGCGGTCCTCTAATATTTCTGGAGCGACATTCTTGCCCCCTGAGGTAACGATGATCTCCTTCTTGCGGCCCACGATAAAGAGATAGCCATCATCATCAATCGTTCCAAGGTCACCACTCTTGAAGTAACCATCATCAGTCATACATTCGCGCGTTGCGTCGTCATTCTGCCAATAACCCTGCATGATTACGGCCCCCTTGATTAGGACCTCACCATCTGGAGCAATTTTAATTCGGGTACCCGGAATAGGTCTTCCAACACTGCCAATCTTCTGTGCCGAGCGCACGTTGACTGATGATGCTGCGGTCGTCTCGGTCAGACCGTAACCCTCTAAAATGTTGATTCCAGCACCCCGGAAGAAGTGGCCAAGGCGCGGGCTAAGCGGAGCCCCACCAGATAGTGCGGCCTCAACTCGCCCCCCGAGACCTGTGCGGATCTTGGAGTAGACCAGCCGGTCAAAGAGCAGGTGCGCGGCTCGTAGTTGCAGCGGGATCTTCTCTGCATCAATTGCCTGCGAATAGGCAACCGCGGTATCTACCGCCTTCTTGAAAATCTTTGACTTGCCACCTTCGTGCGCCCTGTTCTCTGCGCTGTTGTAGACCTTTTCGAAGATACGCGGGACGGCAAGGATCAAAGTGGGCTTAAAAGTTCCGAGGTCCTGCGGAAGTCGGTTGATATCACCGCAATGCGCAAGGTGGAGTCCCGCATGGATTGCTCCGAATTGGATCATCCGTCCGAATACGTGTGCAATAGGAAGAAAGAGCAGCGTTGATCCACCGGGGCGAAGAAATTCTACGCGGGCATAGAGGACAACATTTGAACACTCCGACATGAAATTGCCGTGTGTGAAGGTAACGCCTTTTGGATTGCCCGTAGTTCCCGAGGTGTAGATGAGGGTCATTAAATCCTCTGGACCAAGGGCTGCCATTCGCTCATCCAGCGCAGCGTCTGGGATCCCCTTGCCTGCGTGTACCAAGTTCGAAACCGCATCTGCGGTAATCACTAGGACTTCGCGGCAGCTCGCAGGGAGAACAGGTTTGGCGAGAGCGGCAAGGGTAGGTGACTCAACGATGAGCAGAGAGCTCCCTGAGTCGGTGAGAATCCAGCGCACTTGCTCGGCGCTAGAGGTCTCATAGATGGGGACTGTGATCCCGCCACAGTAAATAATCGCGAAATCCAGAACGGTCCATTCGTAGCGTGTCTTGGCCATTATTGCCACGCGATCTCCGGGTTGGATCCCGCGGGCGATTAGCCCCTTGGCCACGCTGCGAATCTCCTGATCGAATTCAACCGCCGTCACCGGCTGCCATCCATCGCCGAGTGGACGGGAGACCAGAATCCGGCCGGGCTCCTTGGCGACCTTATCCGTGATGATGTTGGTGATATTGCCCGTCGCCGGATGTGGCACAAGGGCTGGTAGGTAGGTCTCCATCATGCGAGAACGCTAGTGGGAATGGAGTGAACTTACATCGCTACTCCCAAGGTAATCTTGCGTTGTGGAGAATTTGAGCATAGGTGTAGATATCGGTGGAACCAAGGTTTTGGGTGGAGTTGTCGATCAATCGGGAAATATTCTGACTACCCACCGCGAAGATACGCCGAAGGCAGGAGGCGCAGAGCTGACCGAGGCCATTATCGGAGTTATCCAGGAGCTGCTGGCGCAATACCCGGCGAGCAGCGTTGGAATATCCGCCGCTGGCTTTGTCTCCTCCGATCGCCAAACAATGCTTGCAACTCCAAATATTGCGGGTTGGAATGGGGTAAATCTCAAAGTTGAAATTATGCGCGAGATTAACCTGCCCGTTGTCATTGAAAATGATGCAAATGCCGCGGCGTGGGGCGAGGCGGTTTATGGCGCCGGCCGCGGCGAGAGCGAATTGATGATGGTGACCGTTGGAACGGGCATCGGTGGGGGATTGGTTAACAATGGCGCCCTTTATCGCGGAGCATTTGGAGTCGCGGCAGAGTTTGGACATATGCGAGTAGTTCCAAATGGCCACCTCTGTGGCTGCGGCAAATTGGGCTGTTTTGAACAGTACGCATCAGGAAGTGGACTGCACCGACATCTCTTGGAAGCGATTGAGCGAGATCCCGATAGTGCGAAAGCGCTACTGGCGCGGGGCGATGGAACGATCGATGGAATTAAGGGTAATCACATTACCGATGCTGCGCGCGAAGGTGATCCAATCGCTGTCGGCGCATTTAATACAACGGGCGATTGGCTCGGAGCCGGCATTGCTTCGCTCTGCGTCATCCTGGATCCTGCCTGTGTAGTCATTGGCGGGGGAGTTGTCGAGGCGGGGGAGTTACTAATGGCTCCTACGCGAGCGGCGATTAAAAAATATATGTCATTTGACGGGAAACATCCTGCACCAAAAGTGCTAGTCGCAGAACTTGGAAATGATGCTGGTCTCGTCGGCGTGGCAGATCTCGCCCGGCGCTAGATTTTATACAGCCGCACCATCATCAAACTCGTCGTCCTCATTGCGCGCCAAACGCATAATGGAGAGAACAACTCCACCAATAAATAGGAGCACTCCTGGCCACGGTCCGGTTCCGAAGAAGCTAAATCCAGTCGTGTACTCAAGAAGTAGGTAGGCGGGGCCACCGAGGAGAGAGAAAAGTGCAATGCGCGCCGATTGATCAACTTCGGGCAACTTTGGATTGGGGTGTTCAAAGTGTTCTTCACCACGAGCATCCAACTCGTCTAAATATGTTGTGGGGTGCGATTCATCGAGTGAGAGTTGTGAAACTATGGAGTCAAATTCGGCGTCGATCAGCTCGTTCTCATCACTCTCATTGGTGCGTTCAAATTCTCCTGAAAGAACATCTTGAATGTACTCAACGCTCTCGGCGATGAGATCCTCTACTTCGTAATCTAGAGCTACATTATGAAATGAGCGCTCAAAAATTATTTCGCGGATGCTAGGTGAAGTGACGTTATCGATAATGGTATGGCTGCAGTTCGGGCTCACAACATGGTCGTTGATGGAATATCCAATGAGCAAAGGCAGATCGACAAGGTAGAGGTCGCGTTCCACGACCTTCCATAAATTGCGGACGGAGTCGAGAGCTTTGAGTGGGATCCGTCCATACCCGTGTAGCGGCGCATCACCCTTTGCGACATCGCTCACTCCGCTTTTAATTGAGGGGAGGATATGTTTTAGCAACGGAACCAATTTAAAGAATTGGCGTTCGTCAAAAATTGAAGGGTTGAGAAGCAACAGACCCTCAATTTCACTTCCGCGAATTTGGGCTAACTTGAGTGCGAGCGCCCCTCCAACGGAGAAGCCTGCGACAAAGACTCGGTCACAATTTGCCTTAAGAGAGAGCAGCGCTGACTCCGCGGAGTCATACCAAGCCTCCCAGTTAGTGTGATTGAGGTCTTGCCAAGCGGTGCCATGACCGGCGATTCGCGGAACCGAGACTGTGTAGCCAGCTTCGTGGATTCCTTGGGCCCAAGGCAGGATGGAAGCAGGTGAACCTGTGAAGCCGTGGAGTAGTAAGACTCCGGTTTTGCCTCCAGAAAGGTACAAACTTTCGGAGTTTGCAATAAGAGCCACGCTCAAATGGTGTCACAAGGAGTCCATTAACCCCTAAATTAGCCTCCTAACGTTTCGATCGGCGAGGCGAATATTGAGAGAGGGAGGATGAGCCATGGCTTATACGTTTTTGAAGTCCTTCTTAACCCCGATCTTGATGGTTCTCTTCCGCCCCAAGGTCACCGGTCTGCGCCATGTACCAAACCTCGGACCTGTCATCATCGCCTCCAATCACCTCTCCTTTAGCGACTCAATTTTCATGCCGCTAGTGGTTCCGCGAAAAGTTACCTTCATGGCCAAGAGCGAGTACTTCACATCACCAGGCATTAAGGGATTAATTAAGAAGCTCACTTTTCAAGCGCTAGGCCAGGTGCCAGTCGATCGCTCTGGAGGTCGCCGTAGTGAGGCCGCGATTCGCACTGGCCTCAAACTTTTAGAAGAGGCTGAGTGCATTGGTATCTACCCAGAGGGAACTCGATCACCAGATGGTCGGCTCTTTAAAGGACGCACTGGCATTGCCCGGATGGCGATCGACTCGGGAGCTCCAGTAGTACCGGTAGCGATGTTCAACACAGCAGAGATCCAACCAACGGGGCAAGTGGTACCAAAGGTCCGTCGCGTTGAAATGGTCTTCGGAGAGCCGATGTACTTCAACGGTGACTCCAGCGACCTCTCATACTTACGCCAAGTGACAGATGAGATTATGCGCGGGATTCAAAAGATCTCCGGTCAGGTGTATGTAGATATGTATGCCTCGGATGCGAAGAGCGCGCTCGCCGCCGAGCAGAAGAAGAGCGAAGAGATTTAGCCATTCCCCAGTATTTCGCGGCGGGAATAAACATATTCGCAGGTTCCACATCCATCCTTGGGCGAAGGACACTCTCCGCGAATCATCCGTACCAAATCCGATAATCGTTCTTGTAGCGCGATGGGATTTCGCGCCGCAGGAAACCATGAACTATTAACACGATAACCGAAGCCAGCCGCTAAGTTTCCAGAGGCACGATCTAGCGACCAGGTGTAAAGGCCAACAAGGGAGATCTGTTTAGGAGCATCTTTCTGCGGGTTCTCCAGGCTAAAGGCATAGGCCTCAAGTTGTGGGGCATAGAAGCTGCTCTTGTCATAATCCTTCTTCTGTAACTTGCAGTCAATGATGCCAAATGTGCCATCAGCAAATTCAAGGAGCAGGTCGTACTTCCCGCGGATAAAGAGCCCTGAGTCGATTCCATCAACGACGATATTTTTTGAGAGAACCCACCCGCCATGCGAATGGACCTTGCCCTCGGGCAGAGCTGGGTGCATATCGGAGGTCTTTGCACCGATGAAGTAGCGCTCCTGCATATCGGCGAGATCTCCGATCAGGGGCATCGTCATGGGAACTGCGACTGAATGGTTGTACTGCAACCAGAGACAGCGGTGACAATCTCCCCAGGCATACGTTAAGTGGCTTGGACTAATGGCGGCGCGTGGTTCGCCCATGATGACCTACTTCTCTCAGGAGAGAGGGATTTACCCTCAATTATTTTATTTGTGGGCTAAGTCTGTACCAAGGGAGTGACAAGTGTGCAGTGCGCCACGAAAACTTTCTCAACCCTGAAGGAGTGAGTTAAGAAAGGTGAAAATTCCCAACCCAACCATGACTAGACCACCCACCAGGCGCAGCCGTTCCAATTTTTTAAGATCTGTGGAGAGCCAATCTCGGATCGAACCAGCAATCAATCCCCAGAGACCATCGAAGAAGAGCGCTAGCAGGCAGAAAGCAGCCCCCATCAGTAGCAGCTGCTCCGTCAAATGACCCCTTGGGCGATCAGCGAATTGGGGGAGGATCGCGGCGAAGAAGACCAGACTCTTGGGATTAAAGAGGCCGACCAGGAACCCCTCTTTTACGGTTGTGATGAAGCTCGGTCGGTTAGCTGAAACATCATTCATCGCACCGGCATAGGCCCGCCTCTTGCTTATGGCATCTGCTCCGAGGTAGACCAGGTAACCAGCCCCAAACCATTGCACCCCGAGGTAAAGAGGGTGAAAACGTTGGAGGATTGGCCCCAAGCCGATCGCGACCACGGCGGTTAGCAGGAACTCACCCAACACATTTCCAAGCACGCTAGCTAGCGCGGCCGATCTTCCCCAGGAGATCGCTCGCGCGATAGTAAAGAGGACACTGGGGCCGGGAGCGAGAACAATGAGCGTGGCCGCGACTATGTACTCCCAGAAATGGGTTGGAATGATCAAGATCACTCTGCGAGAGTAGTGCTCTCGGGCGTTTTGAAGTGGACAGTTTTGTATCGATTCGATAGGTTACGGTTCGTTATATCGATTCGATACTAACGAATGATCTGCCTAGAGTTGGAGTCCATCAATGCGCTCGCGAAGTGAATCCCTTGAGTTCGCCCTCTTAGGCGTCCTCAGCCAGGGTCCACTCCACGGCTATGAGCTCCGCAAGCGGATGACGGCTATTTATGGTCCCTTCCGCGCTCTCTCTTTCTCCGTTCTCTATCCACAGCTGCATCGCATGTTGGAGGCTGGGGTAATTCAGGAGAGCCTCTCAACGCAGGTTGGTGGCAGCCGTCGCTCCCGGATCGTTTATGCAATCACCCCCGAGGGCCGCACCCGTTTTGAGTCAATCTCAGCGAGTAGTGAGCCCGATAGTTGGGAAGATGAAAGTTTTGAAGTTCGGTTCGCTTTCTTTGGTCCAACGCCACAGCGCAACCGTCTCCAAATCCTGGAAGGTCGCCACCACAAGCTCGATGAGAAGGCCAAAATCCTACGGAGCGAACTTGAGAAGTCACCTGAGGGAATCGACCGTTATTTAGTTGAGTGGCGTCGTCACTCATTGGAATCCGCTGAGCGCGAAATCGCTTGGTTACAAGAGATGATCAATACCGAGAGGAAGTCTTCGTGAGCAACGAAAATGTGACGAATAGTAGAGAGATCCGCGTAGCGATTATCGGCGTAGGAAACTGCGCCAATTCGCTCATCCAAGGCGTGACGTATTACAAGGATGCGGCAGAAGATGTCGAAATCCCTGGACTAATGCACGCTGTCCTTGGTGGCTACCATGTTCGCGACGTGAATTTCGTTGCCGCATTTGATGTTGATGCCAAGAAGGTTGGCCTTGATCTCGCAGATGCTATCTGGGCCTCTGAGAACAATACGATCAAGTTCTGTGATGTAGCGCCTACGGGGCTGATCGTGCAACGTGGCCACACCCTGGATGGACTCGGTCGCTACTACCGCGAGACAATCGTTGAATCGACGGCTTCTCCAGTTGACATCGTTGCCACCCTCAAAGAGCGCAATGTCGATGTATTGATCTGCTACTTGCCTGTCGGCTCCGAAGAGGCAGCAAAGTACTACGCACAATGTGCAATTGATGCCGGTGTTGGGTTTGTAAACGCACTTCCAGTCTTCATTGCATCTGATCCAGTCTGGGCCGAGAAGTTCACCAAGGCCGGAGTTCCAATAGTTGGCGATGACATCAAGTCACAGGTTGGCGCAACTATCACGCACCGTATTATGGCTAAGTTGTTCCAGGACCGTGGAGTTCACCTTGATCGCACCTATCAACTCAATGTTGGTGGAAACATGGATTTCAAGAACATGTTGGAGCGCGATCGCCTTGAGTCAAAGAAGATCTCCAAGACTCAATCTGTAACTTCACAACTCGACCACGATATGGGCGCTAGGAACGTGCACATCGGACCATCTGATTACATCCCTTGGCTCGATGATCGCAAGTGGGCCTATGTTCGCCTTGAAGGTCGTGCCTTTGGTAATGTTCCACTCAACCTTGAGTACAAACTAGAAGTTTGGGATTCACCCAACTCAGCAGGTGTCATTATCGACGCCCTGCGTTGCGTAAAGATTGCACTCGATCGCAAGATCGGTGGACCTCTGCTCTCACCTTCGAGCTACTTTATGAAGTCCCCACCAGTGCAATACACCGATGAGGTTGCACATGAGCGCGTTGAAGAGTTCATTGCTGGCACAGTCGAGCGTTAATAATTTAATAATTTAATAAGTTAATAAGTTAATATTTTAAAGAAGGGCGCTTGCCGGGGGGTTCCCTCCAGCAAGCGCCCTTCTTACTCTGACTGACTTAAACTATCTTGAAGCCTTCGGTGATAGGCCCAAGTTCAATTCCAGCTGCCGCGTGGTTCTCGGACTCTCCACGCTCCTGTTGAGCTCTGTGTGCGTGGTCGTGCCATCGGCTCTCAATCTTGCCAAAACGCCAGACAGTGAGCGCGATTGCCCACACTGCTACAAACATGATCACGATAATGAAACCGGCTTTGTTGATATTGAAGGCCAGGGCATAGTTCCAAAAGCCACCGGTCAGATTTAATTGCTGTGCGAAGACTTGAGCCACTTCTAGACCACCGATAAAGAGCGCAACAATGACGGAGAGTCCTGTAATGACAATGTTGTAGTAGACCTTGCGCACTGGCTTTGAGAAGGCCCAACCGTAGGCAAAGTTCATGAAGGATCCGTCGATGGTATCCAGCAGACTCATTCCTCCGGCAAAGAGCATAGGCAGAGAAAGAATTGCCCACCAAGGCAGTCCCGCGATAACAGTGGAGCCAGCAAGAACTAAGAGTGCTACCTCAGTCGCGGTATCAAAACCCAGTCCGAAGAGAATGCCGAGTGGGTACATCTTCCAGCTTTTATCAATGCGACGAGCAATTGGGCCGAAGAATCGCATCATGAATCCGCGTGAATCAAGATGCTTCTCGAGTTCAACCTCGTTGTAACTACCTTTACGCATTGCCACGAAGACTTTAAGAACTGAGAGCAGGACTATTAGATTGAGCAGAGCGATGAGGACTAAGAAGGTGCCACTTACCGACGTTCCGATGAGGCTGGTGTAGTGGTGTAGCTTTGAATTTTGATTCTTTACCTGCATACCCAAAGATTTAATTCCGAAGTTAAGGAAGATCGCCAGCGCCGTCACAACGGAGGAGTGGCCGAGGGAGAAGAAGAAGCCCACGCCCATAGGGCGCTGACCTTCTGCCATCAACTTTCGGGTGGTGTTATCAATTGCGGAGATATGGTCGGCATCAAAGGCGTGGCGCATACCGAGGGTCAATGCTAGAAATCCAGTACCCCACCCAAACATCGTTCCATCTGCCAAGCGATAATGGCTTGAAGTGGCGAGCGCCATGAGAATGAGGCCACCAAAGAGTAGAAAGAAGATAACCCCGAACATCGCCAGCAGTCGACGTCGTTCATCGGCCGAAAGGCTAGCGAAGGGGTTCTTTGACCTCTTCTTTTGGAGAGCCGCCGGAGCGTTCATGGATTCCTCCTGATCCTGCTACTTGCGAACCATTCGCAAGTAGCAATCTATCGCAGTAAGCCTAGATTCGCATTGCGAATTTAGGCGGCAACGCCTCCTTCAGCCTCGACCAAAGAGTCCTTGCCGGCGTTGATGAGCAGAGCAGAGACAATTGCCGCAGCGATTAAGAAGCCCGCACCGAATTTGAAGGTAGTACTAAAGCCGTGGACCGCTCCAAAGATGGGTGCTTTGGCGCCGAGTGAGGTGTGACCCTTGACGTAGGCGGCAGTTGAAGAGATCGCAACGGTATTAAGTAGGGCTGCGCCCAGAGATCCACCAATTTGTTGGCTGGTGTTGAGCATTGCACCCGCGACACCTGCATCACGCGAGCCTGCATTGTGTAGACCGGTGCTGGCACTCGGAATAAATACAAAAGCTAGGCCGAGGGACATGATGACCATCGCAGGCAATATGCCTGTGGCGTATTTAGTGGTTGGTGTAATTCCTGAGAGCAATATCAATCCACCAGCTCCAACAATGAGTCCGCCGACCATTAATGGGCGCGGGCCAACCTTGGGAAGCAACTGTGAAGCGATACCAGCGCCGATGATGACTCCACCACTAAAAGGTAAGAACGCGAAGCCCGAGCGAAGTGGTGAGTAGTGCAAGAAATTCTGCATGTAGATCGAAAGGAATAGGAACATCGCAAAGAGTCCGGTACCCGTCAAAAGTGATGCGAGATAAGAACCACCACGGTTGCGTTCATTAAGGACGCGAAGTGGGAGAAGTGGATTTCCAACCTGCATTTCAACAACGATAAATGTGATGAGTAGTAGAGCCGCTAGCACGAAGAATGGGTAGGTGTGAATGTTAGCCCAACCATGACTTGCTGCTTGGCTAAACCCGTAGACAAGGCTCACAAGCCCTAGAGTCACTGTGATAGCGCCAGGAATGTCGTATGTGTGTTCACCAGTTGATTTTGACTCGTGCAAGTTAGGAAGTGCAAGTACTACTGCAATTGCAGCAATCGGAATGTTCACAAAGAGACACCAGCGCCAATTTGCAAACTCAGTGAGTGCGCCACCAGCGATCAAACCAATTGCAGCCCCGCCACCAGAGATTGCTCCATAGACACCGAATGCGCGAGCGCGCTCTTTAGGAACTGTAAATGTCACATTGATGAGAGCGAGAGCGGCTGGTGCGAGTAGCGCTGCGAATGCACCCTGTAAACCGCGAGCTGCAAAGAGGAGACCTTGGTTAGTTGCAAAACCACCCAGTGCTGATGCACCCGCGAAACCAATGAGTCCGATGATGAAGACCTTCTTACGTCCAACATAGTCAGCGATACGTCCACCAAGAAGAAGGAGTGAGCCGAATGCTAGAGAGTAAGCGGTGACAACCCATTGACGACTTGCATTAGAGATGTGCAAAGCAATCTGGGCCTTTGGAAGTGCGAGATTAATAATCGAAGCGTCGAGAACAATCATGAGTGAGGCAATTGCAATAACCACCAAGGCAAACCAGCGATTTGGATCTAAACCTTCGTCACCGACTTGCCAATGTGCTTTCTTTTCCTGTGCAGACATCTTGAAGCCTTCCATTTTGTGCGACATTTTCCGCGTAAGGTTGAACTTTATTGTAAAAAAGTCTAAGGCGCGCCACAAAAAGGCTGCCAGAGGTGAATTTAAGATGGCGATCTGCTACCTTGGCGTTAGCACTTTTTGAGTCGTGGGTCACTCGTGCAAGCTGGTATCAATTGATACGGGATTGCAGATACCCTCGAAATTCAGGGGAGCGAAAACCATAAGGGAGACTGTCATCGTGTCTTGGCACCAGCCAAGAGTCGTCGATGCACACAACGTTAGTAAATGACTTCAACACTAGAGCCTCAAACCTTTAGAAAATTAAGCAATAACCCTCGCCCCATCGATCAGAACCGAGTCGAATCACTACTCGCGGTTGAATGGGAGCGATTTAAAGAATCCTCATTCGCTTCTCGGATTGAGTTTGATCTCGCATTGGGATCGATGCCACTGGGTGTTCCCTCGAGTTTCCAACATTGGGATCCCTATCCACTCTCTATCGTGAGCGCAAAAGGCGCATGGATGACCGATGTCGATGGTCGCCAGCTCCTTGATCTCTCTATGGGATTTGGAGCGATGCTAGCCGGACACCTCAACCCCGAGGTCGTAGCCGAGAGCAAGGCTGCCCTGGAGACCGGAACGCTCTTTGTAACTCCATCTCCGATTTCACGTGATGGTGCGGAGCGCATCTGTAAGCGCTTTGATGTCGACCAGATTCGCTTTGCCAACTCGGGCACCGAGGCCACCATGTACGCGGTTCGTCTGGCAAAGGCCTACTCGGGCAAGGAGGGCATCGTGAAGATTGAGGGTGGCTACCACGGTAGTTATGACCCACTCACGGTCTCTGCTAAGCCAGATCTTAAGTTTGCTGGACCAGCCGATGCTCCAACTCCAGTAATCCCGGTCGGAACACTCGCGGGTGAGATCTACGTAGTTCCTTTCAACAATCTTGTGGCACTTGAGAAAATCTTCATGGAGCACTCCAAGACGATCGCATGTTTGATTATGGAGCCAGTTCTGGAGAACCTAGCCATCGTGTTGCCGGATGAGGGTTACCTCGCCGCAGTTCGTGCGCTTTGTGATGAGTACGGCATCATTTTGATCTTTGATGAGGTTAAAACGGGACTCACCGCTGGTCCAAAGGGTGCTGCTGCTCGAATTGGTGTTAAACCTGATCTGATCTGTTTGGCCAAATCAATCGGTGGCGGATTACCCCTGGCTGCCTTTGGCGGCAAGAAAGAGATCATGAGCGCCGTGGCTGATGGACGCTTCCATCACTTTGGTACTTTCAATGCTAACCCGCTTGCCATGGCTGGGGTACGAGCGATGGATAAGGTCTGTACTGAGGCAAGTCTTGGCAAGGCCGAGGCCTTGAATTATCAGGCGCTAGATCGCATCACCGAGATCATCAATGAATATGAGCTCCCAGCACATACCGTTGGTTTTGGAATCAAGGGTTGCATTACTTGGTCAATCGACCCTGTTCGCAACTATCGAGATTACAAGAACACCGATTTCAAAGTTGCCGAGCTATCGTGGCTCTGGTCGCTCAACCGCGGAATCATCACGCCTCCGGGACTCGATGAGCAGTGGCTAATTAGTTTGGCGCATGAGCAGAACGAGATTGACATTTTAGTGGAGGATTTCCGCCAGATTGCTACTGCGATCCGCGGTTAAATAGAGCGACTTATTATTCGAGGGCGATGAGGTCGAAGTACTCATCATTCCAGAGGTCTTCATCGCCATCGGGTAAGAGCAAGACGCGCTCTGGTTTTAGCGCAACGACCGCCCCCACATCGTGGGTAACCATTACAACGGCGCCTTGATATTCAGCCAGCGCCGCCAGAATCTCATCACGTGAGGCAGGATCTAAGTTATTTGTTGGCTCATCGAGCAAGAGAAGATTGGCGGCTCCGACTACAAGAGTTGCAAGGGCGAGTCTGGTTCGCTCCCCACCACTTAATACCTTGACCGGCTTCTGTACATCGTCACCGCTAAATAAGAACGAGCCGAGTACTTGGCGCGCCTGTGGTTCACCCACTCCTGCACCAGATGAAATCATGTTTTCAAGCACCGTACGCTCAAAATCAAGCATCTCGTGCTCCTGCGCGTAATAACCAATCTTTAAACCGTGTCCTGGTTCGATTTCGCCAGTATCGGATTCTGTGACTCCGGCCAGCATCTTGAGGAGAGTAGTTTTTCCCGCACCGTTGAGTCCCAAGATGACGATGCGCGAACCCTTGTCGATCGCCATATCTACATCGGTGAAGATTTCGAGAGAGCCATAGGATTTAGAGAGTCCGTGTGCCATAAGCGGCGTCTTGCCACAAGGAGCTGGGGTAGGAAAACGCAACTTCGCAACCTTGTCAGATTTGCGCACATCTTCCAGCCCAGCAAGAAGCGCATCGGCGCGACGTAACATTCCCTGCGCTGCGACCGCCTTAGAGGCCTTGGCACGCATCTTCTCACCCTGCTTGGCAAGGATGGCGGCCTTCTTCTCGGCGTTGGCGCGCTCTTTCTTGCGGCGATGCTCGTCATCTTCGCGCTGTTGCAGATACTTTTTCCAGCCCATGTTGTAGACATCGATGACGTTGCGATTTCCATCGATATAGAAGACTTTATTGACGACGGTTTCGATGAGATTGACATCGTGGGAGATGATCACAAGTCCACCAGAGTATTTTCCGAGGTATTCCCGTAACCAATTGATCGATTCGGCATCAAGGTGGTTGGTTGGTTCATCGAGAATCAATGTTTCAGAACCGCCAAAGAGCAGGCGAGCGAGTTCGACGCGGCGACGCTGCCCACCCGAGAGACCAATCAATGAATCATTGAAGATGCGCTCTGGGAGGCCAAGGTTCATGGCGATGGACTCCGCCTCGGAGGAGGCACCGTATCCACCTGCCACACTGAATTCTTGATCAACACGGCTGTAGCGCTCCATGGCGACTTCGAGTTCTTCCATGGAGGCAGTCGCCATCGCCTCTTCGGCCTTGCGCATGCGAGTTACGATCAGATCTAGGCCGCGAGCTGAAAGAATTCGATTGATGACGCTTTCGTCCTGGTCTCCCGTGCGGGGATCTTGGGGGAGGTACCCGATAGAGCCGGTTTTGAGGACCTGTCCACCAGCGGGGAGCGCTTCTCCAGCTAATACCTTTGCCAGGGTGCTCTTTCCGGCTCCATTGCGACCAACAAATCCGATGCGATCACCGTGGTTAATGCGGACGGTTACATCTTTTACAAGAAGGCGGGCCCCAGCTCGAAGTTCAACACTCTGGGTAGCAATCACTACCTAATCTTACTGGTTAAAGATTTGGTCTCAGACCTGCCTAATATCTGCAATTTGAGCGGGAGACGGGTTTAGACTTCAAAAAATTCATATTCACGCTAAAGGAGTTGATTCTTATGAAGGTCCTCGTCATTGGAGCCGGTGGCGTCGGAAGTGCGATTGCAAATATCGCCTCAAGGCGATTCTTTATTTCAGCAATGGTGATAGCGGATCGTGATCAGGGGCGCGCAGAAGCTGCTGTGGCCCGTCTTGGAGATTCGCGTTTCTCGGCGACACAGGTCGATGCTTCGAGTGTGGAAGAGTTGAAAGCATTAATCGCGCGGGTAAATCCGGATGTTGTGGTGAATGCAGTTGATCCTCGCTTTGTTATGCCAATCTTTCAAGCCTGCGAGATTGTGGGAGTTAACTACATCGACATGGCAATGTCTCTCTCCAAGCCACACCCCACAAACCCACTGGCAGAAGTCGGTTTGATGTTAGGTGACGAACAATTCGCCCGCGATGACTCCTTCAAGTCCAAGGGGATTTATGCCTTAGTGGGGATTGGCGTGGAGCCGGGGTTGAGCGATATTTTTGCCCGCTATGCCGCAGACAATCTCTTCTCGCAAATTGATTCTGCAATTGTTTATGATGGATCGAATCTAGTTGTAGAAGGTTATGACTTTGCCCCTACGTTCTCCATTTGGACAACGATTGAGGAGTGTTTGAATCCTCCTCTCATGTGGGAAAAAGGCCGTGGCTGGTATACGACCGAGCCTTTCTCAGAACTCGAAAGTTTCGACTTCCCGGAGGGAATCGGGCCGGTGGAATGTGTCAACGTAGAGCACGAGGAAGTTGCCTTGATTCCTCGCATGATTGATGCTGGAAGAGTCGCCTTTAAATATGGGTTGGGCTCGCACTTCATAGATATTCTAAAAACCATTCATACCCTTGGGCTTGATCGAACTGAGCCAGTTAGCGTTCAAGGAGTGAGTGTCTCTCCACGTAATCTGTTGGCGGCCCTTCTTCCAGATCCTGCAACTCTAGGTTCACGTATGTCGGGAAAGACCTGCGCTGGAATCCAAATCAAGGGATTAGATAAAGGGGGCGCGCCGAAAGCCGTCTACATTTATAACGTCGTTGATAATGCCTTCTCGATGGGGGAGTACGGTGATCAAGCTGTCGTATGGCAGACCGCCATTAACCCGCTGATCGCTTTGGAATTGATAGAACGCTGTGAATGGAAACCGCTGGGAGTTAACGGCCCCGAGTGGTTCCCCGCCGAGCCCTTCCTCGCGATGTTGGAGTCGTATGGAACCAGTTGGCATATTCGCGAAGAATCAACTGCAGGAATCCTCGCGTAAGCGTTGAACGAATGGTTACTCGGTTCTAGGATCGTCTTACTAACCTTCTGAAGGGAGGCAGAACGTGACCATTGAACTCTCCAGACGAGACCTCATCAAAGCCGCAGGAGGCTTGGGGGCTGCCTCACTCTTTGGCCTTGGCCCCGAAGCGATCGCCCGCGCCGCAAGCAACGCTCAGGCGGTCAGGTTCGCCAACTGGTCGTTGTACCTAGATTATGACAACAAGAGCAAGAGCTACCCGACGCTTGTTGATTTCACGAAGAAGACGGGAATACCTGTTAAATATATGGAGGTCGTGGATGACAACGACACCTTCACGGCAAAGGTCACTCCGCAACTGCGCCTTAAGAAAGATATCGGGTACGACATTGTCGTGCTCACCGAGTGGATGGCAGCCCGCTGGATCAATGGCAAGTACGTCGCCAAAATTGACGATACCAAGATCCCCAATAAAAAAAATGTCTTGCCATCCTTGCTCAATCGGCCACTAGATCCAGGACGTCATTACTCCCTTCCATGGGCTGGAATCATTGCAGGATTTGCTTGGAACAATCAGAAGCATCCCAAGGGTATCCACACGATGGAGCAACTCTTCGCCCCTGCAAACAAAGGAAAGATCGAGGTCTTGTCGGAGATGCGCGACACGATCGGCCTGATCATGCTCTGGCATGGTGTCGACATTAGCAAGCCATTTAGTCAAAATAAATTTATGAATGCAATTGATTACATGCAAAAGATGATCCACGATGGTTTCATTCGCCAAGTTAAAGGTCAGAGCTACCAAGAGGATCTCATTAGCGGAGATGCTGTTGCGGTAATCGGTTGGTCGGGCGATATCAACCAACTCAATGCACAGAACTCCAATCGTTTCGGTTTTGCAATTCCAGAATCGGGAGGAACGTTCTCGACCGACAACATGATGATTCCATCACTTTCACCTAACAAGGTGAACGCAGAGGCTGTCATCAACTACTACTACGATCCCGTCGTCGCAGCCCGAGTTGCCAATTACATTCACTACATATGCCCGGTTGCCGGTGCGCAACAAGCGATGGAGAAGATCAATCCGACACAAGTGTCAAATAAGTTGATCTTCCCGGATGATGCCATGTGGAAGAACTTGAAAGTCTTCCGCGAGCTGACTCAAGCGGAGCAGATCTCCTTCTCGACCGCCTTCCAGAAGGCGAGTGGTAACGCATAGTGGTTGGTGCCTCCTTTTCAGTGCACGGAGATCTGACCCTTACCAATCTCACCAAGAACTTTGGAGAGTTTGTAGCGGTCAATGACTTAAACCTTGTGATCCCAGAGGGCTCCTTCTTCGCGCTCCTTGGGCCATCGGGGTGTGGCAAAACCACGACCTTGCGGATGGTCGCCGGACTTGAAGAGTCGAGCTCTGGCTCTATCGCAATAGGCACCGCGGATATCACCTACGAAAAGCCCTACCGTCGCCCGGTCAATACCGTATTCCAGAACTACGCGCTATTCCCACACTTATCCATTTATGAGAATGTGGCATTCGGTTTGCGCCGTCGCGGGGTCAAGGATGTTGATGCACAGGTGCAGAAGGCCCTAGAGCTCGTTGAATTAACGCATTTAGCTGCCCGCAAGCCCAATCAACTCTCGGGTGGACAGCAACAGCGCATCGCCCTGGCTCGTGCAATTGTGAACCGCCCCGCCCTTTTGCTATTGGATGAGCCTCTAGGGGCCTTGGATCTCAAATTGCGGCGCGCCATGCAGATTGAGTTGAAGTGGATCCAAACCGAGGTCGGAATCACCTTCGTGCATGTGACTCACGATCAGGAAGAGGCCATGACGATGGCCGACACGATCGCGGTGATGAATGAGGGAGAGATTGAACAGATGGGAAGCCCCGCAGACCTTTATGACAATCCGCGAACATCATTTGTCGCAAACTTCTTAGGTCAGTCCAATTTAATTATGGGTTCAATCATCGGTGGATCAGGTCGCGAGAAGGTCGTCGATATCTTTGGTAGCAAGATTGCGCTCCCGGTGTCGCGCAACCACGCCCATGATTCTTCGGTTTTGCTTGGGATTCGTCCGGAGAAGATCCGCATCGCCGCTGCAGGGAGCTCGATGTACGGCAATATCTTGCAGGGTGGAGTTGTCTCTGATGCTTCATATATTGGCGTAAGCACGCAATACCAGGTTGAGATGCCTTGGGGCCAAGAGTTGATGGTCTTTGAACAGAATGATGATGGCACTCCTCCATTGGCGAAGGGTGACCCAGTTGTGATTTCTTGGGAGCCGATCTTCACCTTCGGACTGCCCGGAGATCAGGATGCAGGCGCTGGCTCAGAGGCGAATCCTGACAGCGAATGAGTACCGCACTCCTGCACACTGGCTCGCAAGAGAGGAAGGCGCTTATTAGTAAGAAGAAGTTGTTGCCCTATTGGTTGCTCGCGCCTGGGATTGTCTGGCTTATTATCTTCTTCCTCGTTCCGATCTACCAATTAATAAGTACTTCGACCCAGACACAGGGGAACGGGATTGGCACTTACGTTCAGACTTATCGATTTGCCAACTTTATTGATGCAATTACCTCCTCCAAGGGACAGCTCTTTCGCTCCTTTGAGTATGCATTCTTAGCGACAACTTTTGCGTTGATTATTTCCTATCCACTTGCCTATGCTGTTGCTTTCAAGTCAGGACGATGGAAGAACACGCTGCTTGTACTCGTCGTCGCTCCCTTCTTCTGCTCATTCCTCTTGCGCACGGTTGCATGGGAGCAGATCCTGGGGGAACAAGGTCTTGTCATAAAGACGCTGAGGGTTTTGCATATTATCGGCGCGCAAGGTCACCTGACCGCAACGCCCTTTGCTGTGGTCGCAGGTCTGACTTATAACTTTCTTCCCTTCATGACCCTGCCGCTGTACGCGAGCCTCGAGCGCATCGATATCCGCATGATGGAGGCATCTGGGGATCTCTATGCCAATGCGATTGCTACCTTCCGTAAAGTCACACTTCCTCTATCGCTGCCTGGTGTAGTAGCGGGAACCTTGCTCACCTTCATTCCAGCTGCAGGTGATTACATCAACGCGGAGTTGCTGGGAAACCCAGGTACCAAGATGATCGGCAATGTTATTGAGGCGCGCTACCTCGAGATCGTTGACTACCCGGGAGCAGCGGCTCTCTCGCTGATACTTATGGTGTCAATCTTGATCCTCGTCATGGCGTATGTGAAGCGCTCGGGTACGGAAGAGTTGGTATGAACCAACTTACGCGCTGGTTCTCGCGCAACCTGGTCCGGATCTATGCCTGTGTTGGATTTGCTTATCTATTCCTGCCGATCATTTACACCTTCGCCTTCTCCTTCAATAATTCCACTAAGAGCAATCTGGTCTGGGTCGGCTTCACTTGGAACAACTGGCGCAACCCCTGCGGAGCGCCAGACATTTGTAACGCACTCGGCAACTCTCTGAAAATCGGCGTTCTTGCAACCTTTCTCGCAACCATCCTCGGGACGTTGATGGCCTTTGCGATGGGACGCTATGCCTTCAAGGGTCGCCCTATTATCAACATCTTGATCTTCTTACCTATGGCGACTCCGGAGATCGTCATGGGCGCTTCGCTGCTCACGATGTTTATCTCCTTCGGCTTCAATCCGGGATTCTGGACGATTGTCATAGCTCATGTGATGTTCTGCATCTCTTTTGTGGTTGTAACAGTGAAGGCACGTATCGCAAGCCTTGACCCCCGCCTGGAACAAGCTGCGATGGATTTGTATGCCAATGAGCGCGAAACCTTCCGCCGTGTAACCCTCCCACTTGTCGCACCTGGTATCGCGGCGGCTGCGCTTTTAGCATTTAGTCTCTCCTTTGATGACTTCGTCATCACAAACTTCAACTCCGGTGATGTAAATACCTTTCCAAAGTTTGTTTACATCTCTGCCCAGCGCGGGTTACCACCACAGGCAAATGTCATTGGTTCATCGATGTTCTTGATAGCTCTGATCATTGTCTTGCTCGGACAGTTTGTCGGCCGTAGGCGAGCAGGGGTGCGATAAGATTTCAGGCATGGCTAACCTCGGCAACATGTATGGACCTTCTTTCACTTTCCTGGGCGTTCCACAATGTGATTTAGATATCCCCGAGAGTTATGCCGGCGCCGATGTTGTAATTATTGGGGCACCGATTGATTCTGGTACCTCTCATCGCTCCGGAGCCAAATTTGGTCCGCAGGCGATTCGAGGTGGTGACTATCTACCACATGATGCAGAACGTCCCCACTTAGCGCTGCGGGTAGACGCTCTGAAAGATTTGAAGGTCGTTGACGCTGGCGATTTGATGATGCCGGGTCACGATCTTCTCGGCTCTCTCAAAGTCTTGGAAGAAGCGACCGAGAAGGTGTCGCGCTCTGGCGCTTTTATCGTTGTTTTAGGTGGAGATCATTCAATAGCTTCAGCGGATGTTGCGGGAATAGCTAACCACCGCGGCAAGGGAAAGATTTCGATGGTGCACTTCGATGCTCACGCGGATACCGCGGAATCACAGTTTGGATCACTCATCGGGCATGGCACGCCGATGCGCCAGTTGATCAACAGCGGTTCTGTCCGCGGGGATCGTTTCTTGCAGATTGGTCTGCGCGGGTATTGGCCCGATGACATCACTTTCAAGTGGATG
>JANXZW010000022.1 GCA_025355305.1 Actinomycetes bacterium | reverse complement strand
CCATCGATACCGGCCATCAACATTGCTGCAAAGGCTAGGTATGGATTTGATGATGGATCAGGGCAACGGAACTCAATGCGCTTTGCCTTCGGATTCTTACCCGTGATTGGGATACGGATACAGGCAGAGCGGTTACGAGCTGAGTACACGAGGTTTACTGGTGCTTCATAACCTGGGACCAAGCGGTGGTATGAGTTAACGGTTGGATTGGTGAAGGCAAGCAGTGCAGGTGCATGCTTCAAGAGTCCACCGATGTACCAGCGAGCCATATCTGAAAGATCTCCGTAACCTTCACCGAAGAACAATGGCTTGCCATCTTTCCAAAGTGATTGGTGAACGTGCATACCGGAACCGTTATCACCAAAGAGAGGCTTTGGCATGAATGTTGCGGTCTTGCCGTTCTTCCAAGCAACGTTCTTGATGATGTACTTGAACTTCAAAACATCGTCGCCAGCCTGCAAGATATCTGAAAAACGGTAGTTGATCTCCATCTGTCCAGCAGTTCCGACTTCGTGGTGTGAACGCTCAACCAAAAGTCCCGCGCGGCCGAGTTCCATAACCATTTCATCGCGGATATCGGCGAGTTGATCTGTTGGAGATACTGGGAAGTACCCACCCTTGTAACGTGTCTTGTAACCACGGTTTGGAGAACCGTCGGCCTCCATATCGTTACCGGTGTTCCATGCACCTTCGATGGAATCGATGAAGTGGTGCGAAGAGTTTTGTGAAGTTCCGAAGTTAACTTCGTCGAAGACATAGAACTCTGCTTCTGGGGCGAAGAAAGCGGTATCTGCGATGCCGGTTGACTGTAAGTAAGCGACAGCCTTGGCGACGACGCCGCGAGGATCCCGACTATAAGGAGTGTCATCGATTGGGTTGTGAACTGAGAACAAGATGACGAGTGTCTTCTCCTTGCGGAAAGGATCGAGGAATGCGCTGCTTGGAATTGGCAGCAACTTCATATCTGACTCGTGAATTGCTTGGAATCCGCGGACCGAAGAACCATCGAACATCAGGCCGTCGGTGAAGACTGCCTCATCGAAGGACTCGATCGGAACGTTGAAGTGCTGCTGGACTCCAGGAAGGTCGGTGAAGCGGATGTCGATGAGCTTTACATCTTCCTTTTTTATATAAGCAAAAATCTCCGCAGAATCTTTAAACATAGTTCTCCCAAAACGGCCAGATCCGGCCAGATAGTTAAAGGGGGCGAGGCACATCGACGGGCCACGTTACGGGCGCAATGTTACCCTTCAGACGTGCCAGTTCAAGCCGCTTTCAACCGCCGACTCTTGGCCGTGCTGCTTGATTGGTTCATGTGCCTGGGTATTGCTCACCTAATCCATCGAAATCTGGCTGGGGGAGCCCAATTCCTTCCCCTGGCGATCTTCTTTGCCGAGGTTGGGATTCTGACAGCCTTGGGAGGAGCTTCAGCTGGACAGCGAATTGCCCGAATTAAAGTTGTGGATGCGATCACTGGGGGACGAGTCCCAGCCGGCCGAGCCTTCCTCAGAACCCTTTTGATCTGCATAGTTTTTCCAGCAGTTTTCACCAAAAAGGGTCGGGGTTATCATGATTGGTTTACCAATTCGGTAGTTGTTGGGGCCTGAGAAAATCTATTATTCATGCGGGTAAATTCAATGACGATTTCCAACTGGAATGTTCAAAGGCCTCTTCCCAGCCAACTCCGCTTCGATCGAATCCATAAAACAATGTCTGGAATCGAAAGTGATATTTGGTTTCTGACTGAGACCCACGAGTCTTTGTCGCCTTATGGTGACCCTCATTCGGTCTTTTCTGGAATTCCGGACCGTCCGGGAGTGGAAGGGGAGCGGTGGAGATTTCAATCAAAGTCTTGCACCGAAGCACTATTACGGCTCTAAAGAAAAGCGTGCGCTCCTTGAGCTCACCTTGAGTGATTTCGGTCTGAAACCACTGACATCCATGGATAATGATCCGATATTTAGAGACTCTGCTCCATATGCCTGTATTGACCACATCTGCGTTTCCTTAGGCGAGTTGAAAAAGATTGCAACAAAGAGGTGGAAGCGGCAAATTTAGATAGCGCCGACTCGGACCACTTCGGAGTTACCGCTAAAATCGGCTAACAACTTTTAACGCTTAGGCAGCTTCACACCCTTAGGCATTGGTCCCTTGGGAATAGGCATGTTCATTCCGCCAACGCCCTTGACGCGGTTACGGACCTCGCGAAGTTGGGTCTTGTTTAATTTCTTGGGAAGTTTCTTGATGGTTTTCTGCAATTTGCGAAGGGTGACAGCGCCTTCGTAATTGCCTACAAAGATCTCGTGGACGGGAACACCGGGGACGAAGCGTTCGATCTTCTTCTTTTCATCTTGGACAAGTGAGCGAACTGCAGGTGTTCCTTCTCCAACGATGATGATTCCGGGGCGACCGACAGTTCGGTGGACCATATTCTGGTTGCGATCGGCATTTACAGCTGGGGTAGTGGTGAAGCCTTTGCGTATCGACATCAAGACACTTGCACCCGCACCAACTTGACCTTCGATTGAAGAGAAGGCGGCGGTGTTCGCAAAGCGCGTAAATGTGAAGAATGCAGCAAGAAGAGCAAGGGGGATAGAGAGGATGCCGAAATAGATAGGGTGGCCAAGTCCAATTCCAGCAAAGAAGCCACCGATCAGGACAAGTACGAAGACCAGGGCGCACCAAACGAGTGCCAGGGGCTTCTCACGGCGAACGAGTCGAAAGGCATCCTTTAGGACTGCCAATTGACCTTGCTTCTTCTCTGGTTCAGCCATTTTCTTGCTCCTTCATTTTTGCACGCTCTACGTGCAGTTCTTCGGATGTGATCGCAGTGCCACCTAAGCGGGCTGGCGCCCACCACTGGCCCTCATGGGAGTGAGGATAATTGCCTTGCAGTGAATGTAAAAGTTTGAGCATCTTCTCTTTGAGCTCGGCTTCTGCCTGCTCGACGTCACTTCCCTTGGGAACTAAGAAAGGCTCACCGAAGGCAATTAGCACGGGATGCTTGCGACGTTTCAAATCTGGTTTGCGTTTCTTGGTGATGATGCGCTGGCTACCCCAGACCGCAACTGGAATGACTGGAACACCTGCGCCCATTGAAAGTCGAACGGCGCCAGACTTTAAATCCTCTATTTCAAAGCTTCGCGAGATGGTTCCTTCGGGGAAAATTCCAACGATCTCCCCGGCGCGCAGGGCGCGAAGTGCCGCTACAAATGAGGCGGAGCCACTGGAACGATCGACGCTGATGTGGTGCATTCCACGCATCAAAGGTCCAGCGACTTTGTGATCAAAGATCTCCTTCTTTGCCATGAAGCGGATGTAACGCTTGGCGGGAAGAGCGGCCGTTCCAACGAGTGCAAAATCAAGGTATCCGATGTGGTTCATGCAAAGGACCGCTCCACCCTCTTTAGGGAGATTTTCAATTCCTTGGAAATCAAATTGCACGCCCAAGTACTTCCAGAGCGTCTTGATAGCGAGGACAACTGGAGGATAAACAAGATCAGCCACGGAGTAGAGCCTTCTTCTCTTCTGCCTGCTTGTAAAGACGTCCTGCGCGATAGCTGGAGCGGACGAGTGGACCGCTCATAACTCCAAGAAAACCAATCTCTTCTGCTTCGCTAGCGAGTTCGACGAACTCTTGGGGCTTGACCCAACGAACGACTGGGTGATGTTTAGCGGTCGGGCGGAGGTACTGTGTGATGGTGATCAGGTCACAACCTGCTGCGCGCAGATCAACCAGCGCTTGGGTAACTTCTTCACGGGTCTCACCCATACCGAGAATCAAGTTTGACTTGGTAACGAGTCCGTAGGCCTGAGCTTGAGAAATTACATCAAGTGAACGGTCGTATCTAAAGGCTGGGCGGATCTCTTTGAAAATACGGGGGACAGTCTCAAGGTTGTGTGAGAATACCTCGGGGCGTGTCTCAAAAACTTCGTTGAGGAGGTGCGGCTTGCCGCTGAAATCAGGAGTCAGAATTTCAACGCCAGTGCCCGGGTTGAGTTCGTGTACCGCGCGGATCGTTTCGGCGTATAACCAGGCACCTTCATCCGGTAGATCATCACGTGTTACGCCAGTGATGGTGGCGTACCGAAGTTCCATCGACCGCACTGATTCGGCGACGCGACGGGGTTCATCGCGATCGAGTGGCTCTGGCTTACCGGTGTCGATATTGCAGAAATCGCAGCGACGGGTACAACGCTCACCACCGATTAAGAATGTTGCCTCGCGATCTTCCCAACATTCAAAGATATTGGGGCAGGCTGCTTCTTGGCAGACGGTGTGTAAACCTTCACGAACCACGAGAGAACGGAGTTGGGTGTACTCGGGACCCATCTTGGCGCGGGTCTTGATCCACTCGGGCTTGCGCTCGATGGGGACCGCAGCGTTGCGCGCCTCGATGCGGAGGAGTTTGCGGCCTTCGGGGGCGAGAGTCATTAGATCACCTTCGTGAGTGCGGTCAGAATTCTGGATTCAACCAGCGGCAGGAGTTCCTCGACTGAAATTTTACGACCGAGCTCTATGGTCATTGAGGTGACACCGGCATCGCTAATCCCGCAGGGAACAATTTTGGAGTACGCGGACATATCAGGATCTACGTTGAGGGCGAAGCCATGCATGGTGACGCCCTTGGCGACACGCATTCCGATCGCCGCGATCTTGCGATCACCCTTGGCGTCGCGAATCCAGACCCCAGAACGCTCGCAGTAGCGCTCGGCGGCGATTCCAAATTCGAGGCAGATATCTATCAAAGCGGTTTCAATCTCGCGGACAAAGCCGACAACGTCGTTTCGGTTCTTCAATTTTACGATCGGGTATCCAACTATCTGGCCCAGGCCGTGCCAAGTGATCTTTCCGCCACGGTCCACATCAATCACCGGTGTTCCATCGACGGGGCGTTCATCAATCTTGGTCATGCGACCAGCGGTGTAAACGGAAGGGTGTTGTAGAAGAATCAGGGTGTTGGGGGTGGTGCCCGAAACGATTCCTTCCAAAGTTTCGCGCTGTAACTGCCACGCACTCTGATAATCGAGGATCCCGGGACGCAGAACAGCAACTTGCTCGACAAATGGTTCCACAAGGACGCTCACAGTGCTTAGCCTAATGTAGGTTTAACACCGTGACACTTCGGGTAGGAATCTCAGGGTACGGCCTGGCAGGTCGCTATTTTCACGCACCTCTGCTCAAGGCAGCGGGTTTTGAGGGGGTTGGGGTACTCACACGCAACCCCGAACGCAGGGCTCATGCCTTAGCTGATTTCCCAGACACCACAGTTGTCAGCACCATCTCCGAATTGCTCGCCCTAGAGTTAGATCTGCTGGTTATTGCCAGCGCCAATGTCGTCCACGCCGAAGAAGCGATTGCTGGAATGCGCGCAGGGGTTCCGGTAGTGGTCGAAAAACCAATGGGTCGGAGTTTGGCGGAGACGCAAGAGATCATCGAGGTCTCCCGTAAGACTGGCGTATCGGTCAGTACATACTTCAACCGCCTCTTTGATAGCGATGCGCTCACGGTCAAGAAAGCGATAGCCGAGGGAGCTATCGGAAACATCTTCCGCCTGGATTCGCGTTTCGAACGATTTAGGCCTGGTTCGAATCCGCAGAGTTGGCGTGAAGCCAGTAGCGCCGCCGATGGCGGTGGCAATCTTCTCGATCTTGGCCCACACCTTGTCTCTCTTGCCCTCGATTGGTTTGGCCCCGCAGAAGTTAGCTATGCATCGGTGCGCAGTATTCGCGGTCTTGCCGATGATGACATTGTGATCAACTTGAAGCACGAGAGTGGGGTCGATTCATATTTATCGGCGAGTGCCATTATCGGAGCGCATGGTCCGCGCATCAGACTTTCGGGAAGCAATGGTTCGCTCGTGATTGAAGAGCTAGATTCACAAGAGGGTCGGCTGCGCAATGGCGAATCACCACTTGGGGGAGTTTGGACTCCACCTGCGCTCACTCCAGCATTTATTCACCGTGGATCAGAAGTCATTGAGTATCCAGCAGAGGCGGGCAACTACACCTTGTTTTATGCGCAAGTACGCGATGCGATCGCGGGAAGCGGTGCATGGCCTGTGACTCCAGATGATGCGCTGGCCGTTGCAAAAATATTAGAAGACGCTAGAGCGCTCTCTATTCGGTAAGAGCTTCTAACGCGGTGGTCAGATGTGGGTAATCCCACACAAATCCATTATCTTGCAGCGCTTTGGGCAGTACCTTTGCTGAACCTAAGATCTCGCTAGAAAATCCACCGATCACCAGCTTCAGTACAAAACCTGGAACAGGAAATAGGGCGGGACGGTGTAGAGCGCGCGCCAAAGTTCCGGTGAAATCTTGATTGGTAACTGGATTTGGCGAGGTGAGATTTACTGGGCCCGATATATCTGCCGTTAAACAGTAGGTAATCGCCTTAATCTCATCGTGCAAAGTAATCCAAGACCACCACTGCTTGCCAGAACCTAGCTTCCCACCCAGACCTAAGCGAAATAGCGGGAGCAGGCGACCGAGTGCACCACCGGTTGGGTCGAGCACCAAACCCGTTCTGATTTTTACTATTCGAACTCCAACCGCAAGATCAGCGGCGCCCTCCCACTCGCGACAAACCGCCGATAAGAATTCTTCACCGCTGCGATCTGTTTCAACAACGGCGCGATTGCCGGTCTCGCCGTAAAAACCGATAGCACTGGCTGAAATAAAAACCTTCGGCTTAAGTGCGGTGACCGCTTCTGCGATGGTATTGGTCCCGAGCAAACGCGAGTTAAGAATCGCGGCGCGATACTTGGTAGTCCAACGCTTATCCCCAACACCCGTTCCGGCGAGGTGGATGATGGCATCGACGCCTTCCAGCGCCGCTAGATCAATGGTGCCAGCAGAAGGATCCCACTGCACCTCATCTGAGGAGTTGGGTTTGCGACGAACTAAGCGCTGCACGGTATGACCCTCAGATTTGAGGTGACCTACCAGCGCAGCTCCAATAAGACCCGATGAACCAGTTACTGCAACGCGCATGCGCCGACCGCCTTTACAAGCCTAGATCAGATTCGAAGCTGCCCTCTTCGAGTCGCTCCTTGAGAGTGACTAAGAATCGCGCAGCATCGGCGCCATCGACGATGCGATGATCATACGAAAGCGCAAGGTAGACCATCGATCGAACAGCGATGTTCTCTCCGCCATCTGTTCCCTTCATCACCATCGGACGCTTAACGACAGCTCCGATTCCCAGTATGGCAACTTGGGGTTGGTTGATGATCGGGGTATCAAAGAGTGCGCCGCGGCTACCAGTGTTTGTAATCGTAAATGTTCCGCCACCGAGCTCATCGGGTGAGATCTTGTTATCGCGAGTACGCGCCGCAACATCGCTGATCCTGCGTGAAAGTCCACCGATGTTGAGATCGCCAGCGTCGCGAACGACAGGTACTAAGAGCCCGCGCTCGGTATCAACTGCAATACCTAGGTGCTCGGCGCCGTGGTAGGTGACCTGGTCACCATCAACCGAAGAGTTGAGAACTGGATGTTGCTTCAGCGCTTCGCAGACTGCCACAGCGAAGAATGGCAGGAATGTCAGGTTCACGCCTTCGCGAGCTGCGAAGGAGGCCTTGGCCTTGTCGCGTAAACGTGCAACCTTGGTGACATCTACTTCAACAACGGTTGTGAGCTGTGCACTTACCTGTAGCGACTCAACCATGCGGGCGGCAATAACTTTGCGCAGACGCGACATCGTGACTGTTGTTCCGCGAAGTGGTGACACTGCAACGGGAGTTGCCTTTGTCGCTGCCGAAATAACTGAAGCCGAGGTAGCAACTGGTGAGGCGGGCAGTGATGGCGCGGTGGA
The DNA here is from genome assembly GCA_025355305.1 of Actinomycetes bacterium. Taxonomy (GTDB): domain Bacteria; phylum Actinomycetota; class Actinomycetes; order Nanopelagicales; family Nanopelagicaceae; genus PALSA-747. The sequence continues at coordinate 25,848 of JANXZW010000022.1, read as the reverse complement.
GACAGGCTTAGCCGCGGCCAAAATATCTTCCTTGCGAATTCGTCCACCGACTCCAGTGCCTTTTACCGAGGCAAGGTCTACACCTTGCTCCTTAGCAAACTGACGCACGATCGGGGTGACATAAGAATCATTGAGTTGAATCGCAGCAGTGGGTGCAACTTGCGCTACTTGCGCAGGCGGCGCAGGCGGAGTAGCTACTGGTGCGGCAACTACCGGGGTCGGCGTTTCAACAACGGGTGAAACTGGCGCCAGAGAGGATGCGACAGGCGCTGCACCAGCAGCACCGATCAGTGCCAAGCGAGCACCAACAGCAACGGTGGAATCAACTGCAACATCGATAGAGAGAATGGTTCCTGAGGCTGGTGATGGAATCTCGGTATCAACCTTGTCGGTAGAAACTTCCAATAGCGGCTCATCTACGTTGACAGCATCTCCGACGTTCTTGAGCCAGCGTGTAACAGTTCCTTCAGTAACCGACTCACCAAGAGCTGGCATGGTTACAACCACTCCACTGGCAGCGCCAAGGGGCGCAGTCACCTCAACTGGAGCCGCAACGGGTGCTGGAGCCTCCACGATTGGAGCCGCAACGGGTGCTGGAGCAGTTGCGACCGCTCCATCTTCAATCACTGCAAGTTCAGCGCCAACGGCAACGGTTGAATCAATAGCAACCACGATGCGAGTTAGAGTTCCAGATACCGGTGAGGGAATCTCGGTGTCAACCTTGTCGGTAGAGACCTCAAGAAGAGGCTCATCGACGTTTACGTGATCGCCTTCATTCTTGAGCCAACGAGTGACTGTGCCTTCGGTCACGGACTCACCAAGTGCAGGCATGGTTACTGAAAAAGTCATTGCGATATCTCCTATTACCCGTGAGCGTGCAGTGGTTTACCAGCAAGTGCTAAGTGAGCTTCACCTAGCGCTTCAGAGAGGGTTGGGTGAGCGTGGATGAATGGGGCAACATCATTTGCTGTCGCCTCCCAGTTGTAGATGAGTTGGCCCTCAGCTAAGAGTTCACCGACACGTGAACCAACCATGTGCACTCCAAGAACTGGTCCATCCTTCTGGGCAATCAATTTGACGGAGCCGGAGGTCTTGAGGATGTTGGCCTTGCCGTTACCAGCCAGGTCATAATTAATCTCCACGATCTCATACCCGCGCTCTTTTGCCTGCGCAGTAGTGAGTCCTACCGATGCGACCTCTGGCTCAGAGTAAGTAACTCGCGGAACGCCATCATAATTGATGGGGCGAGGGTTCAGGCCAGCGATCTCTTCGGCGACCAAAATTCCTTCGGCGAAACCAACGTGAGCCAACTGCAGAGTTGGAATTAGATCACCAACAGCCCAGATTCCAGGAACGTTGGTGCGACACTTGTTATCGACCAGGATGTATCCACGATCCATCGTGATGCCAGCCTCTTCGTAACCAAGGTTTGCAGAGACTGGTCCGCGACCAACTGCAACGAGCAACACATCTGCGGTATGGGTAGCGCCATTCTCAAGGGTAATCGTTACGCCTTCAGGGCCCTTGGTGGCAGAAGCAAACTTAACTCCCACTTCAAATTTGATTCCACGCTTACGGTAGGCCCGCTCGAGCTGCTTACTTGAGGTCTCGTCCTCCAGCGCAATGAGGCGAGGCAGACCTTCAACGATTGTTACATCAGACCCGAAGGAGTTCCAGACCGATGCGAATTCGCAACCGATTACTCCACCACCTAGAACGATCGCCGACTTTGGAACGTAGTCAAGCGCCATCGCTTCGTTGCTTGTAATGATTTGCGTGCCATCGATTTCAAGACCGGGAAGGGTTTTGGCGTAGGAGCCAGTTGCAAGCACAACGTTCTTGCCGGTGTAAACGGTGCCGTTGACTTCAACTTGATTCTGCGCAACGAGTCGTCCATGACCTTCAACCGTGGTGATGTTGCGCGACTTTACAAGCCCTTGAAGCCCTTTATAAAGCTTTGAGATGACACCATCCTTGTATGCATTAACCGCCAACATGTCGATGGAAATAAATTCTGCGTTGACTCCGAAATCTGAGGCGTGACGGGCGTTATCTGCAACCTCACCTGCATGCAGCAGAGCTTTTGTGGGGATGCACCCGCGGTGTAAGCAAGTTCCGCCAACCTTGTCCTGCTCGATAAGAACAACTGAGAGTCCGAGTTGCGCCCCACGCAGTGCGCAGGCATAACCACCACTACCGCCGCCGAGGATTACGAGATCAAAATCGTTCACACTTCACCTTTTCTAAGGAGCCACATTTAAGGCTAATCCTGCCATGAGTTGAGTCCGCACCTCGCGTCGACTAAAGGCGCGTAATCGCCAACTCAGTGAGGGCGACCAGCGAGCGAACCGAGACTCCAGTTCCACCTACCGGGGTGTAGCCATGAGCCTCGTGAGTCAGCGCGGTGCCAGCGATATCAAGGTGGAGCCAGGGAATTCCTGCTTCGACGAATTCCTGCAGGAAGATGCCAGCGACCAGCATTCCTCCAGCTGAGTGGGCTGGATTGGCATTGATCATATCTGCGCTAGGGGAGGCCAAGACCTCTTTGAGGTCATCTGGAAGTGGCATAGGCCAGAAGGCCTCACCTGCAATCTCGGTGGCCTCAAGAAATAGGGCGCTGAAATCTTCATCATTGGTCATGACGGCAGAGGTTCTGGTTCCCAGGGCTACTACTTGGGCTCCAGTCAGCGTGGCCACATCAATCAGGCCATCTAGCCCACCATTGCGCGCGCCATCTTGTGCTGCCCGGACGAGGCCATCGGCCATGACCAGCCGGCCTTCAGCATCGGGATTGAGGACTTCCACAGTCTTGCCCCCTAGCATCGTGATGATGTCGCCAGGTCGGGTTGCTTCACCGCTGATCATGTTCTCGGCGAGGCAGGCATAGGTTTCTATCGCCACTGGGAGTTTGAGCGCGGCAATCACGAATGTTGCTGCAACGACGGCGGCAGCACCGCTCATGTCGTCTTTCATATCCCCCATGCCAATAGCAGGCTTCAAGGCGTATCCACCCGAATCAAAGGTAATGCCCTTGCCTACAAAGGCTAGGCGCTTCTTGGGCTTGAGCGTTCCAGATGGAGTGTAGGTCAGGTGCAAAAGACGGGGCGGATTTGCTGATCCCTGTCCGACTGAGGAGATACCTCCGTAACCTTTTGCTTTCAGTTGAACCTCGTTGAGAACTTCTACCTTTATGCCCAAAGAGAGCGCAATCTTCTTCATCCGGGCGGTAAAGGTAACGGGAGTCAGGTGTGAGGCCGGAGTATTTACAAGATCCCGGGTTACAGCTACATATTCACCTAGAAGTGCGGCTCTCTTGAGAGCAGCTTTGCCTGCGGGGCTCGTGCCAAGGGTTGAAATTATTGTTGCTGCTTTCAAGGGAGCTGGCTGCTCCGCCTTGGAAGATCCACGGAATTCAATAAAGTCATAGGCCGCCAGCGCGATGCCTTCGGCAACCGCGGCAAATTCTGCCAATTCATGATTTGGTAGTGCGAAATCCGCCTGAGCTTTGCCGGCGAGTGCTCGGGTTGCGGCGCCAGCGGCGCGGCGCAGCGTCTCGTGGGAGTATTTGCTCGCGGTTGTTCCGAGCCCTGTGAAGAGGATCAGGCGTGGAGCGGAGTAGGAAACCTTAATCACTTCATCGGCTTTCCCGGTAGCTCCCAAATCGCTCAGAATCGCCAGTAACTTCTTATTGTCTTTGGCAAGAGGGTGTATTCCCTCAATGTTGGGATGGATCGTCAACTTTCCTGACTTAGCGGAAAGTCCAAGTACGAGGATGTCGCCCGCAGTTTTAGGGGCAGATTTTAAGGTAGCCATACCGCAATCCTCTCACTTCCCGCAGTAGTTGAGAACTTGAATCGATCAAAGTCTCTGGTAGTTGAGATAAATTAGAGAGATGGAATCTCCGCTCTTTGATTGGCATTTATCGGTCGGCGCAAAACTCGCTGATTTTGGGGGTTGGCAGATGCCAATCGAATACCCAAAAGCGATTGGCAAGCTCACCGCTGGCGGAGTCATTGCCGAACACACGGCGGTCCGCGAAAACGTTGGCATCTTTGATGTTTCGCACCTGGGAAAGATTGAGGTCTCAGGAGAAGGCGCGTTGAATTTCTTAAATCGGATTTTTACCAACGATCTCCAGCGCATTGGCTCTGGCAGCGCACAATACAACTTGCTCTGCAACGAGGAGGGAGGGGTGATTGATGACCTCATTATCTATCGCTACAACGATGAGAAGTTCCTTCTCGTGCCAAACGCGGCAAACTGCGCCGCGGTTTTTGAAGTCCTCGAGGGCGTAAACGATTTGGGTCTCATCATCAAAAATGCACACCATGATTATGGGGTTTTGGCGGTACAAGGTCCTCGGAGTAAAGAGTTGCTGGCAACAATTGGAGTTGGCGTAGAGCTGGACTATATGGCCTTTACTGAGGTCACCCTCCCTGGGCACAAAGATTTGGGTAGCGTGATCGTCTGCCGGACCGGTTACACGGGTGAATTTGGTTATGAATTACTTCCCACTTGGAAGGCTGCTCTACCACTTTGGGAGATTTTGGTGGCAGCTGTTAGTGAGTTCGATGGACGGGTCTGTGGCTTAGGCGCTCGCGATACCTTGCGCACCGAAATGGGATACCCGCTACACGGTCATGAACTTTCGCTAGATATCTCACCACTGCAGGCAAATGCAGGCTGGGCAGTCGCGCTTGGTAAGAGTGGATTTCACGGACATGGCGCAATCGCGACAGAGAAAGCCCAGGGTGTCTCACGCATCATGCGAGGGCTTTTGGCGCTCGATCGGGGCATACCGCGTGGGGGAATGATGGTCAGCGACGCCACTGGTGCGGTAGTCGGAGAAGTTACAAGTGGAACTTTCTCGCCCACTTTGAAGACCGGAATCGGACTGGCTTTGTTACGACCCGACCTAGCTATGGGGGTGGAACTTTATATCGATGTTCGAGGACGCTCCAGCCTCGTGCAAATCGTCAAACCACCATTTGTGGAGTCTCATGTTCGCTAACCATGAGCCTGGCGTCGACTCTCTTTAAAGCGATCTCTTGGCTCGTCTTCAAAGCGCATACTTGTAAGAAATTACTTCTCTTCTCTCTCTCTTTTGCTGGCAACAATCACAGGTCGTCCACTGTCCAGGGTGTGAACATCAATCCGATTATCAAATGCCTGTTTCAATTCAGTGGAGTGGATAACATCTTGCGAACTACCAGTTAAGAGAACTCTGCCCTCTTTCATGATGACGATCTGCTCCGCAAACATCGCGGCCAATGTGATGTCGTGCATGGTCGAAATAATTGTTACTCCTTCTTCCTTCAGCAATTCAATGTTATTGAGCACGGAAATTTGGTGGTGTAAATCTAGAGCGCTCGTCGGTTCATCCAGCAAGATCAACTCTGGCTCTTGTGCGAGGGCGCGCGCTATCAGAGCCCGTTGCATCTCACCACCGGAAAGTTGTGAGACTAAATTCCCCTGCATTCCAAAGAGATATGTCTCCTCGAGCACCTTACGCACGTAAGAACGGCTTGCTAGTGATTCATTTCCCCAGCCTTCTCGCTTGGAGCGACCGAGCATTACATACTCTGCAACGCTCATGCCCTGTGGGATCTGTGGGTGTTGGGGGACAAAGGCGACGTTTCGCTTATGGTTTTGAAAAACTTCTATTCCGCCATCTTTGATACTCCCGGTGTATGGCGCCATACCGAGCAAGGCGCGAAGGAAGCTCGTCTTACCTGCTCCGTTGGGTCCAACGAGACATGTCCAACGCTGGCCTACGATCTCCAGAGAGATGTCATCTAGCACCACTTTTTGCCCATAGCGCAGCGTTAAGTCAGTGATGACGATGCTCATTGAACTAGCTTTCGGCGATTGCGTAGAACGAAGAGGAAGAATGGGGCGCCGACAAATGCGGTGATGACCCCGATCGGTAGCTCTGCGGGGGATAGCAGTGTGCGCGCTCCCAAATCGGCTAAGACGAGAAATGCTGCGCCAGCCATCGAGATTGTGATGAGGGAGCGATTAGTTACTCGATGGGTCAATCCGCGAACGAGGTGAGGAACGACGATGCCGACGAATCCGATCAGACCTGAGGCAGACACCGCGGTCGCCGTCGCAAGGGTGGCGGCAGCAACGGCGATGATTCGTAATCGCTTTGGGTTGATTCCTAGTGAGTAGGCCTCTTCATCACTGAGCATTAATCCGTCGAGTTGTTTGGCAACATTAAAGAGGATGAAGAGTGCGATTGCGATGTAGATAGAAGACCAGGCGACAACGCTCCAACTGGCGCTCGTGAGGTCACCCAAGATCCAGGAGTAGACGGGCCGTAGCGCGGCGCTATGACGTTGTTGCAGATAGGTTTGAATCGCTGTGGCAAAAGATCCAACCGCAATTCCGGAGAGTAAAAGCGAATTAGGGTCGGCGAAGAACTTGCCGGAGATAATAAATGAGGTCATGACTGCCAGAACTCCACCAACAAAGGCAAAGATGGGCAAGGCACCATAGAGATTGTGATGAGTGCTGGTGAGTGCGATAGTGGCTCCCAGTCCAGCACCACTTGCGGCTCCAAGTAAGTACGGATCTGCTAGCGGATTGTGAAACACGGTTTGATATACCGCCCCACTCGTTGCTAGAGCAGCTCCCACCAAGGCTCCCAAGATGACACGAGGGAGTCGCAACTGCAGGATAACGGTGCGATCTTGGCCGGTGCTTCCACCTGGAAGATCAAAGAGAGTCTTAAAAACTTTAAAGAAATTTATAGAGATAGGGCCAAAGCTGACCGCAGCAATTGTCACAACGAGCAAGATGAGGGCACAGAACGCGGTGATACGCCAATTCCAAATCTTGGCAATAGCGCTCTGTTCTGTGCTCACAAGAGATTGCTCCTTAGTTAATCTTCGCCGTTGCTTGCGCGATAAAGCGGTAAAAATCTACGAGTCGCGGCCCCCAGCGATCTGGAATATCCAGAGGTAGTACGACGACACGTCTGTTCTTTACTGCGGAGATCGCACTCCAACCAGGACGACCGGCGACAGTCGCGGCAGATTCACCATAGGGGCCGTCATCAAGAAAGATTACTTGTGGGTTTGCTTTAATGACCGCCTCAGGGCTGAGTTGCGGATAGCCTCCGGCGTGGGCGGCATCTGCAATATTAGAGAAATTAAAATCTGAGTAGATCTGACCGATGAATGTGGATGAATCGGCGGAGTAGAGGGTGTTATCCAATTCGTGAAAAATTGAAACCGGATTTTTCTTCTTCGCCGCAGCCAGTATTTCCGCGATTTTGGCCTTCATAGTTGATACCAGCGCCTTAGCCCGAGATGGGTGACCCGTAACTTTTCCCAGTGCTAGAAATTCGGCGTACGCATCTTTGATGTTTGATGGTGTCACTTCGAGAAAGACGTTGATCTTCAACTTTTGCAAGTCACTCTCAATCGTGGCGGCATTTGTCGCTGAAGATTGGAGCACAACTAGGTCGGGGTGATAAGCGGCAATCGCCTCCACATTAGGAGTAAATGAGGAGAGCTTTGAGAATGGTGCGTTACTCGGATAATCAGAGTTGTCATCAACCGCGACGACTTGCGAGCCAGCCCCAATACCAAAGAGGATCTCGGTCGCGCTGGGCGAGAGTGAGATGATTCGCGCGGGGTTGATTGATTTTGCTTCTGCTATTGGAGCAGAGGAGATTAAAGTCGTTATTAGTAAGAGCGCTGACGCGAGGCCGAATTGTTGCTTTTGGAACATAAAAAACTCCCCCAAAGGTTGAGGGAGGAAATGGTGGGCTTAGAGAAACTCTGATGAGTCCTAAAGGCCCGACCTTCCTCCGAGGTCGGATACTTCGATAATGGAGAGAGGCGACCTGACTTAGAAGCCGCTAGGACTTCAACACAGTTGCGGGACAGTGTCGGATTCTCACCGACTTCGCTCTGATCAATACCACCGCGGTCCTGCGGACCTTGGTGGGTGCAAGTTAGCACCTTGCGACCCAAAGTTAACATTTCCGCAAAGAGACACGCATTTACGAGATAAGATTTTGGCATGGAATATCGTCGCCTTGGTTCTTCAGGAATGTACGTCTCAGAGATCGCCTATGGAAACTGGATTACCCATGGCAGCCAGGTTGAGGAAGATGCCGCTATCAAATGCGTCAAAGCTGCGTTTGAAGAGGGCATCACCACCTTCGATACCGCCGATGTCTACGCAGGCACTCGAGCTGAGACCGTTCTCGGAAAAGCGTTGAAAGGCGTAAAACGCGAGTCTTACGAACTCTTTACCAAGGTCTACTTTCCGACGGGCGCCGGCAAAAATGATCGCGGTCTATCTCGCAAGCACATCTTGGAATCTGTTCATGCCTCCCTCAAAAGGTTGGGCACCGATCACATCGATCTTTATCAGATGCACCGCTTCGATTTCCAGGCTCCTCTGGATGAATCGCTGCAGGCCTTTGAAGATCTCGTCCGTCAGGGCAAGGTTAACTACATCGGTTTCTCGGAGTGGGACGCTGAGCAGATCAATAGCGCTCTAAAGATACAAAAGGAACGCGGTTGGACTCGCTTCGTCTCTAGTCAGCCTCAGTATTCGATGCTCTGGCGTGTTATCGAGGGAGAAGTTGTTCCACTCTCCGAGCAAGAAGGAATAGGGCAGATCGTCTGGTCTCCTATTGCCCAAGGGGTGTTGACTGGAAAGTACCTACCGGGCAAGAAACCTCCCGCCGGGTCACGCGCAACCGATAAGAAATCAGGCGCTGGTTTTATCTCGCGCTGGATGACCGATGAGGTTTTGAGCGCGGTGCAGAATTTGAAACCAATCGCGGATGAACTTGGTCTCTCACTCTCACAACTGGCGCTGGCATGGGCGTTGCAGAATCAAAATGTTTCGGCGGTAATCATGGGAGCAACTAAACCGACTCAAGTAAAAGAAAATGCAAAGGCGGCTGGAGTAAAACTTGAAGCAAGTGTCATGGCTGCGATCGATGCCGTTCTGGGAGCTTTGCCAGAGAGGGATCCGAATAAAACTGAAAGCCCAAACCCTCGGGCTTAGGCTTTCATCGTAAGGAGTAAGAAACTTTTAGATCGTCTCTCCGCGCTTCACTTGTGGTGCGGGAGCGCGCATCCGGCGCATCTGGGTAGAACGCAGCCATCCGTACATGCCAAGACCCTTTGTTGACTCACCAGGGAACTTCGCATTAACGGCTTTGCGAATAGCGCGTGTCATAAAGATGCCTGAGATGACGGTATAGAGCATGGCGGCATACATGAAGAGAATTGCAATAAGAGAAACAAACTTGTTGTGAACTACGGTCAGGACCAAGACAGTGAAGACAGCTGGAAGAAAGTACTCCCCGACATTGCGACGCGAGTCCACGTAGTTGCGGACGTAGCGCTTGTTTGGACCCTTGTCACGAAGCGGTAATGCGCTCTCTTCGCCACGCATGTAAGCGGCACGAGCAGTAAGTCGCTTGGCTTTGAGTTCATTGCGATCGCGAGCCTTAGTCGCCTTGGTCGCAGGAGAGGTGATGGCATTTACCTTATTGAGCGCTTCGGCATCTTTGCGCTTTGGGGTTGGGGCATCTTTTGTCATGTGGTTACGGTAGAGCCAGCATTCGCTCTAGCGCAACTCTCGCGAAGTGCGCGGTCTTCTCTTCAACGCTTATCTGATTGAGAATTCGACCAGCTGCCAGATTCTCCATAGCCCAGACTAGGTGCGGAAGGTCGATGCGGTTCATCGTGGAGCAGTAACAGACTGTTTTATCGAGGAAGACGATCTCTTTATCTGGGTTTGTTCTCGCCAATCGCTGTACCAAGTTGAGTTCGGTGCCAATGGCCCACTTAGAACCAGGGGAGGATGAAGCCACTGTCTCAATAATCATCTCGGTGCTGCCAACCACGTCGGCTGCCATCACAACATCGTTTTGACACTCGGGGTGGACAAGTACTTGCACACCTGGAAGGCGCTCCCGAACTTCCTTAACGTTTTGCAGTGAGAAGCGCCCATGGACTGAGCAGTGGCCGCGCCACAAGATGACCTTGGCGTCTAGCAGCTCCTGATCTGTCAATCCTCCTTGGGCCTTCCAGGGGTTCCAGACCACACAATCTTGTGCGGATAAACCGAGGTGAAGAAGGGCCGTGTTGCGCCCGAGGTGCTGATCAGGAAGGAAGAAGATCTTCTCCCCTCGCTCAAAGGCCCAATTCATCGCCCGCCGCGCATTGGAAGAGGTGCAGACCGCGCCACCGTTCGCCCCAGTAAAACTTTTGATTGCGGCGGTCGAGTTCATGTAGGTAATGGGAATTGTTCGAGCGGCAATGCCCACTTTCTGAAAGTGAGCCCACGCCGCATCCACTTGGGCCGCGCCAGCCATATCGGCCATCGAACATCCGGCGGCGAGGTCAGGCAGGATTACGCGCTGGTCTGCGGAGGTGAGGATGTCGGCGGATTCCGCCATGAAATGAACTCCACAGAAGATGACTAATTGCGCTTCGGGGTGGTTCGCCGCGGCCTGCGCCAATTTGAAGGAGTCCCCGGTTATGTCGGCGAATTCGATGACTTCATCGCGTTGATAGTGATGCCCCAAAATCATGGCTCGCTCGCCAAGAGCGGCACGTGCCTTCAGGGCTCGTTCAACGAGTCCCGGGTCGCTGGCAGCTGGAAGCTCCCCCTCGCAGGAGACGCCTCGTTCACTACGAAGATCGTTCTCGCGGCCGAGAAGAAGCAACTCCGTTAAGTTTCCAAAGGCCATGGGAAGATTTTAGAGGTATTATTACCAACATGAGCACTGAAACAGTCCAAGAAGTCAGCATTGAGAGCACAACCGGCATTCTCCTCACCGAGGTAGCAGCCACCAAGGTGGCAGCACTACTCGCCCAAGAGGGTCGCGATGATCTCTCTTTGCGAGTTGCCGTTCAACCCGGCGGTTGCTCTGGACTGCGCTATCAGCTCTACTTCGACGATCGCGCCCTCGATGGCGATACCGTCTCAGAGTTCGGGGCTGTTAAGGTCGTCACCGACAAGATGAGTACTCCTTATTTGATGGGTGCCTCTATTGATTTCGTCGACACCATTGAAAAACAGGGTTTCACAATCGATAACCCCAACGCTCAAGGCTCATGCGCCTGCGGCGATTCTTTTAACTAACTCATCCTCGCTCTATGAAAGTTGCCGTCGCGGGCTCCGTTGGGCGCGACCACTTAATGACCTTCCCTGGGAAGTTCACTGATTCCCTCGTTGCGGGTTCCCTGGCTAACGTTTCACTCTCCTTTCTCGTCGATAACCTCGATATTCACCGCGGCGGTTGCGCAGCCAATATTGCCTTCGGAATGGGCGCTCTTGGTCTTAACCCCCTCCTTGTCGCAGCGGTAGGAAAAGATTGGGCTGATTACAACGATTGGCTCCTGCGCCACGGTGTGAATACAGAGCACGTGAGAATCTCCAAAGATCTCTACACCGCCACCTTCATAGTGACAACCGATGAAGAACTCAATCAGATCGCCTCTTTTTTCCCCGGCGCGATGTCGGAGGCGCGCGAATTGGATATTGAATCAATCGCGCAAGAGGAGGGAGGCATTGATCTCTTTTTGATCGGTCCAGATGACCCGGAGGCGATGATCCGACACTCGCATGCCGCACGACGACTGGGAATTCCTATGGCTGCCGATCCCTCACAGCAGTTAGCCCGCATGGATGGCGACTCTGTCAAAGAATTGGTTGTTGGCGCTAAGTACTTGTTTCTCAACGAGTATGAATTAGCCCTCATGTTGCAGAAGACTGGATGGTCAGATGCTGAACTCTTCGACCAAGTTCAAGTCCGTGTAGTAACTCTAGGCGCAAAGGGTGCCCGTATTGAAGAGCATGGGCAGCCGGCGATCACCGTCGCAGCACCCGCAGAGATAGCAAAGGTGGATCCAACTGGAGTTGGAGATTCGTTTAGATCAGGGTTTCTGGCCGGACTTTCTTGGGGTTTGAACCACGAGCGCTGCGCCCAATTGGGCTCTATGATCGCAACATTTTGTTTGGAGACGAAAGGGACGCAGGAGTATCTCTTCAATCGAGAAGAGTTTATGGCCCGATTCGAAGAGGCTTATGGCGGGCAGGCTGCCAACGAAGTTAGTCAGCATATCAACCCCCGCATGGGTTTATAGCCGTTTTACCAAATATCTCTCCGCGCTCAAGATCTCATACGCGTTGCCGGTCATCCGGGCCCATGCCGTTAGATCGGGAAGCGTTGCTGGGTCATCGCTCAATAAAATTACTTCTGCTTCCTCTTTGAGCGCCGCTGCTAATTTGATTATTGGAATTGGGCAGCGCATTCCCAGGCAGTTGAGGAGCATTTAGCTTCGCATATCAAAAACGAGTGCTTTGAGGGTCTGCAAGAAAGTTAGAACGCTCTGCCTGTCCAGAAGATTATGGAGTGTCACCCTAATATTGCCGTGGGTCAATAAACCCATCGCGGAGAGAACATGGCTGGGCTCCATGTTTGCCGAGTTGCAGGCAGAGCCAGAGTCAACGGCAAATCCGCGGCGATCTAATTCAGTCGCGAGCATCTCGGCATCAACATAAAGGAGTGAGAAGGAGAGTAGATGGGGCAGAGTCTTATCGACACTTCCGGCAATATCGACTTGGCCGATTTCGGTGAGCAAAAAGTTTCGAATCTCAACGTTGATTGCATGTAGCGACTCCTCCCTTTCGCGATACTCGCGGACCCAGGCATCAAGGGCGATCGCGCTGGCGATGGCAAGAGGCAGCGAAAAGTCAGTGCTACCGATTCGCTGATCAAAATGGGGGAGCGGATTGCGCCAGATACTCCGATCGGCTATCGCAAAAATCCCGAGCCCAGCGGGGCCTTGCCAAGCGCGTGAGCTCCATAAGGCAGAACTCCATCTTTCGGGCAAGGGGAGCAGAGCCCCCGAGGCGGTGGCATCCGCGAAAATTCGCCCTTTAAATTCAGTGGGATGCGCTGCCCGGATTCCTGTCTCGCCATTGGCCAACTGCCAGGCCAGAACATCTGACTCGCTTCCCGAAGGAGGAGTGCTCTGCCCAGAGGAGTCCGTCGGGAGTTTGTGCGAAGAGTGTCCATCTGCCACGGCGAAAACCTCGGAGCGGGCGATTGCGGGGTAGTAGAGAGTTGAATCACTCTGCAAGAGTCCGGTGAGGCCGAGGTGGAAACCAAGGGCGGTATCAGACAGTATCTCAATCTGCTCGCGCCTGATGCCTAGGTGGCCCGCGAAGTTTTCTTTCGCCTCATTGAGAAGGATTGCGGCCTTTCGAGATCCAGCATGACGCTTTTCGGGGTCTGACCACCCGCGCTGGAAGGCTTCAACGAGGAAAGCCGTCGCAGCGGGATGCAGCGGCGATTCGCTCTGGAAATTGCCTGTGACTGAACCCACCCAAGAACGCTACCCGCTCTCCACGCGCTAGGCGAGTGGGATGGTTATCCTTCTCCTATGCGTCGTACCCGCCGAATTATCGGACTTTTAGTCATTTCGACGAGCACCTTGCTGCTCTCTGCCTGCTCAAACAAGAACATCTCAGGCCTCGGATTTACCAAGGGGGCATCGAGCGTCAACGACACCTCAGGGGCCCTCTGGTACTGGGCGTGGGTGACGGCGGCCATTGTCGGTACCTTCACCTTCCTGCTCTTAATGTGGCCGGTTTTCTTCCACCGCAAGAAGAGCGAGGAATTTCCAAAGCAGGTTCGCTACAACGTTCCCGTTGAAATTGCATACACACTTATCCCGTTCATCATCGTTGCCGTGCTCTTTGGGTACACCGCCCGCGATGAAGCTCGGATTACGAAAGTGGATACTCCTGCCACTGCACCGCATAACATTCATGTGAATGCAATCCAGTGGTCGTGGCAGTTCACTTACAACGATATTCCTGCCGCGCCTACGGTGACGGGAACTCCTGCGCAACGCCCGGAGCTAGTGCTTCCACTCGGCCAGAAAGTTCTCTTTACCATCGACTCAAATGATGTCGATCACGGCTTCTGGATCCCCGCCTTTATGATTCAAATTCAGGCGCTTCCGCATGTCACCAATCACATAGAGTTCGCAGCGGAGAAATTGGGAACCTTCCCAGGGCGATGCAATATCCTCTGCGGTCGAAGCCACTCCCAGATGCTTTTCTCTGTCAAAGTTGTTACACCTGAGCAATACACCGCATACATCAACTCTCTGAAGGTGGCATAACGATGACAACATTCGCTGAACCAACTACATCATCTGCAAGTTACAACGCTGCCGCCCCCAAGGGGCAGTCCAAGGGTCGTCTGTTTGTAAAGTGGATTACCTCGACCGATCACAAGACCATCGGGTATCTCTACCTCATCACCTCTTTCATTTGGTTTATCATCGCTGGATTCTTAGCGCTCCTTCTGCGCGCGGAGTTAGCTCGCCCAGGTCTGCAATTCTTGAGCACCGAGCAGTACAACCAGATTTTCACGATGCACGGCACCGTCATGCTCCTGATGTTTGCAACACCACTCTTTGTGGGCTTCGCTAATGTGATCATGCCTCTTCAAATTGGAGCAGCCGACGTGGCTTTCCCACGCCTCAACATGCTCTCGTACTGGCTCTACCTCTTCGGTGGCTTGATGGCATTTGGTGGGTTCCTCAGCCCTGGAGGTGCTGCCTCATTCGGTTGGACCGCCTATGCACCACTTGCTAACTCGCAATATTCACCAGGAATCGGCGGGGACCTTTGGGTGATAGGTCTGGCAATATCTGGCCTTGGAACAATCCTTGGTGGCGTTAACTTTGTGACCACCATCTTCACAATGCGCGCTCCTGGAATGACGATGTTCCGCATGTCGATTTTTTCATGGAATGTGCTCCTCACCTCGATCTTGGTGCTGCTCGCCTTCCCACCACTTGCTGCCGCTCTCTTGGGTCTAGAGAGTGATCGACTCTTTGGTTCGCATATCTTTGACTCCGCCAACGGAGGAGCAATGCTTTGGCAGCACCTCTTCTGGTTCTTTGGCCACCCTGAGGTATACATCCTCGCTCTGCCCTTCTTTGGAATTGCCTCGGAGATCTTGCCGGTCTTTAGCCGCAAGCCAATCTTTGGTTATAAAGGTCTGATCGCTGCAACAATTGGCATCGCAGCTCTCTCGGTCTCAGTATGGGCTCACCATATGTATGCCAGCGGACAGGTTTTGCTGCCCTTCTTCTCCTTCATGACATTTCTTATTGGAGTTCCGACCGGGGTAAAATTCTTCAACTGGATCGGAACAATGTGGGGTGGCTCGCTTACCTTTGAAACTCCCATGCTCTTCATTATGGGATTCTTAGTGACCTTCCTCTTCGGTGGTTTAACCGGAATTATTCTTGCCAGCCCCCCATTGGACTTTGCAGTATCTGCCTCCTATTTTGTCGTCGCTCACTTCCATTACGTTCTCTTTGGGACGGTGGTCTTTGCGATGTTCGGAGGTTTCTACTTCTGGTGGCCGAAGATGACCGGTCGTATGCTGAACGAACGCCTTGGAAAAATCCACTTCTGGACCCTGTTCTTCGGCTTCCATCTCACCTTCCTTGGTCAACACTGGCTCGGAATTAAGGGAATGCCGCGTCGTTACGCGGATTATCTGGCGACCGATGGATTCACCACTCTTAACACCATCTCTACGATCGGCTCCTTCCTCTTGGGCCTGTCTATGTTGCCTTATGTGGTCAACGTCTGGATTAGTCGTAAATCTCCAAAGGTGATGGTCGATGACCCTTGGGGGTATGGAGCATCACTCGAGTGGGCTACCTCTTGCCCACCACCACGCCACAATTTCACTTCGATTCCGCGGATTCGTTCTGAACGTCCAGCCTTTGATCTGCATTACCCTCACATGGCACATACGGATGGCGGTCACTAATGAAAGCTGGATATAAACTCTTCGCATTCTTGGCGGCCTTCTACGGGATCTTGGCAGTCATTTACTGGCTGCTGGGTGGAGAAGCCTTAGGGATTACCGCCATCAGCCTGAGCGCTGGGCTTGCTCTGACTATCGGTTTTTACTTCTACACAAACGATAAGCGGATGGGGGTTCTGCCCTCAGATAATGACGATGGTGAGATCGCAGATTTGGCTGGAGAGCTCGGATTCTTTTCACCGCACTCGTGGTGGCCGTTGCCCCTCGCCCTCTCAGCATGCGCAATGGGTCTGGGTCTAGTTGTTGGTTGGTGGCTGACAGTGATAGCGCTAGGAGCTCTAGTTGTGAGCATTATCGGGTTTACCACCGAATATGAGAAGCCTGGCCTTTCCTCCCAGCGCTGAAGAGAATTTGAGCAGCGAGGCTGCAGGTTTACTGATCTAATACCGAGAGAGTTGCCAAAGCAACGCCGTCTACCCGCATAACAGTCCATTCATCCATAAATTGGGCTCCGAGCCCTTGATAGAAATCAATGGCAGATTGATTCCAATCCAGCACCCACCACTGCAAGCGGTGATAGCCCCGCGCAACGCATAGAGCGGCTAGGTGGCGTAAGAAGGCTTTGCCGTAGCCTCTGCCTCGGGCGCTTTCACGGATATAAAGATCCTCTAGATAAATGCCATGGGTACCAGTCCAGGTCGAGTAATTAAGAAACCAGATCCCCAGGCCTTGAACCAAACCCTCTTCATCTTCAATCATGTCGCAGAAGACCGCTGGATGCTGACAGAAGAAGGCCCCGGAGATCTGGGCAAGGGTGGCTTGCGCGCTCTCTGGGGCCTTCTCAAATACCGCTAACTCATGGATCAACTCATGGATCAGAGCCGCTTCTCCGGGATGTGCTGGTCGAATTTTCATTCGTGGTTAGTGGTGAGCTTCTCCGAGTTCTTTGAGATCGCTCAGGGTCGGTGCCGGAATTTGTACGGCATTGGCGCGATTCAAACGTGCCCGAATCTTGCCCTTAATCCCAACGGTGGCCGACGCTGGGAGAGGGGCTGGAAGAGCTCCGGGGGTTTGATGTTGCGTCAGCGTCCATTTCTGCGCGTCTGAGATTGGCTCATGAACTTCGAGCATCTCGCCATTTGGCATCATCACGAGTCGACCAGTTTCACGTCCGTGAAGCACAAGATCACGATCTGCGCGTTGTAGTGACAAACAGATGCGCTTAGTGATGACAAAGGCGATAGGAGGGATAGTGAAGAGTCCAATTCGAGTGAACCACATGATTCCATTGATTGTTAAATGGAAGTGAGTTGCGATGATGTCGTTACCGCCATTGAGTAGCGAAATCAGAATAAAGGTAATTGCAGTGACTCCAAGTGCGGTGCGGTTTGGCGCATTGCGTGGACGGTCGAGGAGATGATGCTCGCGCTTATCGCCGCTAATCCATGATTCGATAAATGGATAGAGCGCCATTCCTGTAAAGAGAATGCCTGGGATAATCAAACCTGGAATCAAGATATTCCATGAGATCGTATGACCGAAGGCGTGAGTTTCAAGTGGCGGCGCGGCGCGCACGAGTCCATCAAGCCATCCCATGTACCAGTCGGGTTGTGAACCGGCAGAGATTTGACCTGGAGTGTATGGACCATAGAGCCAGATTGGGTTGATTGATGCGACAGCCCCCAAGAAGGCCGTGACTCCAAATACTACGAAGAAGAATCCGCCAGCTTTCGCCATGTACACGGGCATCAGGGGATATCCCACGACATTCTTCTCTGTGCGACCAGGCCCTGGGTACTGGGTGTGCTTCTGGTACCAGACCAACATCAAGTGGATGGTGATTAGGGCTAAGAAGAGGCCAGGCAGTAGCAGAACGTGCACAATAAAGATACGAGGAATGAAGGCCGTTCCAGGGAAGGGACCCCCAAAGGCAAAGAATGCAAGATATGAACCTACGACCGGGATCGCTTGCAAGATAGCTTCAGCGATGCGAATTCCGGTACCGGAGAGCAAATCATCAGGGAGTGAGTAACCCAAGAAGCCTTCAACAATGCCGAAGGTCAAAAGTCCCACACCAATCAACCAGTTGAACTCACGAGGCTTGCGATAAGCACCAGTGAAGAAGACTCGGAAGAGGTGGGCGACGATCGCAGACATGAAGATGAGAGCAGCCCAGTGATGGATCTGACGCATCAACAATCCGCCACGTACATCGAAGGAGAGGTGCAGGGTGGAATCGTATGCAGCGGACATATGAATTCCAGAGAGCGGCAAATATGAGCCGTGATACACGACTTCGCGCTGGGAGGGATCGAACCAGAAGGTGAGGAAGGTTCCGGTCAATAGGAGAATGATGAAAGAGTAAAGGCAGATCTCCCCGAGCATGAAGGACCAGTGATCAGGGAATACCTTGGTGAGGTTCTTCTTCAACCACTTAGCAGCGCCGGTTCGTTCATCAACATAGTTGGCGGCGGCTCCCGCAACTTTCTGACTCGTCTTCATTATTTATCACCCATGTTAGTTAGTAGTGAGTTATCCATTAGATGAATTTCGCTCCCAGAAGCTTGGACCAATCGGAAGGGTAAAGGGTTGCTTGGCGATCAAGTAGCCATCAGCATTTACGGTGATTGCCAACTGCGGAAGTGGACGAGCGGCTGGCCCAAAAATGACTTTGGCGCCACGCGTCACATCGAAAGTTGATTGGTGGCAAGGACAGAGAAGATGGTGGGTCTGTTGCTCATAAAGAGCGACAGCGCAACCCATGTGAGTGCAGATTTTGGAGAAAGCGATGATCCCCTCATGTGTCCATGACAGACGCTCTGGATCTAGATTGAAATCTTCTGGACGCAAGCGGAGCAGGAGAACGGCATCTTTCCCGGTGTTCTCAAGGGTCCGTTCCATCCCAGCGGAAAGTTCTGGTAGAACTTGTGTAACAGCACCCACTTCAATGTCAGAGGCGAGAATTGGTTGGCCATCTGGATCGCGCAAGAGGCGAGTACCAGCGGCCCAGTTGGTGGTGTTTAAGAATTTACCTGGCAGAGGACCGGTATCGCGCAGGAGAACCAGAGGGGAGAGCCCCACAAGGCCAAGGGAGAGACCGAGAGAGCGCTTGATCAGGCTGCGACGGCCAATCCCGGATGCGCCCGCACGCTCCTTAAAGGTTTCGACCAGCTCTTCGCGATCAACTTCTTCAGAGCGAAATTCGTGGCGTTCTGCAATTACTTCCTCATCGGGCATTAACTTTTTCGCCCACTGGATAGCGCCTAGGCCGATAAAAAGTGTTGCCGCCGTCAACCCAATTCCGAGAAGGAGCTGTTGCAGATTTGTGCGACCCATAACTGGTAGATAGAAGAAGGTAGTGCTCTTTATATAGATGTAAGAGACGATTGTAAGTATGGTGCCCACTGCTGAGAGGAGGAAGAGAATGGCTATCTGTTGCTCGGCGCGCTTAGCGGCTCGAGGATCAACATCGGCGTTGCGATGCACATGCTCGGGCAGACCAGGATCCTGGAAACGTTCGATCTGATTACTCATTTATTTCGCCTTCATTGCGAGCCATGCAGCTGCGCCGATTAGGAGACCAAGTCCAAGGACCCAACCAAGGAGACCTTCTGTCACAGGGCCTACGCGTCCAAGTGATGCACCACCAAGATTTTGCTCATGATTGGCGGCTTGCAACCATTTAATGATGTCCAGCTTCTCCTGCGTACTGATTGTTGCATTGGTGAACTTTGGCATTGACTGTGGGCCGGTCACCATCGCTTCGTAAACGTATTTTGGATCAACCCCCATTAGGGATGGTGCGTACTTTCCATTGGTAAGTGCTCCACCCTGACCAGCGAAGTTGTGGCACATGGCGCAGTTAGTCCTAAAGAGAGTGCCACCCTGAGCAGCATTTCCATCGCGTTCATAACTGAGAGATTCATTAATCACTGATGCAGGGCCAGGCGCTAAAGAGGAGATGTAGGCAGCCAAAGCCGCTGTCTCTTGCGGGTTATAGAGAGGCTTCTTCTGCATCGCTTGTTGACTCATGTCTGCCAGCGGCATGCGCCCAGTTCCGACCTGGAAGTCAACGGCTGCAGATCCAACACCGATCAATGAAGGTGCGATCCCGCCTCCTTCAGCATTCAGACCATGGCATGAAGAACAGCTGCGGAGGAATATCGCTTTCCCCTCTGAGACGAGAGTGGAGGTCCCCGAAGTGATTGTTAACTGAGCGTTAGGAAGTGCGGAGGCCACACCAAAAGCGGTGGCGATTGTGAATAGCGCTGCTACGACCAAAATCGGCCCGGCAATGCGTTGGCGACGGAAACTAGAGATTCGTTTCACTGATAGCTCCTATTTAATCAAGTAGATCGTGGAGAAGAGGGCGATCCACACAATGTCCACGAAATGCCAGTAGTACGAGACGACAATCGCCGTTGTAGCTTGCGAGTGACCGAACTTTCGCGCCTTCGCTACGCGAATCAAGACGATCAAGAATGCGATCAGGCCGCCAGTGACGTGAAGTCCGTGGAAACCCGTTGTCAGGTAGAAAACCGAACCGTAGGCACGTGATGAGAGTGAAAGTCCATCGCGGACAAGGTTGGCATATTCATAAATCTGGCCTCCAATGAAGAAGGCGCCCATCAAGAAGGTGAGGGCGAACCACTCACGCATTCCCCACTTTGAAATTTTATACAGGGGACCTATGCGTTTTCCTTGAAAGCGCTCTGCCGCAAATACGCCGAATTGACATGTTACGGAGGAGAGTACGAGCACCGTGGTGTTAATCGCAGCAAACTTCACATTGAGCATGCCAGTAGATTCCAGCCAGAGCTTTGGACCTTGGACGGCGCGCGTGGTGAAGTACATCGCAAAGAGCGCTGCAAAGAACATTAGTTCTGAAGAGAGCCAGACGATAGTGCCTACTGCCACCAAGCTTGGACGATTATTCTTGACGGGGGCTTCTTGAGTGCTCACGCCCGCATTATTCCTGATTTCTTCCCTTTTTAAGTAATGAGGGTGTCAATCGGCGGCGGATTCATGGGTGAGTCTGATCACGCGAAAGATAGGATCTGACGCATGGAAGAGAGTCAGATTTCTTGGAGGCAGATCGTTGCCCAATTGGCCGATCATGAAGATCTAGCCGCGGGTCAGGCAAAGTGGGCAATGGGCCAGATTCTAAGTGATCTGGCTGATAAAGAGACCATCAAATCTTTTCTCCTTGGAATTCAGGCGAAAGGCGAGACGGCGCAAGAGGTTGAGGCTCTCGTTGCTGTCATGTTCGAGCATTGCGCATCAATTACCGTGCCCCAGAGAGCGGTTGACCCGGTAGGCACCGGAGGCGACGGGGCAAATACCATCAATATCTCTACGACGGCAGCGATCATCGCCCGGGCAGCAGGAGCCACGGTAATCAAGCATGGCGCGCGTGCCGCCTCCTCTAAATCTGGAGCCGCAGACCTCTTAGAAGCTTTGGGGGTCAATATCGACCTCAATGGCCTGCAGGTCGCCGCCTGCGTCCAACAGGTCGGGATTGGCTTCTGCTTTGCTCCCAAGTTTCACCCTGCGATGCGCTTTGCCGCCCCTGCCCGCAAGGAGCTCGGTCAGGCCTCGGTCTTTAATATCTTGGGGCCACTGGCCAACCCAGCGCGACCCAAGGCGATTGCCCTCGGAGTGAGCAAGGCACGAGTTATGCCGATCATGGCTAAGGTTTTGTTGGATCGTGGAACAGAGGGGTTTATCTTCCGCGGTGATGATGGAATCGATGAGATCACTCTCAGCACAACGACACAGATCACCCAAATCAACGGAGGCAGCACGCGCACCGAGAGTTTTGACCCTCGCCAGATTGGGATTTCCCACGCTCCCATCGCAGCTTTGGCTGGAGGAGATGCGCAGTTCAATGCGGCAAGTACCCTGCGAATCTTTGAGGGCGAAAAGAGTCCAGCTCGCGATGCAGTGCTGTTAAACGCTGCCGCAACTTTGGCCGCTTACAAGGGGGATTTCACAAAAACTATCACCGAACAATTAGCGGATGGTTATCAATTAGCGAGCGCCGCCATCGATTCTGGAGCGGCACAAGAGGTTCTGCGGAGTTGGGCGCTTTTTACCCAGCAATTTAGATCAGCCTAGGTTCGCGCTTAATCTTCTTGCGAGAGAATTTTTCAAGCTCTCCAAAGGTTTGGACTCCGAAGCCGGTGAGACGCTCGATCAGAGCATGCAAGACCTCTACTGTGGTTTGAGCATCGTCCAAGGCTCGGTGGGTAGGGGTGACCTGTGTATTGAAGAAGACCGCAAGTGTGCTGAGTTTGCAATCGGTCACCTCCTCACGTGTTAAGACGGAGCGTGCCAGCCGAACGGTGTCGATAACTCGGTACTTGGGCCACGGGTATTCCAGTTCCCGACTGGCCGCCTGGAGAAAACCAATATCAAAAGGGGCGTTGTGCGCGACTAAGACGCTCTCGGCTGGGGATCCCACAAACTCTAAAAAAGTTGGAAAAATTTCATCGATGATCGGTGCGAGCCGGACCATTTCGTTGTCAATACCGGTCAATTCCGTGATGAAAAGAGGAATTGGAGATAAAGGATTAACGAAGCTTTTGAACTCGCCGATGACAACGCCGCCGCGAACTTTGACCGCGCCAATTTCTGTGATCACCGCGCCAGCGTGCGGACTACCGCCCGTGGTTTCTAAATCCAGGACTACAAATGTTGTTTCGTGTAACGCTCTGGCTTCCATGATGAGGCAAGGTTACGCCCTTTGCCTGACATTCATCAGCGCAGGACCAGTCCGAGGAAGAAGATGATGGCCATGGTTATTGGCAAGGTCTGCATCAATCCGCGCAAGGTGGCAATAGTTGCACCCGGGCCAAATCTTTTCTGGTTAAAAGAACCTAGGACTGATGCGATTACCGGATATGTGGAGAGCGCCCCTGCAAGCTTGGCACCAATGTGAGGTGCGAGGGCGCTTAGAGATATGAGTAGGGAGAGCGTCACCAAAATACGGACTGGGAGTTCCCATTTGGGTAGCAGGATTCTCTGTTCGGGAAAATTGGAGCGAGGCCACCACCTCATAGCGATACCCCAGATAACAATGAGCAGCAGATCGCTCATGACAACAGGCAACTTCACTGCGGTGACCAGAAATCCCGTAAGCAGACAAATTATTGTGCCAAAGGCGAGCGCTTGAAGCCAGGGTCTGCGCAGCGCAGCGTAGGCGTAAGACCAGCAGAAGGTGATGAGGGCAATTTGGCCGAGCAAGACTCCACGCGTTGTGTGGCCTGCAAAGGTTATGCCTTCTTGGATTGCAATAATGAAGATGAAGGGGCCCGTTGTAATCGGCAGCCCTAGTAACCAACCTCCGAAACGTTCCCCGAAACTGCGCTGTAAGAAACTCACGGATAGCACCATCAGAGGAGCGACCGTGATTTTCAAGTAGAAGAGCGAGGTAAACATTAAGGTGGACGATACCCGAGTGGATCATTTACAGTGCGGCATGGATACAAATAGTGCTCCAGCAGGCTGGTTAGAAGATTACTTGGCATTAGGTTCTGAACATGCCGAGATAGGTATCATCTTCGTGCATGGATTCACAGGATCTCCCGCTTCGATGCGCACCTGGGCTGCTTTCTTTGAAGAGCGTGGGTACACGGTCTCTGTTCCTCGACTCCCTGGACATGCAACGCAATGGCAAGATCTCAATAAGGTGAAGTGGCAGGAGTGGCCAGCGCGGGTTCAGGTCGAAGTCGAGAGGTTGAAAGCGAGTTGCAAGAAGGTCTTTGTCTTTGGTCTTTCGATGGGTGGCGGTACAACACTTAATATCGCGGAGAGAAATGAACTTGCGGGAATCTGTCTTGTTAATCCAATGATTCATATCCCAGGAAATCTGATCAAGATCGCCCCGCTCCTAGCGATCTTGCAACCTGGGCGCTCCTCAGTCGGAGATGACATTAAGAAGCCTGATGTAACCGAATGGGGCTATGACGTTCTTCCTACCAAGGGAGTTGTTCAACTTCAGAAGATGCTTAAGCAAACGCGAGCCAACTTGGGTAAGGTCAAATGTCCAACTCTTCTCTTCCATAGCGTGGATGATCACGTGCTTCCAATTTCCAATTCAAATATCATCATGTCTGAAATCGACAGCATCTCAGGGCAACGCATTGAGCTAACAAATAGCTACCACGTCGCAACGATGGATTTTGATGCTCCCATCATTTTTGCTAATTCCCTGGCGCACGTGCAGCAGTGGAGTTAAATCTGAATACTCTCTTTATAGTTTGTAATCGAATCTAAGAACTCTAAATCGGGTGTCCGACCGACTCCGATTGTGTTGGGAACGGCAAGATAACCATCATCCATCACGAATGGTTCGGTGATGTCCCGGTGGAAGAAGCGGCTGGAAGCAGATGTATCCCCAGGAAGAGTGAATCCGGGTAAGGCAGCGAGCGCAATATTTGCCGCGCGGCCTATTCCTGTTTCAACCATACCGCCACACCAGACCGGGATTCCTTCATTGAGGCAGAGGTCATGAATCTTTACCGCTTCCAGGTAACCGCCCACGCGACCTGGTTTGATGTTGATCACCGTAGTTGCCTTTAAAGCAAGTGCATCTTGCGCTGCACGGACGGAGACAATCGATTCATCAAGACATATCGGAGTCTGGACTTGTCGAGCTAGTTGTGCGTGACCCAAGATGTCGTGCTCATCGAGTGGTTGTTCGATCAACAAGAGATCGAATTGATCTAGCCGCGAAAGTAATTCTCCGTCGCTGCGCGAATAGGCTTGATTAGCATCAACTTGCAGAGGAATCTCGGGCCAGGTTCTTCTTACTTCGCCCACAGGATCGAGATCCCAGCCTGGCTCAATCTTCAATTTAATTCTTTTGTAGCCCTCGGCGATGTAACTCGCTACTTCATCAATTAACTCAGGGATGGATGGAGCGATGCCCACCGAGACGCCACATGGGATCCGCGATTTGTTGGTCCCCAGATAGTCAGCAAGGCTCCGCCCTTCGGCCCGGAGCTGTGCGTCGAGCAACGCAGTTTCCAGCGTCGCCTTCGCCATCGGAGAACCGAGGAATGGTGCAAGGAGTGATGCGACATCTTCTGCCTGTACCTCACCAGCTTGGAGAAGTGTTGGAATTAAAAATCTCTTCATCAGGTCAAGTGAGCCTGCAACATATTCTGGTGAGTAGCGCGGCTCAGAGAGGGCAACGCACTCAGACCACCCGATTACTCCAGTGCTAGTGGTTATTTTGAGCATAAGTACTTCACGACCGCTTTGGGTTCCAAAAGAGGTGCGGAAGGGTCTTACCAACGGAAGATTAATGGTGCGCAATTCGAGTTCAGCGATCTGCATTTTTACTCCAATACGTATTCGTTGTTAGCGCTAAATCCAGTGACTTTCTTCTTCGCGGCGAAGGCGGTGAGAAAGGCTTGTCGTACTTCTAAACGGAACTGATTGCTTCTCTCCGGTTCAGAACGACGCAACTCGATAATGTCCTCGGGCAATGGAATGAGTTCTGCATCGTAAGGAGCATCGGCGCATTCGAGACGCGGCGCAGGTTTTACCCCGCTGGTATCCCAGCGCACCAGCATCCGATCTGATTCATCGCCCGAGTTAACTTCATCAGCCATCTCGCCGTAAAAATTGGGATGGTACTCGATGAGGTCTGCGCCCAATTTGAGAATATTGAGGCGGGCATTACGCCGGACCAGAGGATCAAAGGTCCAGGTGATGGAGGAGTATCCACGTTCCTTAGCCCACTGCCACTGATGCATCTTGAGCATCGTCCCAAGTCCTTGATCGCGATGGGTAGCAATAAATGCGGTCATGTGCGAATGAAGATGTATTTCGGGTTCAATCGATGGGAATGCGAAAGAAGCCCCTACGATTTTTGCGCCATCAAATATTCCCACGAGGTAACTCCCGCTATGTACGAGAGCCTGCAACATATTGGCAGTAACTTGAGTTTCATTCATCGCAGGCCAAACGGTGTCAAAGATCATCCGAGC
>JANXZW010000013.1 GCA_025355305.1 Actinomycetes bacterium | reverse complement strand
TATGAGGTCCGAAGGGGCATTCTCGCCATATCCAATTTCAATGTAGTTGCCTCCTGAATAATTTACATTCACTAGGCCGATGCTTGTTTCTAAAATTAGTTGACTCATCATACTCTCCATCTTGATTCTAGTTTTGGGAATAAACTTTTAATAGTAATTTTTGCCATTTAACTTTTCCTCACCTTAACTGAGACATGGTTGTCTGTAAGTGCTTATCGGCGCTGTGTTGATTCGGTTTTGCAAGATGAATTCATTGGTTCAGCTTTAGCACCCGGTGCTACAGAATGGAAGGCGGGCTAATCAAATTGGGTCATAGGAGGACATTTCTTCTTCAGTGTTTTCCTATCTTTTGGAAGAAAGTTGGACTTGGAGGAAGTAAGAGGCGAATGAACAACGTTGGGAACATAGGGTCAATTTTGGAGTTAAATATTTATCGAATATGAATATCCATTACGTTCTACCGTTGGTAAAATACCTTTATGGAAGTCGATTGGACGAATGTAATTGCTAGCGGAGCTACGAGCGTGGCAGCCGTCGCGGCGATAGCTTCATGGAGGGCTGCCGTAAATGCCAATTCAACCTCTAAATCGTTGGCAGTAGTTGAGGAAGAGCGCAGGCATGCAGAACTGAGGCCTCAATTTAAGGTGTGGTGTGAGCCTTATAGCGAAACAATTTTCTATCTCAATTTGCTTCTGGATGGTCCAGACGGACTAGACCAGATAGATTCTTTTAAGGTTTCGATTAGAAACAACAAAAATATTGAGCCGGACCCCCTGGTAATTCCAGTCAGAGATTCAGAAGGCCACCCCACTGATGAGGAACTCCAGAACCAAATCTGGGCACCTTTTCGCTTCTCTCCAAATGTGAGCAGTTCGCAACTTGCGGGAAAGTCGTCGGAAGATGGGCGGGGCATTCCGTATTCCACGCTCAAACTTGGAGATGAAGCTCGATTCCAAATGGAGCGAACTCCTTGCCCACATTGGAATAAGGGCGGTGGGGATAAATGGTGGCAGGGTCAAGGAATTAAGCCCCTCTTAAAAATTCTGATTGAGTGCCAGAACGTCGACTTAAAACCTTGGGCAGTTCCCTTTCGCCTCGAAACACCCCTCGAAAAAATAGGTGAGGCAAATGCTTAGTTGTAATGTTAAAAAAAAGTCCATTTGAGCGTATAAAAAGAGGGATATTGGATTCCCGGCACCTCCACGGTGCACTATCTCTCGCACAAAATGTGCGGGGGATAGTGCCTTTTTTCATGCTGCCGCCTCTACACAAATCCCAGCGTTTAGGTTTTGATTAAAGGGTCGGGGAGCTCGCCGCAAGATTTCGCCTCGGGTTTGCCGTAATCGGCAAGCGAGCGTTGGGTAGCGTGAGGCGTGCGAACGAGGGTCACCAGTTCACACTTTTAGGATTTTCCTAGTTTTCTCTCTTGAGAAGATCGCGAATTTCGCGCAGAAGTATCACATCTTCGCTCTCGGGTGCCAGTTCGGCTAATTCTTCTACCTTGCGGCGACGCGCATTGATGCGATTGAGAGGAACGACGATAAAAAAATACAGGGCTGCGGCAATTATGATGAAATTGATAATTGCGTTAATAAACGCTGCCCAGTCAAAGGCCACTCCACGGATAAAAAAGGCACCACCGTGAATCCCTCCACCACCGAAGACCTGGATCAGTGGCTGAATAAATGACTTTGTTAGTTGACTTACGATGGCTGTGAATGATGCACCGACTACGACCGCGATCGCTAGGTCAATGACATTGCCTCGTAGAATAAATTCTTTAAACCCTTTTAGCATTTGAAACCCCCGGTAGTGGAATTAAGTAACCCTGGAAACACCCTACCTAATTTTTGTTATAGCTAGGCCAAGTTTAGACGAAGGAGGACGAGGGATTTCGGGAACCTCTCGTACCCTCAGGCAACTTCGTCGATGCGACGCGCTTGAACCCGAAATACTTTGCCTTCAGGGGAGGTCCACTCGCAGGAACCATCCTCGAAAGAGATTAGGTTCCATCCCCCGTGTGTCTTCATTCGATGGTGGCGACGACAAAGAAGCCCAAGATTCTCCTTTGAAGTTTTACCGCCTTCTTCCCAGGCAATTGCGTGGTCGATATCGCAGACACGAGCCGGCTGTCGACAACCGGGGAATCTGCAGCGTCGGTCTCGGGCCACGACAAAGTCGACAAGGGCTTGCGGTGGGTCGTAACTAGTTCGGCCATAATCCAAGAGGTTTCCAGTAAGAGGATCGGTGATGAAGCGCCGCCACTTCGCATCGCTGGCTAAGAGTCGAGCGGCGGAGGCCGGGATTTCGCCGTAACCAGCCAAAATTCCAGGATTCTCATTGAGGCCAAGGAGCGTGGGAAGATCAAGAGTTAGATTGAGGGTGACGGGTCTTCCGTGCGCGAGATTTTCATCCGAGCTGAGTGCAAGAAAGCGTTCGGCGATCGCCGCCAGAGCATCTGCTCGAAGTTGATCGAGAGTTAACGGCTCGATGTTGGCACTGATAAATTCTGGAAGATGCGTGGCGGGTGAATATATTTCCTTGGAGTGCTCACCAGGGGAGTTAGCAGATGAAGGTCCAAAGTTTGCAACGCCTCTCTCACGATTTGCTCGCGCCAATTTATCGATAGCGAGCCACACTGTTTGAGCTTCGGCCGCAGGTAGTAATGCGAGTATTTGCGCCATGCCATTTGGCTGCGGGGTCAGGGTCACGCGACGCGCTTGAGCTGCCTGAGCAGCCTTTACCTCGAACTCGGCAGGTTCCATCTTCGCGACGATGCTCCGCACCTTGTTGGCGACCTGCGCCGGAGTGTGGAATTCAGCAAAGGCGATCGCCGTGTTCTCTAGGTACTTCAACTGGTCAGGGTCGATTCCACGCCGGAGTAGCGTCGTACTCTCTTTCGCGATAACGGTGGCTTGCGCACTTGAGATCTCTCCGTTGGCCAGCGCGGCGCAGGTGGCTGGAAGGTGTTGGGTCAGAACGCGCGCGACATCGATTCGAGACTGTGCGGTAACCGGCGCGAGATTGAGTGTGGATGCGATCTCTTCTCGTTGTGGATCGTCAACATCGGAATACTTACCCCGATCAGGAGTAGGTTCATTGCCAGCGACTGCGACGATCGCGACCTGCATTAACGCCTGTAACCAACCACTCTGTCGTTCGAGGGCGGCCAGGTAGTCCACACGTTCTGCGGCGTCAAGAGTGTTTGGGTCGATAGCCACCAGTTCAACGAGAACGGCGATGCCCGGGGAGTGCTCTAGCAAATCTCTAATTGGCTGCGTGCTCATGAGTGAATTCTTGAAGGTGGGGGTGACAAGGAAAGTGAACTTTGAGCGTGAGGGGTGATTGTTGTGGATAACATTTCAAGTGATAGGAGGAGCCACCCACCAATGTCTGGGAGTGCGCCGACTTTCGGTGGAAGTGCGCCGGCGCCATGGTTAGTTCTATACTTTAGTTAGTTGAAAATTCAACCAAACCAGAACCAAGTACGAGAACCAGAGTTTCAAGAGAGATGAGTAACTTCGATGCCAGCAGTAACTGTTAGTGATCTCACCGTCTTGCCACGCGTGGCGGCAGATCCGCAGGCGAAGGTCCGCCGTGTAAAGAGCGTCACGACGGCTCCGCAGGGCTTTGAGGGAGAGGGCTTCCCCGTCCGCCGCGCCTTTGCCGGCGTCGACATGGCAGAGCTGGATCCATTCATTCACCTCGATCAGATGGGCGAAGTGGAATACGCGCCAGGTGAGCCAAAGGGAACTCCTTGGCACCCACACCGCGGCTTTGAGACAGTCACATACATTATTGATGGGATCTTTGACCACAAGGACAACCACGGTGGAGGCGGCACGATCACCAACGGTGATACCCAGTGGATGACGGCTGGCGCTGGACTTCTACATATCGAAACTCCACCAGAACATCTTGTCCTGAGTGGTGGACTCTTCCACGGTTTTCAGCTCTGGGTAAATCTTCCCGCTGCAAAGAAGTGGTCAAAGCCGGCCTACCAAGATATTCGCGCGAAGGATGTCTCTTTATTGACGACTCCAGATGGCGGCGCACTACTTCGAGTTATCGCTGGGGATCTAGGCGGGTATAAGGGCCCTGGTTCGACGCAGACACCCATCACAATGGTGCATGCAACCCTGGCACCAGGAGCCGAACTCCGCCTTCCATGGCGCCCCGATTACAACGCGCTTGTCTACACCCTCAATGGAAAGGGCACCGTCGGCGATGCCGCCCAACCCGTCAAGATGGGGCAACTAGCAGTTCTTATCGATGGGGCAGCACTGGTGATTAAAGCCGATCGAAATCAAGAGTCGCGTTCACCAACGATGGACCTGCTTATTCTCGGCGGGGAACCAATTCGCGAGCAAGTCGCATGGATGGGTCCCTTCGTCATGAACACCAAGGCAGAGGTCATGCAAGCTTTTGAAGATTTCCAGAAGGGGCTCCTTGGAACGATCCCAGCCGAGCATATTGCTCCAACCAAGGCGCAAGACCTCGTCGGAATTCATAACACTCCCAAAGAAGTGCAAGGAAATTAACCCTCGCCCCCTTGGGTACTATGCCCGCTTGAAATAATTTAACCGAGCAATATTCGACCGAGCAATATTCGACCGAGCAATAGTGAGGAATTAACGTGCCAAAGTTGTTTGATCCAATCACGATCCGTGGAGTTGAAATCAAGAACCGCGCGTGGGTTAGCCCAATGTGTCAGTACTGCGCCGTCGATGGAGTTGTTGGAGAGTGGCATCAGATCCACCTTGGCAGCCTTGCTACGGGTGGCGCGGGGTTGATCATCGCCGAGGCAACAGGTGTGGTTGCGGAAGGTCGCATCTCAACAGGATGTCCCGGGCTTTATAACGATGCCCAGGTTGCAGCTTGGGCGCCAATCGTGGCCTTTGCCCACCGGATGGGCTCAAAGATGGGAATCCAACTAGCCCACGCCGGTCGAAAAGGTGGCACTAACGTGCCAGGTGTGACCCCTTTCATCCCAACTCCCGAGCAGGGTGGTTGGCAAGCGGTAGCACCGAGCGCGATGGCATTTGAAGGTTATCCAGAGCCTAGGGCTCTGACAATTCCAGAAATCCAAGTGCTTGTTAAAGAGTTTGGAGTGGCCGCTGCTCGCGCCCTAAAGGCCGGCTTCGACCTCGTTGAAATTCACGCTGCCCATGGCTACCTTCTCCACGAGTTCTATTCGCCACTTTCCAACCTGCGTACCGACGAATATGGAGGTGATTTTGCAGGACGGACTCGCTTCCTCAAGGAGGTGGTACAAGAGGTCCGCACAACGATTGGTGAAAACGTCCCGCTCTTCGTTCGAATCTCGGCCTCTGATTGGACCGAAGGTGGTTGGACGATTGAAGAGTCTGTCCAACTCGCTAGCGAGCTCACAGAGCTTGGGGTCGATCTCGTAGATGCTTCAAGTGGTGGCAATGTTCATAACGCAAAGATCGCAGTAGGTCCTGGTTACCAGGTTGCCTTTGCAGAAGCGATCAAGCACGGTTCAACGGTCAAGACCTCCGCGGTCGGGATGATCACCGACCCTGTTCAGGCAAACACCATCATTGAATCAGGGCAAGCCGATGCAGTAATGCTAGCTCGCGAAATGCTCCGTAACCCACGTTGGCCGTTACACGCCGCTCATGTGTTAGGCGTCGATATTGAGTGGCCAGCACAGATTGCGCGGGGCAAGCTGTGAATCGAAGCAGTCTCTCGAACTAATAACCGTTGTTAGTTACAACGCTTTGAGAGCACTCACAACCTTTGTCAACGAATCCTTCGCATCTCCAAAGAGCAAAGTGGTCTTTGGATCGTAGAGGAGCTCATTCTCAATACCAGCAAAACCGGGACGCATTGATCGCTTCAAGAAGATGACATTGCCCGCAGAGGCAACATCCAAGATCGGCATTCCATAGATTGGGCAGCCGGGTGTCGTCTTTGCAGCAGGGTTAACAACATCGTTTGCTCCCACAACAAGAACTACATCTGTCTGTGGAAAGGTCGGATTGACCTCATCCATCTCGACAAGTTGCTCGTAGGGAACGCTCGCTTCTGCGAGCAAGACGTTCATGTGTCCTGGCATACGACCCGCGACCGGGTGAATTCCATAAGCGACATCCACGCCCTTAGAGGTGAGCAGGTCTGCCAACTCACGCACGGTGTGCTGCGCCTGTGCAACGGCAAGACCGAATCCTGGAACGATTACAACGCGCTGTGCGTAATTGAGAAGGATCGCGACATCATCAGGCGATCCAGCCTTCACAGAACGAACCTCTCCGCCCACAACAGCTGCCTGCGGCTTTGCAGTGAAGGCTCCGAAGAGGGTGCCAAAGAGCGAGCGACCCATCGCCGCAGCCATGAGGCGAGTCAGAATTGTTCCTGAAGCTCCCACCAAGGTGCCTGCGACGATTAAGAGCGTTGCTTGTAGAACATAACCACTGGCAGCAACGGTCAGACCGGTGAAGGCATTAAGTAGCGAGATGACGATTGGAACATCGGCTCCGCCAACGGGCAAGACGAAGAGAACTCCGAAGATGAGCGCTAAGACAGCCATCACCGTAATGGAAACATTGCCCAGCGAATGGATAACCCACTCAGCGCATCCCAGCGTTCCAAGGAGCGTCGCTGCAATGACGAAACGACCACCCGGGAAGATCACTGGGCGAGTAGTCATGAGCTCTTGCAGCTTAAGGAAGGTAACGATCGAACCTGAGAAAGATACGCAACCAACGATTACTGTGAAGACGGTTGCTACAACATCGGGAGTACTTGCTGCCGACCCAAGCTTTAGGTATTCGACAATAGCTACGAGGGCAGCTGCGCCACCACCAACACCATTAAAGAGTGCAACTAGTTGTGGCATCTGAGTCATCTGAATGCGACGAGCAGCTGGAACGCCCACGCCAACGCCAAAGATAATTGCGCCCATAATCCACCACTTATGGTGCAGTGTCATATCAGGAGATCTAAAGACAACAGCTGTGGCAATAAGTGCGCCAAAGGCGCCGATCAGATTTCCGCGGCGTGCGGTCTTAGGAGATGAGAGCCCCTTCAAGGCCAAGATAAAGCAGACTGCAATAGCGAGACCAATCAGATCATAAAGATTCTTACTAATCATTTGCTCTCACCTCCCACAGATTCAACCTCTTTCTTTACACGGGGCTTACCTTTGAACATCTCGAGCATTCGATCGGTGACGACAAAGCCACCCACCATATTTATAGTGGCGAGTACCACGGCTGCGATTCCAAGGCCGAGCTCAAGATTGGTATCCGCATGGTCGGCGACGGTGATAGCACCAATCAAGATGATTCCATGAATAGCGTTGGCTCCCGACATAAGGGGAGTGTGCAGGGTTGTTGATACCTTCGATACAACTTCAAAGCCGATAAAGACTGATAGCACGAAGATGGATAGCAGTGCCAAACCGTTACTCATTTACTTAACTCCCTTGCGATTTTCACCGTTCATCGTGACGGTTGCGGAATCGATAATCTCATCTTCAAAATTCGGAACAACTTCTCCCTCTTTAACCATCAAGAGGAGAAGATTGACGACATTGCGCGAGTAGAGCATAGAGGCGTGGTAGGCGAGCTGGCTTGGTACATCCTTGCCACCCCACATCCTCACACCATTCGCCGTCGTCACAATCTCGCCGGGCTTAGTACCTTCGACGTTGCCACCTGTTTCAGCGGCGAGATCGACAACTACGGAGCCCGGTGACATCGCGGCTACCATCTCGGCAGTTACCAATCGTGGAGCCGTGCGACCAGGCACAGCAGCCGTTGTGATGAGGACATTTGCGGCAGCGATATATGGCGTCAAGAGTTCGCGCTGCTTAGCGGCGCGCTCTTCAGTCATCTCGCGGGCGTAACCGCCTGCGCCTTCAAGTGCTTCAAGTTCCAAAGTAATAAATTTCGCGCCCATCGACTTCACTTCGTCGGCCGATGCAGGTCGCACATCGTAGGCACTTACTACCGCGCCAAGGCGTTTGGCAGTAGCGATCGCTTGCAGGCCCGCGACGCCAGCGCCTAGCACGACTACGTTCGCAGGTGTTACGGTGCCAGCTGCTGTCATAAGCAGTGGGAAGAAGCGGGGGGAGAGTTCTGCTCCAACTAGGGCGGCCTTGTATCCAGCGCAAAGAGCCTGCGAGGTTAAGGCATCCATCGATTGGGCACGCGAGATGCGAGGAACCAACTCTAAGGAGATCGCAGTCACCCCCGCTGCGACTGCCGCATCGATCGAATCGAGCGCGGTCGTGGGGGATAGGAAGGAGATAGTGATCGCGCCCTTTTTCAGCGCCTTCATGGCGTCAGGGTTCAGAGGTTGTACCGAGAGAATCACATCGGAATCGCTTGTGACATCCCCAGCTTTAACAGTTGCACCGGCAGCAGCGAATTGTGCATCTGAGAACTCAGCTGCAACCCCTGCTCCAGATTCGATAATGACTTCAAGTCCAGCTTTGGTGAGCTTTGAAATGATGTCGGGAACTAGGGCGATTCGTTTTTCGCCAGGTCGGGTCTCTTTAGGAACGGCTACGCGCATGGCGCTAATCTAGTCAGAAGACCATGCAAAAAGTAGGCAAATCAGGGAATGCCTCATTAAAAGGTGTTCCCACTCAATTCTCCACGAACGAGGTGATACAAAATTGCCTGAATTGTGGTGCGGCGATGGAAGGCCTCTCGCCAGATGACCGACCTCTCTCCATCGATGACTTCAGCCGCTACCTCCTCTCCGCGATGGGCGGGAAGGCAGTGCATAAAAATCGAATCCGAAGCGGTGAGCTGCATCAGCTCCTGGGTAACGGCGAAAGGGGCGAGCGCCGCCAATTTCGTTGCCCGCTGCTCTTCGGGATCTCCCATCGACATCCAGACATCCGTGTAGAGGACGCTGGCATCCTTGGCAGCCTCTTGCGGGTCAGTCAAGACCTCAATCTTTGCTCCACTTTTCTCCGCTATTGCTAGTGCGGCAGCCACGGCACTCTGCTCTGGCGCATAGGCTCCGCCCGGAGTTGCCACCACGACATGGGCCCCCATGATCGCTCCCATGGTCAACCAGGCATGTGCCATGTTGTTGCCATCCCCGACATAGGTAAATTTTCTTCCTGAGATATCCCTGCCAAAGGCTTCGCGAATCGTCACCCAGTCGGCTAAGAGTTGTGTTGGATGATCATCGTCGGTCAAACCATTGATCACAGGAATCGTGGAGTTGGCTCCCAGTTCATCAACATCAGATTGCTTAAATGTTCTGATAATCAGCGCAGAGGCATATCCACTGATGATGCGAGCCGTATCAGCGATCGTTTCACCACGACCAATTTGCAGATCATCGCCTCGGATAAAGATAGGGGTACCACCCAAAGCGGCGACCGCGCTCTCGGAGGCTAGTCGCGTGCGGGTGGAAGGCTTCGTCATGTAGATAGCGACCGTGCGATTTGCTAATGCGCTATTGGCTAAAAAAGGTTTAATCGCAAAATCTGCAGCGGTATCGAGCAAGAGTTCAACATCGCCCCTGGAGAGATCGGCGGTACGCAGTAGATCCTTCATTACGTAATGGTAGGCGATAACATTGAGGTTATGAAAAACCCGTTCGCCCCATCTCATGGTGAGCCGATTGGGATTGGCGGCACAGATACTCTAGAAGAAGAGCGGTTGGCGCCTACCGATGAGGGCGATCACGAGCGCTTCTCTCATTATGTGCGCAAAGAGAAGATCACTGAAGCGATGGTGACGGGCAAGCCCGTACGCGCCCTCTGCGGAAAGAAGTGGGTACCTAGCCGTGACCCGGAGAAGTTTCCCATCTGCCCGACCTGCAAAGAGATATTCGACGGATTGAAGAAAGAGTGAGACCCACTGGGTCTGCTTTAAAGCCGGGGCTCGCCACTCTCCTTTCAGTGCTCTTGTTGAGCGCTAGCTTCATCGGCGTTAGCTCCGCTCCCTCGCGAGCAGATGTAACCCCATGTCCATCTCCATCAGGATCTCCATCAGGATCTCCATCAGGATCTCCATCAGGATCCCCGTCCGGATCGATTTCTCCCGTTCCAAACAGCCCTTCATCACCCGCGCCTACTCCATTGCCCTCAGCCACACCCCCAGCCCCAACTTCACCAAGTGGAAATCCACTACCTCCGCCACGCAAGATTGTGACTGGCTGGATCCCGTACTACTCCATGAAGACGGCACTTCCTTCAGCGATCCTCAACGCTGACCTGGTTTCGCAAGTCTCGCCATTTTGGTACACCCTCAAAGATCAAAAAACCGTTAGGGATTTATATACCCCGGCAAATCCATCAGTGCCAATGTGTATCCCTTTGCAGTCAATGCAGGCTGCGGGATTTAAAATTATTCCTACCATTACGGATAACACTGATGTAGATCCGAAGACCGGCGCGGTTTCACAGATGACCCTCTCGAATTTAATAGCCGATCCGGTATCGCGCGCCAATGTTGTCAACACAATCCTTACCCTCGTCACAAAGAATGGATTTGACGGCATCGATTTAGACTTTGAAAATTTTGCTTTCGTTGATCCGATATCAAGCTGGCCAACAACGCAAACACGTTGGGTGCGCTTTGTTTCGGACTTATCTACGGCGCTACATGCACAGGGAAAGATCTTGTCGATCACCACACCACCACTCTTTGATCCCAGCACAGGCAAGAAGGGTTACTACGTTTATGCATGGTCACAGATCTCGAACTTCATCGACCAACTACACATCATGGCCTACGACTACTCAACGACCAGCCCAGGCCCGATTGGCCCGCTGCAGTGGACCACAAGTGGCGTCACTTATGCTCTCTCCGTAATTCCCGCCTCGAAGATCTATATAGGTATTCCCGGCTACGGGCGCGATTGGGTGACGAAGGTGATTGGGACCTGCCCTAGTCTTCCCATCAACTACACCAAGGCGGTTGCTCCCGGTGTCCTCTCCACAGTTGTTATGCACAATGTTGCATCCCTTGCGGCGACGTATGGTGCAACTCCTATTTACAATCAGACCTTCTCGGAATCTTCATTTACCTATCAAAAGATTTATAACGGCACCACGGCAAATGGTTCACTCACGACGTGTACCGCATATCGAACCGTCTGGTATCAAGATGCCCAGAGTTTCACTTCGCGCGCCAACCTAGTCTCTAAATTTCACCTAGGTGGACTATCTGAATGGACTTTTGGCATGGAAGATCCCGCAGCCTTCCAAGCGATCAGGGCAGTTGCGCTCGCTATCGCTCCAGATTCTGTCGCCGCAAACCTCACGGTCGATGCGCCAAATATCTCCTTTGGCACCCCTACTCATGTTGTTGGCTCCTTTACTCTTCCGGATAAGACCCCCGCAGTTGGCCTGCCAGTTCACCTTCAGACGCAGGTAGGAGGGGGACAGTGGGTGACGGTGCAGGATGGAGTGACTGGAACAGATGGAACCTATTCCGCGACGCTGCAATTGGGAGGGAGCACCAATATTCGCATGTTCACTGATCCCTCCTGGCAGAGACTGGAAGGGGATACTCCGACGGTTGCCATCGCCGTCTCTCCAATCTTGACCTGGAGTTTGGCGGCCTCTATGAAGGCTGGGGTTGCCTACTCGATTACCACCCAAGTCCTCCCAGCTATTGCCGGAGTACCGCTGACATTGAACAATGGAGCGACCACCGTAACGGATGCGAGTGGGAAGGCGACTTTCATAGTCTCAAATTCCACGACAGGATTTGTCCCATACCAAGTGAGCATCGCAGCGGATCAACAGTTTGCGGCAGTTCAGACTCAGTTTGCTACAGTCTGGGTTCGTTGATTTACTCTTGAATGAGTGAGCAGAAAATGACGGGAGGTCGCTGTGGCGAGTGACACGTTAATCGAATCCAACATCGACATTTCACAGCTCGTCGATAAACCTTGGACAACAGTGGTCTGGGATGACCCGGTCAATTTAATGAATTATGTAACCTTTGTATTCGTAAAAATCTTTGGCTTCTCAGAAGAGCATGCCCATACGCTCATGATGCAAGTTCACACTGAGGGGCGAGCAGCGGTCTCAACCGGCTCACGCGAGGAGATGGAGCGAGATGTGCAACGGCTCCATGAGCATGGTCTCTGGGCCACACTGCAGCGGAGTGACAAGATTTGACGATGAACCTGCATAAGTTGAAGTTCTGATGTCTGCATTTGCGCGTGAGGGCGGAATCTATTCGCTCTCCCTCACGATCGATGAGGCGCACATTCTTATCAATCTTGTCGAGCAACTCCTTGAACTCTTGGGTGAGGGTGACTTCCACCCTCACTACGATGAAAGCGATACCTTCGCGCACTTGATGGCGCAGCTCAGAGCAGCCTCCGAAGAGATAACTGTCCCCGAAGACCCAGTTCTTCTGCGCCTTCTACCTAATGCATATGCCGACCCTGAAGCCGCGGCAGATTTCCGTCGTTTTACAGAACCAACTCTGCGCATGAAGAAGAAGCGGATCTTGATGGAGGTGCGATCAGCTCTTGAAGTTATAGTTGAAGGAGGTGAAGCAGGAGTTGTGCCAGACCTCAATGCGGAAAATTGGTTACTGGCCATTAATGATCTTCGCCTCGCTCTCTCGGTACGACTCGAAATTAATCCGGAGTCCTACGAACTCTTTGAAGCGCTCTCAGAAGATGATCCACAGAAGGCAATTTATGCCGTCTATTTCTGGCTAGGTTGGTTGCAGGGGAGCCTGCTCACCCTGCTTTCAGGTGGCTAGAGCCCGTAGGCGGTTAGACTAGAAGCGTGCCTCAGCCATCCGCGACAGCTCCAATTGGGGTCTTTGACTCGGGGCTGGGTGGTCTTACCGTTGCGCGAGCCATCATCGATCAACTTCCAGGCGAGTCCATCATCTATGTGGGTGACAACGCTCGCGGCCCGTATGGACCCCGCCCGCTCGCCGAAGTTCGCTCTTTCACCTTGGAGATTATGGATGAGCTAGTCGGAGCTGGCGTGAAAGCGATCGTGATTGCCTGTAACACCGCAAGTTCAGCCACTCTGCGCGATGCTCGAGAGCGCTATGAGATTCCAGTTCTTGAGGTAATACAGCCCGCCGCCCGCCGCGCCGTGTCAGCGACGAGATCTGGTCGAGTCGGGGTAATCGGAACAAATGCAACGATCGAATCAGGCGCCTACTTGGATTCATTCGCCGCTGCTGCACACCTGACAATCACCTCAGTTCCTTGTCCTGCCTTTGTAGAGTTTGTAGAGCGAGGAGAAACCTCGGGAGCCGCAATCACATCGGTTGCGCGCGAATACCTCCAGCCTTTAATTGCGGCTGATATCGATACTCTGGTCTTGGGTTGCACGCACTACCCCCTGCTGACTGGAGTTATCTCGTTTGTGATGGGGGATAAGGTGACCCTTGTTTCAAGTGCCGAAGAGACTGCGAAAGATTTGTACCGCACCCTCATTGAAAAAGATCTACTCAATGTTCCTGGAGATCCAACCTATAAGTTCATTGCGACAGGGAATACTGCATCTTTTAGCAAGTTGGCTCGCCGCTTCTTGGGTCCAGAAGTAAATTCTGTTGCCAGCTCGATTCAATCTAAATAAATATCACAGAGCGGAGTACTTATGAGTCAACGTCTTGAAGGTCGCGGAGTAGATCAACTCCGTCCAATAACTTTTACTCGGAACTGGTTAAAGAATGCCGAGGGCTCAGTGCTCGTGGAGTTTGGAAATACCAGGGTGCTCTGTGTCGCCTCCTTTACACCCGGAGTTCCTCGCTGGTTGACGGGTAAAGGACAGGGTTGGGTAACGAGTGAATATGCGATGCTCCCACGAGCGACACATACGAGATCTGATCGCGAGAGCGTTAAGGGCAAATTGGGGGGAAGAACTCAAGAAATTTCGCGCTTGGTAGGTCGCTCTCTGCGCGCGGTAGTAGATACACATGCTCTTGGGGAGAACACAATTGTCATTGACTGTGATGTGCTGCAAGCCGATGGTGGAACGCGCACCGCAGCTATCACGGGTGCCTACGTTGCGCTCGCAGATGCCATCACTTGGGCGAAAGGTAAAGGCCACATCATTGGAGACCGCAGGCCTCTTCGCCAATCTGTCTCTGCAGTAAGTGTCGGCATCATTAAGGGTATTCCAATGCTCGATCTTTGTTACGAAGAAGATGTCGATGCCGATACTGATATGAATATTGTCTGCACCGGTGATGGCAATTTTGTGGAGGTGCAGGGCACGGCTGAGGGAGTTCCCTTTGATCGCGCGCTCTTAAATAAGCTCTTGGATCTTGGCGTTGCTGGATGTGCAGAGCTCACTCGGCTCCAAACAGAAGCGCTCGTCTAACGCGCTATGGAAGCAGCTGACAAATCTGTGAAGCAGGTAGTACTGGCGACTAGAAACCCTGGCAAGGTCGAGGAATTTGAGCGGATGTTGCACGAAGCGGCCCTCAATATCCAGGTGCTCGGGCTGCGCGACTTTCCCGAGATGCCTGACGTGGAAGAGACAGGCTCGACCTTCGCGGAAAATGCCCTTTTGAAGGCAGAGCAGATTGCCGCCTTCACGGGGCTACCTGCCTTGGCGGATGACAGTGGACTCTGCGTTGACGTCTTGGGCGGCGCTCCGGGAATTTTCTCCGCACGCTGGGCGGGTACGCACGGCGATGATAAGGCAAATCTTGAGAAGGTCTTGCGTGAGGTCAAAGAGGCGAATACCCCCGAACTTGCAGCGAGATTTAAGTGTGCGGTGGCACTGGTACTGCCTGCTGGCCACCCTTCAGGAGCTCATGAGGTTATTTGTGAAGGTGAAATTGTTGGAGAGTTAGTGCTTGAGCCTCGAGGTACAAATGGTTTTGGATATGACCCGATCTTTCAACCAGAGGGTTTCACACAGACCACTGCCGAACTTCCGGCTGCGGTAAAAGATCGAATTAGCCATCGCGGGCGCGCTCTACAGGCAATACTTCCAGAGTTAATTCGCCTCTTATAACGCTATTTTCATGCGTGGAGTACCGATAAGATCAAATTAACTAAGGTACGATTTTCTTCTCAGTACAAGCGCCCTGATCGCAGGGCTCCATAAATT
The DNA here is from genome assembly GCA_025355305.1 of Actinomycetes bacterium. Lineage (GTDB taxonomy): Bacteria > Actinomycetota > Actinomycetes > Nanopelagicales > Nanopelagicaceae > PALSA-747. The sequence goes on along the minus strand of JANXZW010000013.1, from coordinate 25,626 downwards.
TACATGAGGAGTCGCCGTGGCAGTCAAGAAGACCGCTAAGAAGTCCCCTGTTAAAAAAGCTGTGGTCAAAAAAGCTGTGGCTAAGAAAACTGTGGTCAAAAAAGCTGTGGCTAAGAAGTCCCCAGTCAAGAAGGCTGCAGTCAAGAAAGCTGTGGCTAAGAAAGCTCCAGTCAAGAAGGCTCCAGTCAAGAAAGCTGTGGCTCTAGAGAGTCCGCTCTTCGCTCCTGCCATAGTTACACCTGCACCTGTAACCATCAGCTCCGCAATCCCACTTCAATTTGATTCAACTCCAGATCCAATCCTCGCCCCAGCCACACCCCTGGTTGTCTCGCCCGCGCCTAAGTCCTCTTCACGAGTTGTCCTTTGGGTCGTTATTGGAGTCATAGCTATTGCAGGACTAGTCGTCGCGCGTAATCACAAGGTAACAACTCCTGACTCCGCGGCAACTCCTGCTGCCACCGCCTCAGAGACTCCAGCTATGACAGCGACCGATACCTCATCGCCAGCAGCTGTAGCCTCAACACCTGCTACTTCAACTACTCCAACCGATACTGCGACCCCTACCACCACCGCCTCAAATCCCGCTCCGATTGGAATTGTTGCTCACTACACAGCGACGGGCGCTGCAATCTTCTGGAAACCTGCACCTGGAGCAAGCGGATTGACTACCTACAACGTTGAAGCATCATCCAGTGGCGGGGCATTCAAGTTAGTTGCCACGGTTCCAGCGACTCAACTCTCACTCAACGTCACAGAGACTGCGCCGAACGGTTGGACCTCCTTTAAGATCTCAGCGGTCTACTCAGATGGTACAAAAGTTTCTGGTCGGGTCTTTGGACTGCCTGGCCAGTACGCATAAGTCAACGCGCTACAGCTGAAGTGCCTCAAGGATGGCGCCGACATAAATACTGCTACCGGCGGCGCTGAGGTGTACTCCATCTGGTCCAAAGTACTCCGGATGTCCAAGCGAGAGCGTCGCCCAATCAACTAGGTGGGCCTGCGGGAAATCATTAGTCACTTTGCGAATTATTTGATTGTTCTCATCTCGCCATGACCGCGGCACTGCGCTATCTACGACAATCATTTTAGGTTGATTTTTTAAGAGACCAAAGAGGGTGCGCACGTCGCTCTCTGCTAAGCGGTTGTTGTTTCCCAGATCAAAGATGACGGCAGAACTCGCTAGTCCGGCGCGATCATGTTCCACCACCTGAATCAACTCCCCAATTTGTCGTCCCACGCGAGCGTTGATGAGTGTGATTGGAAAATGTGTCTCCAATTTCTCTCTAATACCCAAAATGATGGAGTCTCCAGTGACCCACAGACCAGGTGCGGCGTTGGGAGTTGCCATTGGGGTTGAAATTGGAGTTGCAAGGGTTGACTCGCGCGGTGTGGTCGGAGGAGTTTGACTAGGCGCCTTGAGAAGCGGTTGCACGGGTGAGTGGCTAAAGCTGGCAGTAGGAGAACTGAGAGTCCTCAAGTTGTTGGAATCCAGTCGGAGCGCAGCAAAGCAGGCGCTCGTGGTTGATGCCAAGAGCGTAAAAAGAGCGATGAGTACCCAGCTCTTCTGCACTCGTTGCTGCGCTTTACTGCGGTACTTCATTCCACGGATCCAATTTGAGAGTTGGCCACGACGGATGGGTATCTCAATCCAGCGTAGGGAGATGTCGGCGAGCGCAAGGACAATCAAAATTCGCGCACAATTGATAGCCCAATCTGCACCTGCTAAGTCAACATTGGGCCTTGTTACTTGAAAGACCACCCAGTGCCACAAGTAGATTCCGTAGGAGCGCTGGCCAATCCAGAGGATGGGCTTCGTGCTCAATAGCGGTGCGAACCTAGATGCGGGATGCACTAACGAGGTGATTGTGGCCGCCCCAAATAAAGCTGCAAGGGGAAATGCGATGCGGTAGAGCGCAGGATTCGACTCATCGATAAAGAAGAAGACCGAGAGCAAACCTAAGAGGCCAACTACTCCAATTCCATCAACGAAATCTTGTGCCCGTTGAGAGATCTGATTGCTTAGGTTTGCAGGCACCCAACTCACTGCAAGCGCTGCACCGATAAAGAGTCCCAGGCTATGTGTGTCGGTACCAAAATAGATGTGGCTAATCTGATTTGTTGACATGGAGTCAACCCGAAGCGAATAGATAAAGAGAGCTAGTCCAGAGATGAAGGCAATCACGAGCGCGGCTCGTGCAACCATCTTCTCGCCAAGATAACGGAGAATCCCGAGGAGAATCAGCGGCCACAAGATATAGAACTGCACTTCTACCGCTAGAGACCAGGTGTGCTGCAAGAGTGGTGGTCTTCCAATTGCTTGGAAATAATCCTGATGTACTGCGACAAGCCGCCAATTCTCAGTTCCGCTTAGCACGTAGGGAAGATCGCTGAGGAAGCGGTGGATCGTATCTGGTTTCCAGACTGCGATGATAAAAGTAGTTCCCGTCAACATAAAAATCAGCGAGGGCAATAACCGTCTGGCACGCGCCCAATAAAATTCGCGCAGATCAAGTGCGCTCTTGCTTATAATCGAATCAAGCATCATTCGAGTAATGACATAGCCGCTGATTACAAAGAAGAGATCGACACCTAAAAACCCACCTGGGATCCACGTGAATCCCAAGTGGTAAAGAATCACCGCGCTTACGGCTAAGGCTCTTAACCCATCAATTGGGGCTATATAGCGGGAGGGTTTAACCGCCATTACTTACGCTTAGGCGGTCTTCCAACACTCTTGCGGGATGCTGCCGCTGGCTTTGCTGCCGCACGCACGTAAGGGCGAGTTGTCGCAGGAGTTGCCTCGCGTTTGCCCAAAGGTTCATTTTTTTCGGGAGCTGGAGCTGTTCCTCGCGTGAACTCCTTCTCCTTGGGGCGGTTGCTCTCATCGAGAGCACCAGCTACCGCGCCTCCCAAAGTGGATAGCCGCTCGAAGGCGGTGGAAAGCCGGCTGCGCGCCTGACGGATACCCTCCTCTGCGGTAAGCATCGCTTGCTGTTGAATCTTCTGCAGGCGCTCGGATTCTTCGAGTGCGCCGCTCAGCCAGTTCTTGAAGTTTGCGATGTCGGAAGTAGCCTCAGCAATCACGCGATCTGCCTCTCGCTTAGCCGATGAGGTGATTGTGTTCGCTTCACGCTGTTTGGAATCGAGTAACTCTTGGACGGCCTTGGTCGCCTTTGCAAGCGCTTCTTTCGCTTCAAACTCAGCGCTATCAATGTATTTGCGACCGCGACCTTCGGCGGCTTGGAGAACGGTACGAGCCTTGCTCTCTGCTGTGTCGGTGACCTGTTTCGCAAGTTGCTGCGCCTCTGAAAGAGCCCGCTGCGCTGCTGCAACTGCGCGAGCTTCACGAGCTTGTGCAGTCTTGATGAGTGAGGTTGCGGTCTCTGTCGCCAAAATTTCGAACTCTTCCTCGGTGAGGCTGGTGATATCGCGGCGCGCGCGCAGATCGGCGAGTTCTGCTTCTAACTCCCGGATCCGTTCAAAGGTACTTGAGTTGCCGGTAGCTGAGGGGTTGTTTTTGGCTGTAGGGGCAGAAGGGGTGCTACCTCTTCCGGAATTCATCTGAGCAGCGCCGTTCTCCTCATCCTTAAAACCAAGCCACGAGAGAAAATTCTTCTCAGCCATCTGGGGGTCCTTCCGTCCTTCACATTCTGTGCTCTCACTTTACGCGATCACAACGGGCGACTTTTCGCAGCGACATCCTTGCCTAAAGAGGCTACACCCGTAAAGTGGCTGGAAGATGGCCGAGAGATGTAAGTGGTGGAAATTCGAGTGCGGGAGGCGGGACTTGAACCCGCACGTCCGAAGACACAGGTTCCTAAGACCTGCGTGTCTGCCATTTCACCACTCCCGCTGGAGGGTAGATAAGCGGTAAGGGTACGGGTAGGTTAGGGCTATCTCAAAACTAGAACAAAACTAGAACAAAACTGGAACAAAATTCTGTTGTTCCAGTTACTGAAATCGTCCCGACAAGAGTCGTGATCATGTTACAAAGGAGTAGTAAAAGATGTCTTTCACCCCCAGCCCTGCCGATAAGTTCACCTTTGGTCTTTGGACCGTTGGTTGGCAGGCCCGCGATCCTTTTGGAGATGCTACCCGCGCACCCCTCGATCCTGTCCGCTCCGTCCACGAGTTAGCCGAGCGCGGCGCTTATGGCGTGACCTTTCACGACGATGATCTGATCCCCTTTGGTAGCGATGAAGCGGCGCGCAACGGTCATATCCATCGTTTTAAGAAGGCGTTAGAAGAGACCGGAATGAAGGTCCCAATGGCGACTACAAACCTCTTTAGCCACCCGGTATTTAAGGATGGCGCGCTTACATCCAATGATCGCGACATTCGTCGCTTCGCTTTGCGCAAGGCTATGCGCAATATCGACCTTGCCGCTGAGCTAGGCGCACAGATCTACGTCTGCTGGGGTGGTCGTGAAGGCGCAGAATCTGATGGCGCGAAGGATGCCTATGTCGCCCTCGAGCGCTACCGCGAGGGTTTCAACATCCTGGGTTCTTACGTAAAAGATAAGGGTTACGAGATCAAGTTTGCGATCGAGCCCAAGCCAAATGAACCTCGTGGCGATATCTTCTTGCCAACAATCGGCCATGCTCTCGCCTTCATTAGCACACTCGACAATCCAGAGATGGTCGGTGTGAATCCTGAAGTCGGCCACGAGCAGATGGCAGGACTCAATTTCGTACACGGAATCGCGCAAGCGCTCTGGCAGGGCAAGCTCTTCCATATCGATCTAAACGGCCAGCACGGTCCTAAGTACGATCAGGATCTTGTCTTTGGTCACGGTGATCTTAAGTCGGCCTTCTTCTTGGTTGACCTTCTTGAGCGTTACAACTACCAGGGTCCAAAGCACTTCGATTACAAACCCGCTCGCACCGAGGATGACGCAGGTGTCTGGGAGTCTGCAAGTGCCAATATGCGAACCTACCTAGTTTTGAAGGAACGCGCGCTCGCCTTTCGCAATGACCCTAGAGTTATTGACGCAATGAAGGAGTCGCGAATCGATCAACTTGAATTGCCATCCTTAGCAGCAGGTGAAAGTTGGCGCGATCTAGGGGATGAGTCATTTGATGTTGAGCTGGCTGGTGCTCGTGGATATGGCTACGAGAAGATCGATCAACTTGCGATTGAACATCTGATGGGTGTGAAGTAACTCTCCAACGTATAGAGAGAGTAAAAAAGGCGCTCCGTGAAGGGGCGCCTTTTTTGATTTTAAGATAGCGGATTAGGCGTTGGCGCCCTTGCGAGAGAGCGCATCCACCGACGCGGAGACGAGAAGAACGCCTCCAGTAACAAGGTATTGCGTTCCTGGACTGAAACCGAGGAGGCCCATTCCGTTGTTAATCACAGCAACTACAAGGCCGCCAAGAATGGCATCGCGCAACTTTCCCTTGCCTCCGAATAGTGAGGTTCCACCAATTACCGCGGCGCCCACTGCATAGAGCAGAGTTGTTCCACCACCAGTCGTTGGCGAGATCGAATTAGAGATCGAAGAGAAGAGCATTCCAGCGACCGCTGCCAGGCCTGAACAGATCATGAAGGCAATTGTTCGGACACGACGTACGTTGATACCGGAGCGACGCGCAGCTTCGGCATTGCCACCGACCGCATACAGATGGCGACCGAAGATGGTGCGGTTAAGGAGAAATGTTCCCGCAACTAATAGCGCTAGTAGGACGGGCACCACGATCGGGATGCCTTTGATGCTGCTATTTGGTGGATTTCCGCGTTGCAGATTGAGAACATAGGTGAGGCCCAGGCCAATCATCACCAAGGCTCCATTCTTCAGTAGCCAGACATTGAAAGGTTCGGACTTCAAATTCTTTCGACGACGATGCAAGATTCGGTTTAATCCCAAACCTATGTAAATCGTTAGGCCGACTATGGAGAAGATCCAACTGACAGCCGGGGTCAGGTTGTTATTCTCGACGGCGATGATGAAGCGATCTTGTAGCAAGATCGTTCCACCATTGCCGGCCATCAAAAGCAGGATTCCCTGGAAGGCCAAGAAGGTGGAGAGCGTCACAACGAAGGAGGGGATTCGCAGTCGTGCGACCAGCGTTCCCATAAACCAACCGAGGGCGACTCCCACGATGATGCTCACAAGAAGAGCGGCATACCAAGGGAATTTATGATCATTAATCAGCAGCACCATCGTCGCTCCGCAGACACCTGATGCGAATCCGGCAGAGAGATCGATCTCGCCCAATAGCAGCACGAAGACCAGTCCCATGGCAATCACCATTACCGGCGTTGACTGAGTTATTAGGTTGGCGATGTTTCGAGCTGTCAAGAAGAATTGGGAGGAGAAGGTGAAGACGAGTCCAAGAGTAATCAGACCTAGGAAGGCGGGCAGGGCGCCGATATCTCCAGATTTAACCTTGGCGATGTAATCCGTGACGGCCGTTTTGAGAGTTGCCTCTTCTGCTGCGGCGAGATTATCGGTATTTACACTCATGCGCTCACTCCTACAACTCCTTCAGATTTTCCGGTGGTGATCAGTTCAACAACCTGACTTGCCTTGACGTTCTTGGCTTCTACTTGCACGGCCATTGTTCCTAGGTAGAGAGGTGCGATGTAATCAGCCACCTCAAATACATCGTTGAGGTTGTGGCTGATCAAAATAACCGCAAGCCCATTATCGGCAAGTCGACGCACCAACTTCAGAACTTGTTCGGTCTGTGCAACGCCTAACGCCGCCGTTGGCTCATCCAAGATAACGACCTTTGAATTCCAAAGAACTGCTCGCGCGATAGCTACCGTTTGGCGTTGTCCACCAGAGAGAGATGAAACAGTTTGACGAATCGACTTAACGGTTCTCACTGAGAGGCCATCTAAAGTTTTGGCGGCGAGAGACTCCATATGGGTTTCATCGAGGGTAACTCCACTGCGCTCTTCGCGACCGAGGAACATATTCTGAACAATGTCTAAGTTATCGCAGAGCGCGAGATCTTGATAAACCACTTCAATTCCGAGACTTGTGGAGTCGCGCGGTCCATTAATGTCAACCTTCTTACCTTCAAAGGTGATTTCGCCCGACTCGGCGGTATAAATTCCAGCGATGCATTTGATCAGCGTGCTCTTGCCAGCGCCATTATCCCCGACTAGGGCGGTGACTTTTCCAGCGTAGGCATCGAAGTCCACATTCTTTAGGACGTGCACCGGGCCGAAAGATTTATTGATGCCACGCAGCGAGAGAATCGGTTCGCTCATTGTTACTCCTGTCAGAGAAATTAGAATGAAACTTAAAATATTCTCAATTACTAATGAGTCACTATAACTAGAAAAAACGGGCCAAAGACGGAGTCTCTGGCCCGTTTCTACGCTAATTGCGCTTTGCGACTAACTAGTTAAGAGGAGTAATCCTTACTTAACGCCGTTAGCTGCGCAGGCGGCTGCGCCAGCGACGGCACAGATATCAGCAGCTGTACGGAACTTGTCCGTGACAGTTACTTCAACGTTCTTCTTGGTGATTGTTGTAGGTATCAACAGAACTGAAGCGACGTGACGAGTCCCGTCCATTACCACACCAGTTGCTGTTTTTGGCTTCTTGCCCTTTACCAATGCGATTGCAAGTGCTGCAGCTGCATTAGCCTCTTGGGCGATTGGCTTGTAGACCGTGTTTGAGAGATCACCGGTCAAGATTGCTGCAAGACCAGCTGCAGAAGCATCTTGTCCAGATACGCAAGTCTTACCGTTGAGGTTGTTCTTCTTGAGAACGGCGACAGCTGCGAGGCCCAGGCCTTCATTTGCTGAAACTACGGCGTCGAGCTTGTTGCCTGCTGTTGTGAGCTGTTGTTCAAAGATTGTTCCAGCGAGGGTGTTATCCCAACCTGCAACAGACTTATCTGAAACAACTGTTCCACCGGTGGACTTGAGGTATGGACCAACGACTGAAGCGTAACCCTGCTTGAAGAGAGTTGCGTTGTTGTCGGTTGGTGAACCGTTTAGGTAGACGACGCGTGGCTTTGCAACCTTGTGTGCCTTAAGGCAGGCAACGATTCCAGCACCTTGTAGCTTGCCGACGCCTACGTTATCGAATGAAACGTAGTAGTTAGCGGAACCACCGAGTGTTAAGCGATCGTAATCGATTGTTGCAACGCCTTGCTTCTTAGCGGTTGCTTCAACAGCTGCGGCTGATGGTGAATCGAGGTTAACGAGAATGAGAACCTTGACACCCTCTGTGAGTAGAGCCTGAGCATCTGTTGTAAAGGTAGGGATGCTTCCGCCGGCATTCTTGATGTCATAAGTGACACCAGCAGCCTTGAAAGCCTTTGCGAGTAGAGGTTGGTCATCTGTGACCCAACGAGGAGAGGATGCGGAGTCAGGAAGAACGACTCCAACTTGTGGACCTGCGGCGTGAACAGTTGTTGTTGCAACTACACCAGTAAGAACCAGTGAGATTGCTGCAACTGCTGCCGCGAAACGACGATTTGTCATCTGTAGATATACCTTTCGAAGGTTTGAGTACTTGGCCAAACCTGCTTTGACCATAGTTAGCACTCGGTGGATGAAAGATAACCCAAAATCGCCTTTTTTCCGAGGGCCGCAACGGGACAATTCGGACATTACTTGTAACACTTTGGTAACACCGGATAAATCCGAAAACCCCTCAACCCACCAAAAGCGAGCGGTATTTTTACGGGGTGTGAACGCTACCCTTGCGCCAGATGAATACCATGAATACGACGAATTCGAGTACGAGTGATTTTGCCGCCGCCGGTTCCATAAGTAGCCAGGTGAGCGGAGCAATTCTACGCGCGTTGGCACTTGCTGTTTCCTCCCAAGAGTTGCCAGGTGGGCTGCTCCTTCCAGATCAGGTGGTTTTGGAGCGCCCCAAGAACCGCGGGCACGGAGATTATGCGACCTCGATAGCTCTCGCTCTTGCGAAGCCAGCCGAGATGAACCCCCGTGCGGTGGCAGAAATCCTGCGCACCTATCTATTAGCAGATCAAGAAATTAAAGGCGCCATCTCCTCAATCGAGATCGCCGGTCCTGGTTTTATCAATATCACGCTGGCTCGGGCTGGACAGGGTGCGATTATCGCCGCCATCTTAAGCGCTGGTGATCGGTACGGTCACGGCAACGCTCTCCAGGGCGTTCGGATCAATTTGGAGTTCGTCAGCGCAAACCCCACCGGACCTCTCCACTTAGGTCACACCCGGTGGGCGGCTGTGGGAGATGCGCTCGGTCGGGTGCTCTCAGCTGCCGGCGCCACAGTCACTCGTGAGTTTTACATCAATGACCGCGGTAATCAGATGGAGTTATTCGGTGCCTCGCTGCGCGCTGCTGCGCAAGGAGTTGCAGTTCCCGAAGATGGGTACCACGGGCAGTACATCAACGAGATAGCCGCGCAGATTATGCAAGCTCATCCAGAGTACTTGTCGCTGCCAGACGGTGAAAGCTTTGACGCATTTCGAGATGCTGGGTATTCCTTGCAACTCGCTGACCAACAACGCGTGCTAGCGGGTTTTCGTACACATTTTGATATCTGGTTCTCCGAAAGGTCTCTTTATGAGAATAATTTTTTCCAGCACTGTCTAGACCGCTTGAGGTCGCAAGGCCACGTCTACGAAGAGGGCGGAGCCATGTGGCTTCGCACTACGGATTTTGGCGATGATAAAGATCGAGTGATGGTCAAATCTGACGGTGCCTTCGCCTACTTTGCCTCGGACTCGGCCTATTACATCAGTAAGCGTGAACGCGGCTTCGACATCTGTATTTACATGTTGGGTGCGGATCATCATGGCTACGTCAACCGCTTGAAAGCGATTGCAGCATGCGCTGGCGATGACCCCACTTACAACATTGATGCCCTTATCGGTCAACTTGTGAAGATTATGGAGAATGGCGAAGAACTTAAATTGAGTAAGCGCGCCGGAACCATCATCACCTTAGAGGAGCTGGTCGAGAAGGTGGGAGTTGATGCGGCCCGATACACGCTGATCAGATATCCAGTCGATACGCCAATGGTGATGGATGTCGATGTTCTGCGTAGCCGTACTAACGAGAATCCGGTGTACTACGTGCAATATGCCCATGCCCGAATCTGCGCCGTACTACGGAACGCGAGTGATTTGGGAATTCTCTTCGGAGCAGACCAGATCCACCCTGAGTTGCTGCAAGATGAGCGTGAACGCGAGCTTATTGGCGCCTTAGCGGAGTTTCCACGAGTTGTCGCGGGTGCAGCTGAGTTGCGAGAGCCACATCGAATCGCCCGCTATGCCGAGGAGCTTGCCGGTATTTATCACCGCTTTTACGCCGATTGTCGAGTACTTCCGATGGGGGATGAGCCGATGACTGACCTACACCGCGCTCGCGCAACTTTATGTAGCGCCACCGCGCGGGTTATAGCCAATTCGTTAGAATTATTGGGTGTTTCTGCGCCCGAGAAGATGTAGTCATGAGCGCATTTGACCCTTCCGTTTTTTCGCTCAATTCGCGTTTTGAGGTTGATCATTTGACTATCGCAGGAGTTAGCGCGGCGCAGCTCGCGGCGGAATTTGGCACCCCACTCTTCGTTGTTGATGAGGCCGATTTTAAAGAGCGCGCCGGGCAATGGAAGAGCGCCCTTGAAACGGCATTTGGAGAGAACGCCGGTACCGTTTACTACGCCGCAAAATCTTTTATCTCCAAGGAGATTGCGCGGTGGGTCGATGGCGCGGGAATTGGTCTCGACGTTTGTACCGGCGGAGAGCTAGCGGTTGCCGAAGCGATCAATTTTCCCGCTCATAATATTGAGGTGCACGGAAACAATAAATCCGAAGAAGAGATTCAACGCGCGATTACCTTTGGCGTAAACACAATTGTGATTGACTCCTTCACTGAAATCGAGCGCGTATCGCGCATTGCGGCAGCTCTTGGAAAGGTGCAACGCGTCTTCATCCGCGTGACTCCCGGAGTTGAAGCTCATACTCATGAATTTATTTCCACCGCGCACGAAGATGTGAAGTTTGGTTTTTCACTCGCCAGTGGCGCGGCGTGGGATGCCATCGCCGCGATTCGTAGTGAACCCGCTCTCCAGTTAGTGGGATTGCACTCACATATTGGCTCGCAAATATTTCAGAGTGAAGGCTTTGCGGTGGCTGCCGCCAAATTGATCGGATTACTTGCGCGCTACCGTGAGGCATACGGGACACAATTGCCGGAACTCGATCTTGGTGGGGGATACGGCATCGCGCATCTGACTGGTGAGGTCACCTTAAATCCACTTCAAGTGCTGACAGAACTCGCTGCCGTTGTGAAATCAGCGTGCGCGGCAGCAGAAATTTCGATTCCTCGAATCTCCATCGAACCGGGTCGTGCGATCGTGGGTCCGACAACCACAACCTTGTACACGGTGGGAACTACTAAAGAGGTTGAACTCGATGGTGGAGTGGTTCGGCGCTACATCGCTATCGACGGCGGAATGAGCGACAACATTCGCCCAGCGCTCTATGGGGCTCAGTACATGGCCATCCTTGCAAATCGCCTCCCTCTTGGACCAACAGCTAATAGCCGAATCGTTGGGAAACACTGCGAGAGCGGGGATATCGTCATCCGCGAGATTGCTCTCTCCGCAGATATAGCACCGGGGGATCTGTTGGCGATTCCCGCAACTGGTGCCTATGGTCGCAGTATGGCTTCCAATTACAACCATGTCCCGCGCCCTGCGGTGGTGGCGGTCATTGCGGGCGAGGCGCGAGTTATCGTTCGACGCGAGGCCATTGCTGATTTATTGGCGCTAGAGATCTAGTTTTTTTGAGATACTAAGCCATAAGCAATTGGATAATTCACTATCCAACTTCAGCCCTGATCGTGAATTAGAGGATGTGAACCAATGAGCGAGGACCGCGTACTACGCGTCGGCTTGCTCGGCGCTGGAGTTGTCGGCGCTGAAGTTGCCCGCCTAATGGTGGCAAACCAAGTTGACCTCGCCGCTCGAGCCGGAGTCGGGCTAATAATCTCGAAGATAGCGGTTCGAGATCTCACCGTCGATCGCCCCGGTATCGATCCGGCTCTCTTAACCACCGATGCGGAATCGATCGTTGCCGACCCCGAGATCGATCTTGTTATCGAAGTTATGGGCGGAATTGAACCTGCCCGAACCTTGATCCTCACCGCCATGGCTCAAGGCAAAGCGGTCGTCACGGCTAACAAGGCGCTTCTGGCAAAACATGGTGCCGAGCTCTTTCATGCCTCTGATCTCGCCGATGTTGACTTTTATTATGAAGCGGCCGTAGCTGGCGCGATTCCCATCCTTCGCCCTCTTGCTGAAAGTTTGGTCGGCGACCACGTGGAGCGCGTCATGGGAATTATCAACGGTACAACGAACTATATTCTCACCAAGATGCACGAAACGGGTGCCTCCTTTCAAGGTGCACTTCTTGAGGCACAGTCCCTTGGGTATGCAGAGGCTGATCCCACTGCGGACATTGATGGCTTTGATGCGGCGGCTAAGGCTGCGATCCTTGCTGGACTTGCCTTCCACACACAAGTTACCGATGAAGATGTATATCGCGAAGGTATTCGGGCGATCACTGCCGATGATGTCAGCGTCGCTAAGGCGATGGGATTTGTTATTAAGTTATTGGCGATTGCCGAAGCTAATGAACTGCATGGCAGTACAGAAGAAACGATCTCTGTTCGCGTACATCCAACGATGATACCTGTGACACATCCACTTGCCTCGGTTCGCGAAGCATTTAACGCGGTCTACGTGCAATGTGAATCTGCTGGCGAGCTGATGTTCTATGGTCGCGGTGCTGGTGGTACGCCAACTGCCTCTGCAATTTTGGGTGACCTGGTTGCTGTGGCGCGCAATCGAAATGAAGGAAGTCTCGGTCCCACTGAGACAGATTATGCGGACCTCGACATTGCCCCAATCGGCGTAAGTCGCACGCGCTATCTAGTTCGCATGGATGTTGCCGATGTTCCGGGTGTATTAGCTGCCGTTGCCAGCACGGTCGCAAAGAATGATGTCTCGATTTTGACGGTACGGCAAGAGGGTCGCGGAGCAGATGCAGAGTTAGTTGTTCTCACACATATCGCAACAGAGGCTGCGCTTGCTAACACGGTAAGAGATCTGCGCGAACTTGCTGTTGTGCAGCGTGTTGTAAGTGTTATTCGTGTTGAAGGGTTGATTTAATGGGAATCTTTAGCAAGTCGGGTGGCGCAGCGCACCAATGGCGTGGAGTGATCGATGAATATCGCCATCGCCTGCCAGTTTCGATGAAGACTCCGGTCATCTCGCTTCGAGAGGGGGGAACCCCACTTGTTGCTGCGGGCTACCTCTCGGAGTTGTTCCACAATGAAATTTGGCTGAAGGTAGAAGGTGCGAATCCAACGGGCTCCTTCAAGGATCGCGGTATGACGATGGCGATCTCCAAGGCGGCAGAAGAGGGCGCCAAAGCAGTTATCTGCGCATCAACTGGAAACACTTCGGCCAGCGCCGCCGCCTACGCGACTAAGGCGGGTATGACTCCTGTAGTGCTCGTACCGCAGGGAAAGATCGCGATGGGTAAGTTGGCGCAAGCGATTGCCCACGGCGCGACGCTTTTGCAGGTTGATGGAAACTTTGATGACTGTTTAACTCTCGCACGCGAGTTGGCTGCGAACTATCCAGTTGCGCTTGTGAATTCTGTGAACCCGTACCGCATTGAAGGGCAGAAGACGGCAGCCTTTGAGGTCGTTGATATGTTGGGCGATGCCCCTGACTATCACGTGTTGCCAGTCGGGAATGCTGGAAATATCACTGCGTATTGGAAGGGATACAAAGAGTATTTTAGTGATCGCGTCTCGACAAAGTTACCTCATATGTGGGGCTTTCAGGCCGCCGGCGCGGCACCAATTGTTCGCGGTGAGATTGTGACAAACCCCGAGACCATCGCAACGGCTATCCGCATCGGAAATCCTGCCTCTTGGCAACAAGCTGTTGATGCTCGCGATAAGTCTGGTGGATTGATTGACTCCATCACTGATGAAGAGATATTGCAGGCCTACCGCCTCGTTGCAGCGAAGGAGGGTATCTTCGTTGAACCTTCGAGTGCGGCTGGTATTGCAGGTCTCCTTAAGAAACGCGATCAGGGTTTACTGCCCAAGGGGAAGAAGATGGTCATCACAGTCACTGGTAATGGCCTTAAAGATGTGCAGTGGATCTTGGAGGGAGCCGCCGCTCCAACTGTTATTCCTGTAGATCTCAAGCGCGCTGCAGAGGCGATGGGTCTGCAGTAATGGCAACACAACGTCTCACCTTCAAGGCACAGATGGCGCAGGTCAGTGTCCCGGCGTCAAGTGCAAACTTGGGATCGGGCTTCGACACCTTTGCGCTGGCTCTAGATTTGCGCGATCGCTATGCAGCGCAGGTTCTCGATGAAGCGATCTTCGACGTTGATGTGACTGGTGAGGGTGCGAATGAGGTCAAGCGCGACAAGAACAACCTGGTGGTTAAGGCGATGCTTCGTGGATTTGATTTTATGGGACAGAAGCCGCGCGGGTTAGCCTTGCGCGCGCTCAACGTCACCCCGCATGGTCGTGGCCTGGGTTCATCGGCATCGGCAATCGTTGGCGGACTCGCCCTCGCTCGTGAATTAGTTTTGGGTGGCGAGCAAATAATGTCGCTGGAAGAGATGATGTTCCTGGCCACAGAACTAGAGGGCCACCCCGACAATGTAGCTGCCGCAATTCACGGAGGCGCCACGGTTGCGTGGATGGAAAATATTTATGGCGTGCCGACTGGTAGGGCAGTCAGCCTTCCTGTTCATCACGAGATCAAGGCGCTTCTCTACATCCCCGCGGATCATCTCTCAACCTCTAAGGCGCGCAAGCTCTTGCCCGAGAGCGTTGCCCACCGTGAGGCGGTCCTCAACTCTTCGCACACTGCGCTTTTATCCATAGCTCTCTCAACTCGCCCTGATCTGCTTTTAACCGCTACTGAAGATTTTCTCCACCAGAGCTACCGTCGAGAGGCGTATCCAAAGTCAATGGCGCTGGTGGAAGAGCTACGCTCCAAGGGAGTTGCAGCCATGATTTCAGGTGCGGGTCCGGCGGTCCTCGCCCTGCATTGCGCCCAAGAGAGTGAGGTCAGCGAACTCAAAGGTGCCGCCCCGAGCGGTTTTCACGCTCAAGAGTTAGCTATTTCGGCCTCAGGCGTCCAGTAATTTTGCTGGGGGCGCGGGGGCGTTCCACACCCCTTTTTGAGGTTCAGGGCGGGCTGTGCTACTTTTAGGGCATCGGAAGTAGCCGTGCAAGATCGGCGAACATTTACCCGATAAGCGAAGGTCAAAAATCCGCTTAAAAATCATTCTGGAACTACTTCAACTTTGGGGTTGTTTAGAACTTGATAAATCAAGAATAGATCCATTAAAAATAATAGAAAACGGAACTCAATAACAATAATGAGCGAAACAACAACAAAAGAGCGCCCAGCTAAGGCTGCGGGCGAACTCTCCGCGATGCTCCTGCCAGAACTGAAGAAAGTTGCTGGACAACTGGGCATTGAAGGCGCCACCAAGATGAGCAAGGCCGATCTGATTCAATCGATCGCAGAGCTGCAGGCTGCCAATAGGGAATCGGCGAAAAATGAGCGTGAGGCCAAGCGTCTAGAACGCCAAGAGGCCCGCAATAAAAAGAATAAGACCGCCAAGATTTCAGCTCCGAAAGGCGCTGACGATGAGGATGAAGACGGCTCCGATGAGGCAGATGCCCCAGAGCAAGAGTCGGGCGCTGGGAGTGAGAGTTCTGAATCGCAACGTCGCGACTTCAATGAGCGTAACGGCAATACAAATGATCGTGGCAGTCGCAATGACCGTACTGACCGTACTGACCGCACTGACCGCACTGATCGGGATAACCGGAATGGTCGTGGTAATCGCAGTGATCGCAATGACCGTAACGATCGTGGAGACCGTAACGATCGCAACAACCGTTTCCGCGATCGCGCAGATCGTGGAGAGCGCCAAGAGCGCGAGGTCCAACTCTCTGAGGATGATGTACTAGTCCCAGTCGGTGGTTTGCTCGATATCTTGGATTCATACGCCTTTATCCGCACACAGGGTTACCTCGCCGGTCCAAATGATGTCTATGTCTCGCTACAACAGATCCGTCGCTACGGGCTGCGCAAAGGAGATGTTGTCATCGGTCAGGTTCGTCAACCTCGCGAGGGAGAGCGCAAGGAGAAGTTCAACGCCTTGGTTCGCCTCGACACGGTTAATGGCCTGGAGCCCGAGGCGGCGCGCGATCGCGTCGACTTCGCCAAACTGGTGCCTCTCTATCCGCAGGAGCGTCTGCGCCTAGAGACTGAGCCAAACATTTTGACCACCCGTGTCATCGATTTGGTTGCTCCGATCGGTAAGGGGCAGCGTGGCTTGATCGTCTCGCCACCTAAGGCTGGTAAGACGATGGTTCTGCAGGCAATTGCGAATGCAATCACCACTAATAACCCTGAGGTTCACCTCATGGTCGTTCTCGTCGATGAGCGCCCTGAAGAGGTTACCGACATGCAACGCAGCGTTAAGGGTGAAGTTATCGCTTCTACCTTCGATCGCCCTGCCGATGATCACACCAGCGTCGCAGAGCTCGCTATTGAGCGCGCTAAGCGCTTGGTTGAGATGGGTCACGATGTCGTCGTGCTTCTGGACTCCATCACTCGTTTGGGTCGTGCCTACAACATCGCTGCACCTGCATCTGGACGTATCCTCTCTGGTGGAGTGGATTCAGCTGCGCTCTACCCTCCCAAGAAGTTCTTTGGTGCGGCACGTAATATTGAAAACGGTGGGTCACTCACCATCCTTGCCACCGCTCTAGTTGAGACCGGCTCCAAGATGGATGAAGTTATCTTTGAAGAGTTCAAGGGGACCGGCAATATGGAGCTCAAACTCGATCGCCGCTTCGCAGATAAGCGCATCTTCCCAGCGGTAGATATCGATGCATCAGGCACACGCAAAGAAGAGATCTTGATGGGCAAGGAAGAACTCAATATCGTCTGGCGCTTGCGCAGGGTATTGCACGCCCTTGAGTCACAGCAGGCGCTGGAGCTCTTGCTCGACAAGATGAAGGGCACCAAGTCGAACGTTGAATTTCTGATACAGATTCAGAAGACAACGATTAGCGAGAACGAGAGTTCTGGTTCATCTTCGGTAAACGGGAACTAACCTTTCGATTGCTAAACAGCGCGTCCTAGATTTCCGCTGGGAATCAAATAGAATCCCAGCGTGGCTATAGCGATTCGATTGTCGAACGTTGCAAAGAGTTTCGGCGAGGTCAAAGCCGTAGACGGAGTGAATTTAGAGATTGCCGATGGCGAATTTTTTGCCATGCTCGGTCCAAGTGGCTCGGGCAAGACCACCGTTCTCCGCCTGATTGCAGGTTTTGAACTCCCAGACTCTGGCTTGATTGAGATCGATGGCGTTGATGTCAGCCAGACACCGCCTTTTAATCGCGATGTCAACACCGTCTTTCAGGATTACGCCCTCTTCCCCCATATGACAGTTTTGGAAAATGTTGAATACGGCTTGAAGGTTAAGAAAGTTGTCAAAGAGGAGAGGATCGAGCGTGCTAGAAAAGCGCTAGCTCGCGTGAAGCTGGAGGGCTACGAGGCGCGAAAACCAGGTCAACTCTCAGGAGGGCAGCGGCAACGGGTCGCGCTCGCCCGCGCTTTAGTCAATGAGCCCAAAGTTTTGTTGCTCGATGAACCGCTTGGAGCCCTTGACCTAAAGCTGCGCCACGAGATGCAGATCGAACTCAAAGAGTTGCAACGGGATATCGGAATTACATTTATCTTTGTAACTCACGACCAAGAAGAGGCTCTCACGATGGCCGATCGAATTGCGGTCTTCAATCAGGGCAATATTGTGCAGATGGGTAGCGCACGAGATATTTACGAAGAACCAAATTCCGAGTTTGTCGCTGGCTTCGTAGGAATTTCCAATCTTTTGCATCGCGAAGGCAGAGTGATCAGCATTCGACCAGAGAAGATCAGCTTAGGAAGTGAAGGAGATCGCACTTCACTTGGCCAGGTGGCTTCAGTCATGTTTTTGGGTGCGCTTACCAAGATCGATGTCGCGATCGGTAGCGATACCCTGACCCTTCTTTCGAAGAATGATGGATTAGAAAAATTCCCCAGTACTGGTGAGCAGGTAGAAGTTTCCTGGAATTCGAAATACGAATTCCAAGTTGGCTGAAACCCAATTGGGTGGATTGACCAACTCTCAACCGAGAGAAAAGGTGAAGTGCATGCGTACCAAGAAGATAGTAATTGCGGGCCTTGCCGCATTTGGATTGGCTATAGCAAGCGCCACTTCCGGCGTCGCAGCCTCTCTCCCAAATGTTGCCTCGCTCAAATCCCTAGGGAAGGGGGAGGGCAACCTCAACATCATCGTTTGGGCTGGATATGCCGAAAATGGCAGCAACGACAAGACAGTGGACTGGGTCAATCCATTCACTAAGGCAACAGGTTGCAAGGTAAATGCCAAGACCGCTGGCACTTCTGATGAGATGGTTTCATTGATGAAGACCGGTGGATACGACGGGGTTTCAGCATCTGGAGATGCGACTCTTCGCTTGATCTACGGCGGGCAAGTTGCTCCTGTGAATACCGCGCTGGTCCCAAATTACAAAACGATCTCGTCATTCCTGAAGAATCAACAATGGAATTCTGTAGGCGGACAGATGTATGGAGTTCCTCACGGTTGGGGTGCAAATGTCTTGGCATATAACGCCGCCAAGGTTAAGAAGCCAACCTCATGGTCGACCGTTTTCGCAGCAGGCTCTCCTTATAAGGGCCAGATCACTGCATACGATTCACCAATTTATATCGCAGATGCCGCCATGTACTTGATGTCAACCCAACCTGCGCTGAAGATCACCAACCCGTATGCACTCGATAAGAAGCAACTATCCGCTGCTGTTGCCCTGCTCAAGGTGCAGAAGAAGAATATTGGTGAGTACTGGTCTGATTACACCAAATCAGTTCAGTCATTTGAATCTTCAAACACTCTTCTTGGATCTTCATGGCAGGTTATCGCTAACACGATCAACGGAGATAAGAAGGTCACCGTTGCTACCACCGTTCCAAAAGAGGGAGCGACTGGTTGGTCTGATACCTGGATGATCTCTTCGAAGGCCCAGCATCCAAATTGCATGTACCAATGGATGAACTGGATTACTTCACCGAAGGTAAATGCTCAGGTTGCTGAATATTTCGGCGAAGCTCCTTCGCAAACTCTCGCTTGTTCTCAGACCGCAGATAAGAACTTCTGTACCACTTATCATGCGACAGATGCTGCCTACGCCAAGAAGATTTGGTATTGGACAACGCCTACATCGAGTTGCCTCGATGGCCGTGGAAATGTCTGCACCGATTATGCCGCGTGGACACAAGCATGGACCTCGATAAAAGGTTAGCCCTGCAGGGATAACTTAATCTCGGAGCACCGTGCGCAGTAATCGAATCAACACCTGGCTTTACCGCCATAAGGGGGCACGGGCAGCGCTATTACTCGCGTTGCCCGTGCTCTGGCTTGCCATCGCCTATCTCGGCTCTCTTGCGGTCATGCTCATATCGAGTTTGTGGAGCGTTGATTCCTTTACTGGCAACACGGTTCACTCGCTCTCTTTTAGCAACTTTCATATCTTGATCACTCAGAAGGTTTATAGCGCTATCGCGATTCGATCTATTGGCGTAGCTATTTCTGTCACGCTGATAGATGGATTGCTGGCAATTCCGATTGCACTTTTCATCTCAAAGGTACTTAAGCCACGCTTTAGAAGTGTGGTGATCGCACTTGTGCTTGTTCCGCTCTGGGCGAGTTATCTCGTGAAGACATATGCCTGGCGCAGTATGTTCGCCGATGGGGGAGTGATCGCCTGGGTTTTAAAGCCCTTTGGGATTCATGGACCCGGCTTTGGGTTGAGCGCAACCACAATCACTTTGGCCTATCTCTGGTTGCCTTACATGATTCTGCCCATCTACGCCGGGATGGATCGGTTACCTAACAGCCTGCTGGAGGCTTCTAGTGACTTAGGCGCTTCGGCTGGCCGCACCTTCAGATCCATCATCCTGCCGATTATTTATCCCGCGATCATCGCTGGTTCAATCTTCACATTCTCACTCTCACTCGGTGACTACATCGTTGTCAAGATAGTGGGTGGTACTACGCAGTTGGTAGCTAACGTGATTGCAGACAATGTAGGCACGGCGGGCAATCTGCCATTTGCAGCCGCGATGGCGCTCCTTCCGATCACCGCAATCCTGGGCTACCTCTTTGTGGTGCGACGCACGGGCGCGTTGGAGAACTTCTAATGTACCTATCTCGTAGAACAAAGATTCTGCTTGCAGCCCTCACCTTTGGAACATTGAGTTTTATCTATGTGCCACTTCTTGTCGTGGCGATCAACTCCTTCAACCCGTCGCGTACTTTTTCGTGGCCCCCTTCATCGTTATCGACGGTCTGGTGGGGACGCTTAACCGAGAACAATGGAGTGCTGCCCGCCATTATGAGTTCAGTCAAAGTTGGAATTGGTGCGACGGTTATCGCACTGGTTCTGGGTACTTGTATCGCCTTCGCAGTCTCGCGCTACTCTTTCTACGGTAAGAACACGCTCTCCCTTCTCGTCATCTTCCCGATTGCGCTTCCAGGAATAATTACCGGAATCGCGCTCAACACGACCTTTCATACCTTTCTCGACCCATTCAACAAGCAGTTGGCACTTTGGACTGTAGTAGTAGGTCATGCAACATTCTGTATCGTCGTTGTCTATAACAATGTTCTTGCCCGCCTGCGTCGCTTGGGGCAGAGTTTAGAAGAGGCTTCACAGGACCTCGGGGCGAATATCTTTCAAACATTTCGTTATATAACTTTTCCACTCATTCGTTCTGCGCTCGTGGCAGGCGGGTTACTCGCCTTCGCGCTCTCGTTTGATGAGATCGTTGTAACGACTTTTACTGCGGGCCCAGGGACTGAAACCTTGCCGCAGTGGATATTCAATAATCTCTTTAGGCCTAATCAAGCGCCGATCGTCAATGTTGTTGCGACGATGCTCATCGTGCTCTTTATCTTTCCAGTCTGGCTCAGTCAGAGAATTTCGCAGGATGGATCGGCTGGAGGACGGCTTTAATGTCTTGGCGCGAAGAGGTTACGGAGGCTGAATGGGGAAGCTGGGTTGCAACAGCAATTCGCATTTCTCGAGCAAGGCGAATGTCTCCAACTCTGGGTGCCGATGATTATGCGGCAACTGCAATTGAAAAATTGTTAAATCAAAACCAGCGTCCAGCGAATGTAGAAGCGTGGTTGGCTCTTACTATTTCTCGCCAGTATGTTGATCGGTTTAGGAAATTATCTAGACACGGCGGTGCAGATCTCCGGATTTTTACAGAATCTGATTGGGATCGGGAAATGCTTTCTCACGCCTTGGGAGAACCATCAGATACTCTAAATTTACAGGAATCCGTAGAAGAAGTTCTAGAGGTGTTGGTAGAGAGAGAAAAAGAGATCCTGCTTCTATCTGCGGCTGGATTTGAAAATGCCCAAATTGCCGGAGACCTGGGTTATGCCTCAGGGAGAGTCGTTGCTACGAAATTAGGTCAAATTCGTCGAAAGGTTCGCGAGAAGCTCGTTCATTCAGGAAGAGATTCAAACTAGAACTTAATGTCAGTGCCTCCTGTTATATTTCTTGAAACAACGGGAGGAGGGGTAAGAATGCGCTCAAGAATCATTCACCCTGCTCTCGCGGCGCCGATACCCAGCTAGCCCGCTACTCACTAGGCCGCCAAACCAGGCCTTACCTCCGTATTAACTCACTGAACAGATTCCTCTTCTGATCCTCTGTTTGGTCGTCACCCCTCTTCAAGCGCGGGTGTGAGGGCTCCCTCGAGAGTTCATTGACTATCGACCCCTCTTTTCGTTTACCACTATAAGAAGCAAAAAACCTAGACAGATGGAGATACAGATGAAAATTCAAGCTCTGCTCGATGTAGATATGGTCGCTCTAGAAGCAACCGACAAAGTGACGCTCATGCTCGACCTCACCGCCCCAGTCAATCCCTTTCACGCTAATCGACCCGGACAGGCTGTCCAGGTTGTCTTAGACCGCTCCGGCTCTATGTCAGGCCATCCCTTGGAAGCGGCGAAAGCGTCGGTTCTGAGGCTCGTCGATCGACTGGCACCGCAAGATTCCTTTGGACTCGTCGCTTTTGACGACACCTCCACCGTCGTTGTTCCCACTCGAACAATGGCTTGTCACGAGCTCCCTGCATTGAAGAAGGCGATTGTAGAGATGCAAACCGGCGGTTCTACGGATATCGCCTCGGGATATCTCATGGGAATTCGTGAATTGAAGCGCGTGAAATCTACGGGAGGCTCGACCCTCCTTCTGATCTCAGATGGCCATGCCAATTCAGGTGAAACTGATCCCAAATTTTTTACGGAGGTCGCTGTTAAGGCCGCAACCGAGAGTATTTCAACTTCAACTATCGGACTTGGAAATGGGTATGACGAGACCATACTAGAAGCTCTTGCCCAAGGAGGTGGAGGTGCGCATCGCTTTGCCGCCACGGTAGATGAGGCTGTTGGGGCGATTGCTGCCGAGGTCGAAGATCTTCTCGACAAGGCAGTTGTTAATACGGTTCTCCGTATTACACCGACCTCCGCGCTTATGGGTGCTCCTGCAATTGAAATCCTGCAAAGGTTGCCCTACTTCATCGATAACGGAACATATGTGGTCCAACTAGGTGACCTTTACAGCGGTGAGAATCGACGATTCGTTGTCGAGATTCCAGTTCCAGGCATAGCGAATTTGGGACTCTGCCAGATTGCGGATCTGACGATCGAATACCTCGATCTAGCTGAACGCCAAGAAATGTCCATTACCCTGCCCGTCAACGTAAATGTAGTTCCAGCGGATGTAGCTTCTGGTCGAATTGCAAATCAAATTGTGCGAGCTGAAAGACTAATTCTTGATGCTCAAGTTGCAAAAGCACAGGCAATCGAAGATCTTGCTAGTGGCAAAACCAAAGAAGCTTCAGATCGCCTCAAAGGCACTGCTGCCAAACTCCGCCGGGATGCTTCGCTCATACCGGTAACTGATGAAGGCAGCGCCAGTTCGCTAGCAATCATCATTGCTGAAGCAGAGGCAATCGAGACCCTTGCCGAGACCGCCGAAAATGAAGAAATCGTCTATTCTCAAAAGCGGATGACGGAGTCATATTCTCAAAAGACGCGATCTCGCAATAACCGCCAGGCTGAAGAGAGTCTCAACTCTGACTCCTCTCAAGAGAATAACTAAGGGGTCGGGATGAGTTACGAACCCACATCGCTCTACTCGGAAATTCTCGAAAACCTCTTCATGGGAGGTACCGATGACGATGATGTCATCCAAGTCGCTGCTCCCTATCGCTCCGCCAGCGAGGCGCGCTTTCAAGCGATCGTCACGATGTATGCGTGGGCTAGGCCCGCAGAGTGGAACGTTCAGGAGTTCCGCTATGGAATTCCTGATGCTTCCATCAGAGAGATTGACCTTGCTCGCCTCAGAGAGGCGGTCGAGTTCGGGTACAAGCGCTGGAAGGCAGGGGACCGAGTTTTGGTCCGCTGCCAGGCGGGTCTCAATAGATCAGGCCTCGTCACCGCTCTCATCCTGATGATGAATGGTTTAGATGTGCAATCTGCCATTGCAAAGATTCGAAAAGAAAGAGGGGATCTTGCGCTATTCAATCGAGAATATGTTTCATGGTTGGCTTCGGAAGGGGAGAACTTCCTGAAATCCGCGGAAGATTTGATAAAGGAGGCTTCCTAATGGTTAAAAAGTCGACTCCTATCTATCTCGTTCATTCTAATGAGTATCTTAAATGGGTCTTCGACGCGAGCCACCCCACGCAGGGGCGCCGTTTCGACAATGGAAGAAATCTGCTTCTCCAGTTGGCCCACGAGGAAGACGTCGAGCTCGTCGAGGAATTTCCGCGCCTAGTTACGACTCAGGAACTCCAAAGAGTTCATGCCCCTCATTACATTGAACAAGTACTGACCGAGCACCGTTCCGGTGAATGGAGTGGGCAACGTTCGGATCTTTCCCACCTCGCTTCGCTCTTTGTTGGTGGGACGCTTTTCGCTCTCGAACTTCTCTTGCAAGAGAAGACAAAATTAGCGGTCCACTTTCCTGGAGCTAAGCATCACGCTCAATATGATCAATCGTCAGGATTTTGCGTCTTTAACGATTTTGCCATCGCCGCCGAGATTGCGACACGGGACTATGGACTCAATGTACTAATTTTGGATATCGATGGACATCATGGTGATGGGGTCGAAAATCTTCTGGCGAGAAACTCCCGAGCCGTGACGTTCTCGATCCACGAACGGGGAATCTTTCCCGGTACAGGACTAGAAAGTTCCCTAGGCAATTTCTATAACTTTCCACTTCCGCCCGCTGCCTCAGATCTGGAGTTACTCCAAGCTGTCGATGATTTTATTCAAATTGTCGGAGCACGGGAACGAATCTGGGATTGGACTCCTGATTTACTCTTCATCACCTGTGGGGCGGATGGTCATGAGGAAGATCCACTCACTAATCTGGAATATTCAGTCGAAGGGTACGTGGAGGTTGCAAGAAGAATTCGAGACCGTTTTCCAGATTTACCAATACTTTTAGGAGGTGCTGGAGGTTACCTACCGGATACGAGAACGCCTGAGATCTGGGCAAAGGTTGCTCTGGAGCTCGCAAAAAGTCCATCCCGTTATGAAGAGAGAGTGAGATAAGCGATGGCTAACCAAAAGGAAAAGAATTTGGCGCTAGCAATAGCCTCATGTTCGGATGTCTGTAATGCGGTCAATGACCAGAATCACCCATGTCATAAAGTCGTTGATTGGCAGGCAAAGCAACACATTCCACCAATCACCGAGGTCAAGAGTAGCAAATTGCATCGCCCAGAATCTTGGACGGGAGATTTAGCAACCGCAAAGATTATGTTCTTATCATCAAACCCAAGTTTTGATCTCCTCGAAAATTTTCCGAATTGGAACGAGAAAGAGTGGTGTGATGAAGACATTTCCCTATTTGGCGCGGAAAGATTTACTACTTCAACTGGTCGCAAGTTTGGCGCTATGGACTCGCCTCTGAAATCTATAAGAGATAGAACAATCAGCACTGATGGCAAACTATCGGGCAGCGTCAAACATTGGAACTGGGTCCGTGAATTTGCAGCTTTCGTAATTGGGAAGCCCGTGGAAGAAACGAGTGCCATTTCGGATTACGTGATGACCGAATTGGTGCATTGCAAGTCCAAGAGTGAGGCCGGAGTACCTCAAGCTTTACCGCACTGCACGAATAAGTGGTTTGACAAAATAATGGAGATATCCCCCGCTGAAATAATATTTGTGGCAGGAATAAAAACGGCTAAGACGTTTGTAAGAGTTTTTGGAGAAAATATGCCATCTGAATGGGGATCGTGGGCCGGTTCGGAGTACAGAAATGGCAAAGGCGCGTGGCCGAAGACTGCTCTTGAGCTCAATAGTTTGGTTCGGGCGGGAGAGTGGAATCTTGACGCACAATCTAAGAATACGTGCATCCTTGAAATAGGCGGGAAGCGCCGGCTTGTTGTTTTTATCGCTCGCCCAGGTGGAGGAGGGGGAGTTAATACCCCGTGGAATCACT